>JBBIUS010000006.1:0-42443 GCA_037440105.1 Candidatus Falkowiibacteriota bacterium
CATCCTTCTCCAATTTTTTCACGATCGTGAAAAAATTGGAGAATCGTCTGTAGTTAAAATAGTCAAAAATGATGTCCAATTCTTTTTAAAAATTTGTCTGCTTTTTCTAAAACTTTTTTAGAATTTTTAAAAGTTAATTGTTTTATTGCTTCTTCATAGGGTAACCACTGAAAACCAGTGTGCTCAAAAGAAATTTTTATTTCTTCTGTTTTTGTTCCAGCCAAATAATAAATCGCCTCTTTGTAGACTGTTTTCCCTGCTTTTTTATAGAACCAAAAAATTCTTTCTCTAAAACCAGGAATAAATTTCAAATCAGTAATCCCTGCCTCTTCCTTCGTTTCACGTATTACTGTATCTTTTTCTCTTTCGTCTCTCTCAATTGCCCCTCGCGGGAAATCCCAGTGCCCAGCTTCGTATTGCAATAATAAATACTTTACTTCTTTGTTCTTTTTGAAAATCACGGCTCCAGCTGAAATTTCGCGAGGCATATATCTGTCAACTGCTAATTGTTAATTGTTATTTTTCCCTCATTTTCACTTCATAAAGCACTTCTTCTGCTCTTCTTAAACTTTGTTTTGCCTGATCATATTTTGTCCGAAGGTAGCCGGTTAAATTAAACTTTATCAATTCCGCTATAATTTGACGAACCGCGTTAACCATTTTTTCTACCCCGTCAAACTTGCGTTCTGCCGCAAAAATAACCGCTTTACGGGTCAATTCCCCGGTTAAATCGCATAAACCAGCTAAATAACTATCAACATCAACGGTTGCCTCCCTAATAAAATCTATTCTTTCTCCTTGTAAAACTTTTCCAAAAAATTTTGCTTCAACATATTCTTCAAGAGCCGCACGATATGAACCTTCGTATCTTAACTCTTCTTCTTTTTTAAATCTTTTTTCTAAATTTTTAAAAATTGCCTCTGCTTCTCTGAGTAATCTTATGCCACCTGGCACATCGTTTCGATGAAAGGCAAAAATAGCCTGTTTTGATTTCATCAAAGCCGTATTAGAACTATCAATTACTTCTCTTCTCTCTCTACCATAAAAATCAAACTCCTTTTTCAACTGTTGGAACAATTTATGATTAATCATGCTTTTGCTACGAATCACAAATCGCTTACAAATGTACGAATTTCGTACATTTCATAATTTTCGTAATTTCGTAGCGTTTATATACACTTTTCGCATCTCAAAGCTAAAACTAAAATAATTGAATTTCTTGTTACTAAACCTACTAATCTACCATCGTCCACCACTGGAATTCGTCCGACGTCATAATTTGTCATTTTTAAAAATGCGTCATAAGCATTATCAGTTACTTTTAGAATCTGTAAATTATCGAGGTCAGTCATTATCTCTTTGACTTTTATTTTCTCCCACTTTGCCCTAGGAATTTCTCTTAAATCTTCCAAAGTTACCATACCCATAAGTTTTTCGTTTTTTGTGACTGGGAAGCCTCCTTGTTTGTAATCCAAAAAAAGGTTAGCTAATTCATCTAAGGTCATTTCTAAATCAACATTTTTAAAACCTTTATCCATAATTTTAGTAATTTTTATTTTGGCAAGAGTTTCCTCTATTAACCTGCCCTTTAAACTTCCTTCAGCGGCTTGATATAAAAATAAACTTATAAACACTAACCAAAGGCCGCCTAAAAAATTCTTCTCAATAAACATTTTTACGCTAAAAATTATCAACAATAAAACAAAAAATTTACTTATTTTAACTGCTTGACGAGTCGCTTTTCCTAAATCTCGATAAAAGCTCCAAAAAGCTGACCTCAAAATTCTCCCCCCATCAAGGGGAAAGGCGGGCATTAAATTAAAAAATGCTAAAAGACCATTAATTATAAACAAATAGTAAGTAACAGCTGAACCAGTTAAACCAATGGGTAATTTTGAGACTGCCAAAAAAACTCCGGCCAAAAGAAAACTAGAAAGCGGACCGGCAACAGCCATTTTAAATTCAGAGACCGGTTTTTTGGGTTCTGAGACCATTTCTGCCACTCCACCAAAAACAAACAAAGTAATACTTCTCACAGTAATTTTATTACCTCGAGCAACTAAAGAATGGCAAAGTTCATGAAAAAGAATTGAAAGAAAAAGGTAAAAAGCGGCAATGCCAGAAGAAACCCAATAAATTAATTTCGTCCAACCAGGATGCTGAGCGGGGAAATAAAATTCAGCTAAAGACCAAGTGATGAGAAAAAAAATCAAAAACCATGAGTAATGGATTTTGATTTCAATGTCTTTAATTTTTCCGATAGAAAACGAATTTTCCATAAGTTTACAAAATGCAAAATCGTTTGAAAATACAAATTTTTTAGATTTTCGTATTTTCTACCGTCTTTTTGAAATTACAATATTTTTTAAAAGCGCAAAATCTTTAATTATTTTATTTCTAACAAATGGAAAACGGCGGCCGGCAGCTGGATGAAATGTCGGGAAATAGATAATATTTCCTCTTTCAATTTTTTGCCCATGACACTTTGAAAGATTCCCTCTCCCTAAAACTGTTTTTAAAGCAACTTTACCCAAAAGAACTACTATTTTCGGCTTAATGATTTTGATTTGTTTTTGCCACCACATTTTGCAGGCAGCAAGTTCGTCCGAACGAGGATTCCTATTTTTCGGTGGATGACATTTAATGACTGATGTTATAAAAACTTTTTTTCTGCTAAAATTTACCTCTCGAAAAAGCATATCTAAAAATTTTCCAGCTGGACCAACGAATGGACGCCCAGTTTTGTTTTCTTCTTTTCCTGGACTTTCTCCTAAAAAAATAATCTTCGCATTTGGATTTCCCTCGCCAGGAATAGCGATCATTCTTGTTTTCCAAAGCCGACATTTTTTGCAAACTCTAATTTTGCAAGCCAACTTTTCAAGTTGCTCTTGTTTAGATAAGGCAGACATTTTTTAATAATGTCTATAAAATAAAATTTAATACCTATAAACCAAGAGGTTTACAAGCTCGCGATTCTTAAAAATTATTAATTTAGTAGATTAAATTAATTTTTATATACTTCCTCTACTTCTTTTACAATTTTTTCCCAATCAAAATATTTTTTAATGAATTTTAATCCTTGCGCGCCGCGCTTCTTCACCCCTTCTGGGAAATTTAAAAGATAAACCAATTTTTCATAAAGGTCATCAACATTTTTTGCCTCAAAAGAAAAGCCAGAATGATCAATAGCTTCTAAATTTTCTGGGATATCGCTGATTAAAACGCATGTGCCGTGACTCATTGCCTCAAGAATTGTGATTGAAAGACCCTCAGATTCTGACGGATGAACATAAAGATAAGCATTGGCAAAAAGTTGAGCCAATGTCTCACCTGTTTGAAATCCTGTAAAGATAATATTTTTGCTCTGATCAGCTAATTTATTCAAATAAACAAAATAATCGTCTGTATAGCTCGGCGCGCCAACAATGACCAATTTTCTAATTATCCCGCCAGGCCAATTTTTAGGATCGGTGCCAAAGGTACCTTCTAATTTTCGATAGGCTCCAATTAAATAATGAATACCCTTATGTTTAATAAGCCGCGCAACAGTTAAAATATACTCATCTTTTTTTAAATCAAATTGTTTGATTTTGTCTTGAGCGTCAACTTTTTCAATCGTTACACCATTTGGAATATAAAGAACATCCTTGTTAAATTTTTCTTTACAGTATTTTTGAATAGCTTTCGAAACAGCAATCGTTTTATGCGGGAAATGGGTTGCAGTCCACTCTCCCCAACCAAGATATAATCTCGCAAACCAACCCCATTTTTTATGAAAACGATCAATGCTATGAAAGGTAACAATTAATTTAGCTTTTGATTTAAAAATTCGCGGAATCCATGCTAATGTTGATGGACCAACACTATGATAATGAATTATATCGACTTTTTTAAATAAAACATGAATGCTAGCCAAAAAAGTATGGGTAATGGTATCTAAATTCTTTGTAGGAATCGACGGCAAAGAAATAAGTTTAACACCTTTGTAAACCTTTTGGCCGTTTATAATAAAACGGGGTCTAACATAAACATAAACCTCGTGTCCCATTTTTGCTAATCTTGTAGCTAACTCTTCAACATGACGCTCTACCCCTCCGTCTCTTATAAAAGGGATTCCCTTTGGGCCAATAAAAGCAATTTTCATAAAAAATGATAAAAATTTAATTTTGCCAAAAGCAATATGACCCGGCTGGGATTCTCACTGCTCGGTCCGACTTTGTCGGACCTGTGCTTTAAAACCATGCGGTTTTAATCTTTCCACAAAGCGGGAAAACTTCGTTTTCCCGACCCCTTTTCTGTTCGAATCCCAGAATCTGCAACAATCAAATTTTTATTTTTTAGTTTGATTTTTAATTTCACCAAAGACGAAATGACCCGGCTGGGATTCGAACCCAGGACCCTCTGCTTAAAAGGCAGATGCTCTACCAGCTGAGCTACCGGGCCTTGCAACAAAAATTGTTTTATTGATGAACAAAATAAAATTGACTTTCTGGGCTTTAAATAGATTTTATTATAAACTAGCCAAAAAATAAAAGAAAAAATCAACATTTACTTTTTAAATTGTTTTGTTATAATTATAACAAAAAAATTAAATTTAGCAAATTTAAATATTAAATAAGATGAAAATCGCTATTTATACCCTTGGCTGCAAACTAAATCAAGCTGAATCCGATGAACTAAAAGAAAGCCTTCAAAAAGAAGGATTTTTTATTGTTGATTGGAAGAAAAAAGCTGATGTATATATTATTAATGCCTGCGGATTAACGGCTGGCGCGGAACAGGACACACGACAAATTATTCACCAGGCGAAACGTCAAAATCAAAAAGCAAAAATTTTTGTCACCGGGTGTTTCAAGCAAAATATGCCTGAAGTTAATTTTTATGCAAAGAGTCAAAAAAAAATTATTACTAAAATTAAAAAAATAAATCTTGAAAATCCTGCTGTTTTTTTACAATCGCAAAAAAATAACGAAAAGCCCTCTCTCTCTGAAAAGAAAAGTCGCACTCGAGCCTTTATTAAAATCCAAAATGGCTGTAATAATTTTTGTTCATATTGCGCCATTCCTTATTTTCGCGGCAAACCAAAAAGTGTCGGTGCTAAAAAAATAATCTTTGCTATCAACCGTAAAGTAGCCCAAGGTTTTAAAGAAGTTGTCTTAACCGGCGTTAACATCTGTAAATACAAAACAACAAATTATCCAACTGGAAAAAAATATAAGCAATCATTAAATTTAACCAAACTGGTGAAAAAAATTCTTAATGAAACAAAAATCCAAAGAATCCGTATTAGTTCACTTGATCCAACACTTGTTGATGAGAAATTTATTAAACTTTTTCATAATCCACGAGTAATGCCCCATGTTCACTTATCTCTCCAATCAGGGAGTAATCATATTTTAAAATTAATGAACCGAAAATATACTATTAAAGATTATCTATCACTCGTCAAAAAAATAAAAAAACAATTCCCACTCATGGGTTTTACCACTGATATCATTGTTGGTTTTCCAAAAGAAACAGAAAAAGATTTTCGCAACACATGCAATTTAGTCAAAAAAGTTGGTTTTCTCAAAACCCATATTTTCCCTTACTCACCACGTCCTGGTACGCCGGCTGCGGCTATGCCGCAAATAAATAAAAAAATAAAAAAAGCCCGCTTGCAAAGGCTCCAAAAAATTGCTGAAATGACGCGAGAAAAATTTATCAAAAAAATGATTGGTCAAACCGTACCCGTTCTTTTTGAAGAAAAAAATAAAAATGAATGGATTGGTTATACGCCGAACTATTTAAGAATAAAATTTAAAAGTGAAAAAAATTTAAAAAATAAAATAAAAGTTATAACGATTAATCAAAGTAGTTTATTCAGAAACTGACCTACATTTTTGTTACGACAAAAATGTAGGTCAGTTCGATAAAGCAAACTAAAAATCAATTTTTTATTCTTTTAAAGCCTCTAAAATTTTTTCTGCCGTTGTTATAGCCGCGTTTGGTTTCATCATGCTTCTTATATTCTTGCTCAAATTTTCTAGCTCAACCTTATTATTAATTAACTCCTTAACCACCCCAATTAATATCTCCGGAGTTAATTTTTTTTGGTCAAGCAGATAAACCGCATTACTTTTTTTAAAATAAAATGCGTTGTCCTCTTGATGGCTTTCCGGCATTGGTACCAAAATAGTCGGTTTACCAAGAGCGGCTAATTCTGTTAAAGTGCCCATCCCAGCACGCGAGACAACAAGATCAGCGACTGCGTAAGCATCTTTTAACGGCTCAACCAAAAAATCAAATAAATGATACCGTGAATTTTCTTTTTTTATTTTTTCAATTTTAAATTTTGACAAATCATCTAGTCGCCCACCTGTTATATGGATTATTTGGCAAAAATTGGTTAACTCTGGTACGGCCTCAACCACAATTTTATTTAATCCCAGTGCCCCTGTTCCCCCGCCAAGCACTAAAAGCGTTGGCAAATCTTTTTCCAATTTAAAAATCTCTGCTGCTCGCTCCTTTTGGCCTTCAAAAATCTCCTGACGAACGGGATTCCCTATTAAAATCGCTTTAGGGAAATATTTTAGCGACTCCTCAAAAGTAATGGTTACAATTTTAGCAAAAGGTGCTGTCAATTTATTTGCTAAGCCAGGACGCAAATCTTGCTGATGGACTAAAACTGGCACTTTTAAAAACCAACCTGCCCAAATCACTGGCACACTAACAAAACTTCCGGCTGATAAAATTATTTGGGGTTTAAATTTTAAAATAACAAAAAATGCTTTACAAAAACCGTAGAAAATTTGAAACGGGACAAAAAAATTCCAACCTGACAAATAACGACGTAATTTTCCGGCCGGCATTGACTTAAAATTGATGCCATAAGTTTCTACTATTTTTCTTTCTGGCCCAAATCTAGTCCCGAGCCATAAAAACTGGCAATTAGAAGCTCGTTTTTTTATTTCTTCTGCCACGGCAAGCAGTGGCGTAACTGACCCCATTGTCCCCCCACCGGTTAAAATCAGTTTATAAGTTCTTAAGTTCATAAGTTTTTACGTTTTTTGATTTATTCCCGACAATTCTTTGAAATATTTGTTAAAATTCCTACAGCTGCAAGCCCAACTGTCATAGCTGTACCCCCATAACTTATAAAAGGCAAAGGAATGCCGGTCAAAGGAAAAATACCAAGCATTGCGCCAATATTAATGATTGCTTGGAAAAAAAACCAACTTGTGATACCCACGGCTACTAATCGACCAAAACCATCAGGAGCTCTTTGGGCTATTTTTAAACCTCTGATAGCCAGAAAAATAAACAAAACCAACAGTATAACAGAAAAGATAAAACCTAACTCTTCAGCGATTATGGCAAAAATTGAGTCACCAGCAACCTCTGGCAGATATTGAAATTTTTGTCTTGAATGCCCAAATCCTAAACCAAATAATCCTCCTGAACCAACAGCAAGCATAGCTTGATTTATATGATAACCAATGCCCTGAGGATCAAGTTCGGGATGTAAAAAAATTGTTAGTCGCGCGGCGCGATACGGCGCAATTTTGACTAATAAAAAAAGCAGACCCATTCCCAAGATGCTTATCCAGCTCAAATGAACTAGAGGCGCACCGGCAGAAAAATAAACGGCTAAAGAAAGTAAAATAATTATGACCATTGTCCCGATGTCTGGTTGAAGAGCCATAAGCAAGATAATAACCCCTAAAACCACAGTAAAAGGAATTAAGCCGGAAGAAACATCCTTAATTTTATCTCTTTCTCTTTTTTCAAACCAAGCAGCTAGATAAAGTAAAAAAGTTAATTTAACAATCTCTGCCGGCTGCATTGACATACCAAAAATATTAACCCAATTGCGAGCTCGGCCATAACTTGCACCTAGGCCTGGGATAAAAACTGTTAAAAGTAAAAAAATTGAAACGATGAGTAAAGGAAAGGCGTATTTTTTCCATTTTCTGTAATCAATTCTTGCCATTATTAAAAAAGCGGCTATTCCAGGAAGTAAGCCAAAGACAATTTGATGCTTAAAATACCAGTAGTTATCTTGAAATTTTTCATAAGCCAAAACAGAACTAGCTGATGAAAGCATTACTAACCCAAAAACAATGATTGCTCCAATTAAACCAAGGAAAACATAGTCTGGTTTATGCATAATTCACAAGAACACAAGAACAAAAAACACAAAAACAATGTTGTTATTTTGTTATCTTGTTATTTTGCTATTTTGATAATCATCCCAATCCTTTATCCATCAACGAAATAATCAACCCAATCACAGCTGTAACAGCAGTAATAACCCAGAAACGCATTACAATTTTTGGTTCAGGCCAGCCTTTTGCCTCAAAATGATGATGAATTGGAGTTGAAAGAAAAATTTTTTTCTTACGAATTTTTTTTGACAAAACCTGGATAATTACAGACATTGATTCAACAACAAACAAAAAACCAATAATTGGCAGGAGAACCACTGAATTAGTTAACATTGCGACAATTCCCAAAGTAACACCAAGTGACATAGCTCCTGTATCACCCATAAAAAATCGAGCAGGATTGATATTAAACCAAAGAAAAGCCAAAAGTGAACCAATAGTTACTCCGCAAAAAGCAGCTAAATCAAATTTCCCTTGGGAAAAAGCGATTGCGCCAAAGGCCGCAAATGATGCCAAAAGTAAACCGCCTGCTAAACCATCTAACCCGTCGCTTTCATTAACGGAAAAAGAAGTAGCCACAATAATAAAAATAAAAATTGGAATATACCAAGGGCCGATTTCAAAATTTCCTAAAAAGGGAATTCGAATAAGGTCCCAATCAAGTTTAAAATAGAACCACCAAGCGCCTATAATCGCGATTAAGGTATAAATTATCAATCTGTGTCTCATTTTTAACCCTCCGCCGCTTGGTCCTATTTTTTTAACATTAAAATAATCATCAACCAAGCCGACCAAAGCCGAGGCAACAAGCGCGCCAAGAGGCAAAAGCGTCTGAGAACGAGTTAGAAAATTTAATTTTTTAAAAATTTCAATATTGGTCCATTCACTTAAATTATAAAAAAGCAAGGCTAAAAAAAGAGTGGTCACCCAAATAAGAAGGCCGCCCATTGTTGGCGTGCCTGATTTACTTTTATGAAGCGCCGACATTATAGGTGCACTTTTTTCATCTCTGATTTGCTTACCCATTTTATATTTGTATAAAAAATGAGTAAGAAGCGGTGTCCAGGCCATTGCCAATATAAAAGCGACGGTTGTCAGTATAAAAATTTTGATTATATTAAATGTTTCCATAATAAGACTTAAGACTCAAATCTCATGGCAAGTATAATCAAAGCGAAATTATATATTGAGAATTTATTTTTAGGGTTTTAAAGTGTCTTTGCGAAAATGCCCGTTTCAAACGGTTAAAACTTTAAAAGTTAGTTGGATCCTATTTAAAATGAGCACTTTTAAATTTTACCATAAAATTAACTTGTTGCAAATAAAAAAACCACCCCCGTTTTCTGAAGGTAGTTTAGGTTGCTTCCTACCAATCGCAGCTAAGTCGAGCAAGGTAGATTTCCCAACTGCTGCCTCAGCTGTCGGACCAGGCAAAAAAATATTCTCTATTGGTAAAAATTACTGCCATCAGTTGGCCACCTCTCGCAGTATTTGAAAGTTCAAAATCTGGCCCATGGTTTGAGTTTCAAACATTGTTTAAAAATTATCGATTAATTAAAACCATCACAAAAGCAGCAATCAAAAGCAAAATTTGACTAATTAAAGTGGCGACGCCTAAAAAATATTTAATAATTTTTTCTTTTAAATAAATAAAGGAATATAAAATTAAATTAATTAAAATAATAAAAAACCCTGCCAAAGGGATAGTAAAAATTTTATACCATTTTCCAATTAAATCAATGCCAAAATAAACATTGTAATGTAATGGAACCACTTCGCCAAACTCTCGGAGGGGAAAAAAATTAAAATAAAGTAAAAGCCAAATAATTAAATTAATTCCAATGGCAGGCAGAAAAACTAACTGAAAAAATTTGTCCCTAAATGTCCGACCAAAAAAATTTATAAAAAAATCTTTAATTATTGCCAAGGAAAACATGCTATTTATTTCACTCAAAAAATAATCACTTTAGAGGAGAAATCTTTCGCAAATTATTAATAATCCCAGGTAAAATTTTTAAAAAATAGTCAATTTCCTCTTCAGCCGTAAACTTTCCTAAGGTTATCCTTAAACTGCCGTGGGCTAATTCAGGTTTAACGCCCAAAGCCAATAAAACATGGGAAGGCTCAAGCGAACCAGAAGCGCATGCCGAACCAGTCGAGGCAGCGATACCCTCCATATCAAGCATCAGCAAAATACTTTCTCCTTCTGCATTTTTAAAACAAAAATTTGCGTTTGACGGTATGCGCTGTTTTAAATCGCCATTTACAATTGTGCCAGGAATTTTTTGTAAAACACCCTTTATTAATTTATCTCTTAATTTTTTAATTTTTCTTTTTATTTTCTCTGTTTCTTTGCTTTTTAATAATTCAACCGCTTTCCCAAAACCCACAATTCCTGCCACATTTTCTGTACCAGAACGCAGCCCGCGTTCTTGATGTCCGCCGTATTGAAGAGGTAAAAGCGGCGCCCCACTCCGCACGTAAAGAGCGCCTACTCCCTTTGGCCCATAAATTTTATGAGCCGAAAGCGATAACATATCAACGCCTAACCAATCAACTCTACAATCGCAATAATTTGCTGCCTGAACCGCATCTGTATGAAAATAAAGCGGCGCACCCGGCAAACATGCTTCAGTTTTGCCGCATTTTCTTTTTCTTTCTTCTTTTATTATTTTGCCAATCTCACGGATTGGTTGAATCGTACCAATTTCATTATTCACATACATGATTGAAACTAAAAAAGTTTCTGGTCGGAATGCTTTTTTAACATCTTGTGGCCGCACTAACCCGTTCTTTGTTACTGGTAAATAAGTAACAGCTAATCCTTCTTTTTCCAATTCCCGACAAACATCAAGAACTGCTGGATGTTCAATAGATGAAGTTATCAAATGTAATTTTCGCTTAGGGTCTAAATTGCGCAGCCTTTTTGTCAAACCTAAAATGGCTAAATTGTTACTCTCTGTCGCGCCTGAAGTAAAAAAAATTTCTTTTGACTCACAACCCAAAAATTTTGCTATCTGTTCGCGCGCTTTTTCAACGCCGGCCCTTGCCTTCTGACCAAAAGTATGCAAAGAAGAAGCGTTACCAAACTCAGCCGCGAGGTACGGCTGCATAGCTTTAAGCACATCTTTGTCAATCGGCGTTGTGGCTGAATAATCTAAATATATTCTTTTCATAAAATCTACGAAATTACGAAAAAATCACAAAAATACGAAAATCAATCAACTATTTACATGTTACTTGTTAATTGTCAAGCGTTAATTGTAAATTGTTACTTCTATGCCGCTATCACTTCCTTTACACCTTTTACTTTTGCTTTTAAAACTCTGGCAATCCCTTGTTCAAGCGTCATGGCAGCCATTGGACAGTGATGACAAGTCCCGATCAGTTTTACTTTAACTATCCCGTTTTTCTCATCAACATCAACTAATTCTACATCACCGCCGTCAGCTTGAAGAGCCGGCCGCACTTCGTCTAAAACTTTTTTGACCTGTTCATTTATAAGCATATAAATATAAAATAAATTATTTTTCAAATTACGCGTTACGCGTTACTTTTTTAACTTTTTAAGCGCATCGTGCAGCGCCTCAATCGCAAGGACCGAACAATGCAATTTAATCGGCGGAAGACCGCCTAAAGAATCAGCGATATTTGCTTTTGTTATTTTTGATGCCTCTTCCAAAGTCTTACCTTTAACTAAATCAGTAATCATTGATGAAGTGGCGATAGCCGCAGCGCAGCCCAAAGTCTCAAATTTAATATCTTTAATGTAGTCAACTGCCTTACCGTCAATTTTTTTCTTTTCAACTTTCAAATACAGTTTCATCATATCCCCGCACAATGGATTGCCGGATTCGCCAACAACAGTCGGATTTTTAATTACACCTTGATTATGTGGGTTTTTAAAATGTTCAATAACTTTTTTCGAATAAATTATTTGGCCCATAAATTTAAAAACAAAAAACTAAATACTCAAACTATCTTTTTCAAATCTTCTAACCGCTTATAATATTCTGTGACCTCCTCTTTATCCGCTTGTCCAAGAATTTTACGATATCGCTTTATTTTATCTCTAATCTCGCTTTCAAGATTTTTTTTAACCTCTTCGTCCGATTCTGTTTCCAACCGGCATAAAAGGTCATCAATTTCTTTTGCCATTTGCAACTTTTTTTCAGCCTCAAAAGGCGACCTCTCTCCTTCTTTCATAAATGTACGTTTTGAAAAATTAAATTTAAATTTTGTTACGTTTATTTATTATAATCTTATTTTTCTTCTAAAACAAGAAGGCTGTTCATAATTTCAAAGATAAAATGCATTGAGGCCTTTGTTTGTTATTTTGAATCTATAGCTTCTATTGTCTCATCACTAACTCTATTACTTTAGCGGATGCTATAAATTTATAATTTTTCCAAATTTTTACCAACAATTATCATTACTCTTTTTCCTTTTGTTATGTCCGGTTCTGGGCGTGGATCATTATATTCACGCGCTCCACCGGTCCAATCATGAATCGCCCAAAGCAGATCGCCATACAAATATCGATATTCTTCACCTCGTTTGGTTCCCGGATCATTTGTTATAAATTCGTCTTCATCAAAACCGCGAATAATTAACATGTGATAAAGCGGCCCGGGCTGACGGTAATAAGGATTCGGAACAAGCCGGCCGGCAAGAGGAAGAATAATCAGTTTGCCGGAGACAATTTCTGTTTTTATTTTTTCATCTGTTATTTCGCCGCTCACTTCTGCCTTCAACCCAAAATATTTATCCAAAACTTCTGCCGCCTGTTCTGCGGTTAAATCGATCGGAAATTTATTCTCACCCTCCCACTTAACCAATTTTTGTATTTCATCTTCCATTATTTCTTTATCCAATTTTTCTTTTTTAAAATATTTCGCCGCCATAATCATTGACGCTTCTTCACAGGCTTCGTTGTGCAGTGGATCCCAAAGAGCAAAAGGCGCCTGCGAAACGAAAGGCACTTCAATATCAAAATCAGACGGCGGTTCAATTTTTTTCTGCTCATTAACAACTTCCGTGACCTGATTGACGACCGGCTGCTCGCTGTTTGCCGCCGCGATTTCACTTTGGTTTACGACCTGCTTGCTAGAATCAATAATCTGCTGATCACGCTTCTCAGTCCTAAGACCATACCAATACCAACCAAGGCCGATCAAAAATAAAACTGTGATAAGTAAAAAAACTATCTTTTTCATAATTTAATTTTACTCGACCTAGAAAAAAAATCAAATCTGGGTATTGACGGCTATAAAATGTAAGTGAAATGGTATTGGTTAATGGATTTAAAAAGTGAGTGAAATGGTTATTAATACAAAAAATCAGCGATCGCTGATTTTTTGCATTAGATAAAAAGCTGAATCTAATGAAATTAAAAAACCAATTCATTCCATTAGAAAAATTTTCCTTTTTAATGAAATCTACTTATTTCTTTCGCGATTCAAGCAAGAAGATTTTCCACTTACCTAGTTAAATCCATTGACACGTCTGGAGTATTGACGCTTTTCAAACTTCGTGATAATCTAAATTTAGAGATTTAGAAATTTAACTTCCAACTTTTAACTTCTAACTTTTAACTTATTTTATGGCACATAAAAAAGCAGGCGGTTCTACTAGTTTAGGCCGTGATTCACAAGCAAAAAGATTAGGTGTAAAAATGGCTGACGGGCAATTTGCTCATTCGGGTTGTATTTTAGTACGTCAAAGAGGAACAAAATTTCATCCTGGGAAAAATGTTAAAAAAGGAGGCGATGACACTTTATACGCGGTTGCTGATGGTATAGTTAAATTCTCAACTCGCAAATTGCCAAATTTCCATGGCAAATTAAGATGGAAAAAGATAGTTCATGTGCTGTCAAAGGAAGCATAAAACATTAAAAACCGCCCCGGACAACCGGGGCGGTTTTGTTAATACTTTTTCCCGTGATCATTTAAATTTCACCTATGTATCATATGGCATGCGGCAATAAATTTTCTCAATAATGGATGTGGCTTTAACGGTCTACTCTTAAATTCGGGATGAAACATCGCTCACTTTGTTCGCACCCCTAAAACCCTCGGTTTTAGTACCTGCCCGCCAATTGCCAACCGTTTCTTAATTGATTTTGATTGCTTTTCAAAAAATTGGTTGGATAATTTAGAATAATCCTTCATCAATTGGCTTTGGCAGGTGGGTTTCCGCCATGGGAAAACTAGTTTCCCGACCCCTTCCTAGTTTCACCCACGAGACTTTAAACATGCTGAAATGAATTCTCTGAAAAGTGGGTGCGGTTTCAGAGGACGAGATTTGAACTCCGGGTGAAACTGTGTTCCGACAAAAAATGGGTGATTTTTAACTTCAATAATTTCCACTAGCCGATTATCTGGCGAAACACCAGACAAAACCATGCCAGCTTTTTCAAATTGCTCCCGATAAGCATTATTAAATTCGTATCGATGGCGATGCCGCTCAGAGATGTTTCTTTTGCCGTAAGCTTTGTAACTAATTGATTTCTTAGAGAGGACGCAGGGCCATGCCCCAAGCCGCATTGTCCCGCCATACTTTTTTTCTTTTATTAATTCTTTTTGTTCTTCCATAATGTGTATTACTGGATGCGGCGTCTTAGAATCGATTTCAGTAGAATTTGCCCCGGCTAAACCGCAGACATTTCTGGCAAATTCTACAACTGCCATTTGCATGCCGTAGCACAAACCAAAATAAGGAATTTTATTTTCTCGACAATATTGGATTGCTTTGATTTTTCCTTCAACACCCCTTGAACCAAATCCGCCCGGAACAATGACGCCGTCTAACTGCCTCAAATCCTTGAGCTTCGCTGGCTCTTTTTCATATTCTTCGGAATTCAACCAAATTAGAACTGGTTTTTTATTATGATACCAGGCCGCGTGCTTTATAGCCTCAATCACAGAAATGTAAGCATCTGATAAAATAAAATTTCCGGTTGTAAAATATTTTCCAACAACACCAATGCGTACCTCATCTTTGACTGTTTGGATGGTTTTAACCAAATGCCGCCAATCTTTTAAATCTTTTTGCCGCGATCTCATGTAAAATTTGGACAAAATCCTTTGACTCAAACCTTCTTTTTCAAAATTAATGGGGACTTCATAAATTGAATCAACATCCGGAGCAGAAATAACATCCCGCTTATCAACATTGCAAAAAATTGAAATTTTTTCTTTTCTCGGTTCATCAAGTGGCACCTCTGATCGGCATAAAATAATATCTGGCTGGATTCCAGCTGAGTTCAAAACTTGCGTCGCGTGTTGAGTTGGTTTAGTTTTCATTTCCCCAACTTTTGAAGGAATCGGCAAATAACTTACTAAAACAAAAAGGACGTCCTGCGGACGCCGATGGTGCAGCATTCTGGCTGCTTCCAAAAATAAAACATTTTGATATTCGCCAACTGTCCCGCCGATTTCAATAATCACAAAATCTGCTTTTGCTTTCTTGGCTGCCCGGCGAATTCTTCTGATTACTTCTTCAGGCACATGCGGCACAACCTCAACGCACCGCCCGCCGTACTCCAAATTTCTTTCTTTGGCAATAACTGTCTGATAAACCCGGCCGGTGGTCATGTAGTTATCAGAGTAAATATTTTCATCTAAAAATCTTTCGTAATTGCCGATGTCCTGATCTGTTTCATCACCGTCGTCAGTTACAAAAACTTCGCCGTGTTCAACTGGATTCATTGTCCCAGCATCAACATTGATATATGGGTCGATTTTTATTGCTGTTACCCTAAAACCTTTGCTCTGTAAAATTTTCCCAATCGCGGCGCAAGCAGTTCCTTTACCGACACCCGACATCACACCGCCAGCCACGAAAATATATTTTGCCATAATTGTTAGTATTTTGTATTTGGTATCTGGTATCTAGTATTTTAACTAAATATTATCTCTAGCGGATCGATTATCTTCATACTAAATACGAAATACTAAATACGAAATATTTATTTCTCCTCCGTCACCATCACATAAACCTTTGCCTCCAGTCCATGATTTAATTGTACCATAACTTCGTGCCCACCCAAATCTTTAATTGGTTTTTCTAAAACTATTTGCTTCTTTTTGATATCAAAACCCTTTTCTTTTAATTTTGATGCTATCTGTTCTTCGCTTACTGAGCCATAAAGTTTTCCACCCTCTTCTGCCTTTGCTTTTATTATTACTTCAACTCCTTCTAATTTCTCTGCTAATTCTTGAATTGCTTTTAACTCATGTTCAGCTTTTCGCTCAGCCGCTTTTTTCATTTCCTCAATTCGAGCGACGGCCCCTTCCGTCGCTGCTTCTGCAAAGCCGCGGGGAATTAAAAAATTTCTAGCATAACCGTCTGCTACCTCTTTTACCTCTCCTATTTTGCCTAGATTATTTACATTTTTTAATAAAATTATTTTCATATCACATCATTATAACAAAAAAACAAAGAAAAGAAAATATAAAGTTAATTCTTCTAAAAAAAGAATTTATTCTCCTAAAATTTGAACTAAAATTTCTCTTTTTCTTGGTCGATTGTCAAAATCAATAAAAACTACCTGCTGCCAAGTGCCGAGCCGCAGTTTTCCGCCCATCACTGGCACAGAAATAGATGGACCCAAAAGAGCGGCCCTAAGATGTGAAAAACCATTGCCGTCACCCCATGTTTTATTGTGGTGATAAGCTTCATCCTTTGGAATAATTTTTTCAAAAAATTCTTGCAAATCACGAACCGTGTTTGGCTCATATTCAATAGTTGTCACACTTGCAGTTGAACCCAAAACGAAAACCAGAACCAAGCCATCTTTAACTTTTGAATTTTTCACAATTCCTTTCACCTTTTCTGTAATATTATGCACGTCACAAAAACCATTAGCAGAAAGTAAAATTTTTTCATGGTAAACCATAATGTAAAATAATTCTTTTTTAAATTTATCGTCTAAAATAACTTTAGAAATTTTTTTATTATAACACCATTTCTTGACAAAAACTACTAAACATGTTTAAATTTTTATCTAAAACAAAAATTGGAGGAATTAATGAAAATAGTAAATTTTTGGGTTATAAGGCACGGAGAAAAAAGACTGGATGAAGACGCGCTTAGCGAGACAGGTGTAGAACAAGTCAAAGAAACAACCAGACGATTCCTGCGTAATCTCACTTTCCAGGCGGTCTTTTATTCAGGAATGAAACGGACAAAAGAAACGGTCGAAATAGTGCTTGAAACGCTAGGATTTTTACCCAAAACGATCGGCTACCCGCTTATTTTGGCTGAAGAAGGCTTTGGATATGAATGGGCTATCAAAGAGCAGCCGCTTAGTCCTATAATATGCAAAACCATGGAGAGAAGAAAGAAAATAACTGTTGCCGACTGGCTCCGTATCTGGCCTGGCGCGCTCTTAATCCGCGGCCGAATGCTTGGCACCGTGCTCGGTTGGGCAAGAACACTGGCTAATCAATTTCCCCAAGAACAGGAAATCAATGTCCTGGTTGGCTCGCACAGTCCAACCGGCGAACTGGCAGCCATAAATCTATCCACTGAAACTCTTTCATATGCGAGTCTCATTCAATATATCATTGAATATGATGAAGAGACCGATATGGCAAAACTTACAGCCTCATGCCGCCTGCCAGACGCAAACTTGCCAGACGCAAAATAGCAAAACCAAAAATAAGGGGAGAACGCTGCCAAAAGCAACGTTATTTTTTAAAAAAAATTTTTTGAAATTTAAATTTTAAAGTATCAACATTGCGTCGCCATAACTATAAAATTTGTATTTCTTGTCTATCGCTCGTCTATAAATGTTTTTAACAATTTTTAAAGATTCTTTTGGCAGCAAATTTCGAGATGAACCAATAAATGCTGTAACCATCATCAAAAGCGTACTTTTCGGCAAATGGAAATTGGTAATCAATGCGTCAATAAATTTGAATTTGTAAGGCGGGTAAATAAAAATATTTACTTTACCTTTGTACGAACTTATTCTATTGTCTTCTGCCACTGCTTCTAACGCACGGGCGACTGTAGTGCCAACCGCAATAATTCTTTGCCCATCTTTTTTAAATTGATTTAATTTTTTTGCGACTTTTGGCAAAATAACCACTTTTTCTTCCTGCATTTTGTGTTCCGAAATATTTTCCACCCTCACCGGCGCAAAAGTTCCTAGACCAACATGTAAAGTAATGTATTCAATCCGAACGCCTCTTTTTTTGATTTTTTTCAAAAGTCGTTTGGTAAAATGAAGTCCGGCTGTTGGCGCGGCAACAGACCCTAGTTGCTTTGCATATATTGTTTGATACCAAATTTTATTTTTGCGGTTTAAATCTTTTTTTTGTTTAATATACGGCGGAAGAGGCATTTTACCCAATTTAAAAATTAAATCCCAAAATTTTTTACCGCTCTTGTTAAATTTCATCCCCCAGACTCCTTGTCCTTTCCACTTTATAATTTTTCCAACCAACCCACCTCCAAAATTAATTTCCAATCCGACTCGGCGTTTTTTTCCATCTATTAATGTCTCCCATTCTCCCTTACGAGTTTCACCTAAAAGCAACACTTCAAATTTCCGCCCTGACTCTCCAGCCTCAGAAATTCTCTTTCCAACCAACCGTGCCGGAATAACTTTTGTATCATTCAAAACTAGAACATCATCCGGTTTTAAAAATTCTAAAATTTTATCAAAACGGGTATGTTTGATTTTGTCCGCTGCGCGATTGAATACCAAAAATTTGCACTTATCTCGCGGCTCATGCGGCCGAGTGGCAATTAAATTTTTTGGTAAATTATAGTCAAAATCAGAAAGATGCAGCATAAAATTGGAGTGTAAGGCTTTAGCCTTACTACTCTGTAAATCTAAAGATTTACACTCCAAGATTTACACTCCAAGATTTACACTCCAAGATTTACACTCCAAGATTTACACTCCAAGAAAAATGGAATGTAAGGCTTTAGCCTTACCTTTACTTTTACTAAAAATCATCTTGAATATCCGTAAAATCGCGAATTGGATATGTTCTTTCTGAATCCATTAAAAGTTCCTCCCCATATTTGTTTCTATAATAGTTATAACTCAAGTATAGGTAATCAACATTATTTTTAGCATATCCATGTTTTACAGCGTTATGATGAATATAATTAAATCTTTTATAAAATGTTTTTTCATCGCGTATACAATTATCCCAGTAATTCCACCAAATTTAACGATTTTTAATTTTTTCAAGGACATTCAAATCATGAGCGCTTCCGCCATTTATAAATCTAATTACCGATGACAAAGTTTTTCCTTCTACCAAGTGAAATAATAAATGATAGTGGTTTGGTAAAATTATCCATGCGTACATTGAAATTTTATATCGAGAAACAGCGGTAGCGAGCCGCCGTTGTAAAATTTTTATTTTATCATCTGTATCAAAAAATTTATATTTGTTTAGCGTGCGCGCCGTCACAAAATAAATTTGATCATTCAAGTAAAGGTGAAATGGGATATGTTTTTTGAATTCTTCCATAATTGATGGAGTAAATCTAAAGATTTACACTCCAAGATTTACACTCTGCAATATAAATCTGGAATATAAAGCTTTAGCTTTATTGTTGTAAACCTGAAGGTTTACATTCCAAACTAAACTCACACCCGCAATAATGCTGACGGTAAAGGCCAAGTTCTTTGCTTAATTTCACGCTTTCTAAAAATCCATCATTCTTTTTAAAATCCGCTTCATAAAATTCTAGTCCATACTTTGTAGCGCACTCTTTACCAATCGAATTTATAATTTCTGCTTTTTTATTTCTGCCGACTGTTAAAGTCGTGGCAAAAATATTTTCTTTCAATTCTTTAGCAAATCGTGCCGCCTTTCCTAACCTCAATCTAAAACAAACCTGGCACCGTGTGCCGCCTTCAGGTTCATTTTCAAACTCTTTTATAGCTTTTAAAAATTTCTCGTGCTCAATTTGATATTTTTCTTTGCTCAAAATATTTTTTGGGAAATAATCTTTTAAAAAACCTTTTTCTGCAACTTTTATAAACGCTCTATAGCGCAAAAGCCATTCTTTGTAAGGAAAAATGTTTGGATTATAAAAATAGCCAACGACTGTGTGGTTTTCTGAAAGACGTCTTGCAACATGAGTTGAACATGGTCCGCAGCAAATATGAAGCATCATAAAATTTTTATTTTAAAAATCCATTTTTTATTTTACCACTTTGTTCTAAAAACCAAAACAGTGTTTTAAATCTTTATTGTTTCATCAATTTGGTAACAAATCATTACATTTTTTACTCCCAAAAAGATGTTGAGATATTCGTATAAATTCGTGAAGCTGCGTGATAAAGCCAAACTTCTAAGATGAAAGGTTCTTGCAGCCCAAATTCGTATAAAGATAGGTGGCGGTTGAGTTACGTAACAATAGCATTTAATCTTTTCTTAATAAAAAAATAATATAATTAAAGATGGAAAAAAATTATTAAATTCAAATTAAATTTAAATTATTTATTTATGGACCAAAATCTTTGCTACTGCGGCGCGAGAGCAAGTCGCGGCGAAGGGTTAAAACGAAATTTGATGTTTTGTTCAAGTTGCGGAAGCGAGTGGGAAATAACCCACTGTTGGAACTGTGGAGAGCAAATCGATGGTAGATTTTCTAGTTTCTGCCGCGAATGCGATTGGTTTATCTGTCCCAAATGCGGAGCGCATGAACCGGATTGTACAAAAACTATTAAATCTCTTAACAAACTCTTCCCAACTCACACCGTGCGCACTATTTAAAAATAAACCTCTAAATGGAATTTAAAAAGAGGCGAAAAGCCTCTTTTTTTCTAAATTTAAATTTTACTAAAAACATCAATCTAATTAAATCTGCAACCACTCATTTCTTTTAAAATTACGCAAATCTTCTTATTCTTTTAATATTTCTATTGCCTTATCTAACTGTGGATCACGGCCAGCATTATAATCTTCTTCTGTAAAGTCAACTTCTATGTCAGGGGTAATGCCTTCTTTATCAATTTGCCTGCCTTTTGGAGTCAGCCACTCTGAAACTGTAATTTTAACTGCTGAACCATCGCTCAAAAACTCTAAATTTTGAACTGAACCTTTGCCAAAAGTTTTCTTTCCAACCAAAGTTGCCTTGCCATAATCTTGCAGGGCCCCGGCAACAATTTCTGAAGCAGAAGCAGAACCGCCGTTGATTAAAACAACTGTTTTTAAATTTTGCAGTCTAGCAAGCCCGCTAGATTTTTTAGCACTCTTCTCACCGCTTTTTGTCTTTTCTATCACCACGACATCATTTTCAATCCATTCGCCCGCCACATCAACAGCTGTTTCTAAAAATCCGCCGGGATTATTTCTCAAATCTAAAATTAAACCTTTTGGATCTTTAATAAGAATTTCATTCACTGCTCTGTTCACCCTATCACTGGTGTCCTCGTTAAAATGGTTAATTTCAAGATAAGCAATCTTGTCTTTCATCTCCCATTTAACACTAACAATTTCAATCCGGTCTCTTATAATTTTGATATCTTCTGGCTTTTCCCAGCCTTCTCGCCAAATTGTTAAAGTAACTTCAGTCCCTCTCTGCCCGCGAATTAAGCTAACGGCGTAATCTAAAGTCATGTTTGATGTGTCTTTTCCGTTAACTGCTAAAATTTTATCACCGGCTTTTAGTCCAGCACGTTCTGCAGGAGTATTGGGGAGAGGGGCTATAATTGTCAGTTGCCCATTTTTAATACCAAGTTCTGCGCCAATCCCTTCAAAAGCTCCTTCTAATTCTTGCTGAAATTTTTTTGTCATCTCGGGATCTAAAAAAACTGAGTAAGGATCATCAAGGGCATTCACAATCCCTGCCAGAGCTCCATAAAAAAGTTTTGTATCTAAAACAGGCTGATAGACATAGTTTTTCTTTACTAAATCCCAAACCTGCCAAAAAAGATTAAAATCGATGTCTTTTGAAAGATAGGAGGGGGGAGATTTACTCTTGTTTAAAATTTTTCCGTTATACAATTCTTTCTCAACTGGAGCATATCTGCTTCCAACTGCCAACCCGCCCAAAAAACTACCAAGTATCAAAATCACGGCCACATAAAAAACCGCGTATTTAAAAAAAATTTTATGTTTTTTAAAAAATTTAAATACCATATTATAAAATTTCTAATTGACCTAATTTCTAATTACTCTAATCAATGTCCAATGGCCAATGCCTAAATGTCCCAAACTATTTGAGATTTTTATAAATTAGGATTTATTTAGGTCAATTAGATTAATTAGAAATTAGAAATTTTTATCAAACTCTCCTAATCTTTGCTCCCAGGGCACCCAGCCGTTCTTCTATCCTCTCATAGCCTCTATCTACTATTTCTGCCTCATTAATTATTGTTTCACCTTCGGCAATAAGACCGGCAATAATCAAAGTAGCTCCAGCACGTAAATCAAAACTTTTAATCTCTTGACCGTAAAGAGGGGTTGGCCCGCTAATAATTATCCGATGAGGATCAGCGACAATCGCGTTAGCTCCCATTTTAACCAATTCGCTCGCATAGCCCATTCGACCCTCATACATTGGATCTTGTATCAAAGTCGTCCCGCGGCACTGAGTAGCAAGCACACTAAACGGCGCCTGGAGATCGGTTGGAAAACCAGGGTATGGTAAAGTCTGCAGACGAAAAGCACGTAAATCTGTACTCGGTTTAATTTTTAAATAATTTTCTCCTAACTCAAAATTTACACCTGCTTCTTTCAATTTTAATAAAATTATATCTAAATGTTCGAGCATCACATTTTTTATCAAAACTTCACCGCGCGAAACTGCCGCTGCCACAGCAAAAGTTCCAACCTCGATTTGATCTGAAATTAAATTATGATTTGCCCCGTGCAATTTCTCAACTCCCTCAACCGCAAGACAGTGATTTCCTGTCCAAATGATATTAGCACCCATTTTTCTTAAGAAAGATATTAAATCCTGGACATGAGGTTCAGCAGCTGCTAATCTAATTTCGGTTCTCCCTTTAGCTAAACATGCTGCCATAATTAAATTCTCAGTTGCTGTCACAGAAAACTCTGGTAAAATAATAAGAGAACCCTTCAAGTCTTTTGCTTCAAGATAAATATAGCCGTTTTCCTTTGTCACTTTTGCCCCTAACTTTTGAAATGCATAAAGGTGCGTATCAATCGGCCGATTTCCGATAATGCATCCCCCTGGCTCTGGCATTAAAACTTTTTGAAAACGAGCCAAAAGTGGTCCTAAAAGCAAAATCGATGAACGCATGCTCTTCACTGCTTTTTTATCCAAAGATTTGATATCTACATCTTTGGTACAAATAGTTAATTGGTGTTCGCCTACCCACTTGATTTGCGCTCCTAAACTCTCTAAAATTTCAATCAATCGCAAAACATCAACAATCCTCGGAACATTGGAAATAGTGCATTCCTCTGAAGTCAAAAGAGTAGAGGCAATTATCGGTGTTGCGGCATTTTTCATCCCTAAAACTTCAATTGTCCCCTCCAGGGCTTCTCCGCCCTCAATAATAAATTTAGACATATTATAGTAGTTTAAACAATTTTAATTTAAAAAACAAGAGGATATAAATAATAAACTAATCGACCTAATTTCTAATTAACCTAATGACTGATACCCAATAACTAAATGGCAAAGAAAAATGGCCATCGGGATTTGATTAGAAATTAGAAATTAAAAATTAAAAATTCTCAAACATGACTCTTCGCGCCCGCCGCATAATTTATCTTGCTTTTATTTTAATTTTTACCATAATTACCCCTACTATTGTCTTCTACACAGTTGGGTACCGTTATAATTTTAAAAAAAATAAAATTCAAAAAACAGGGATTCTGATCTTAAATTCAAAACCAAAAGAAGCAAAAATTTATCTTAATGATAGACTCCGAAAAGAAAAAACGCCTGCTAAAATTACTAATCTACTTCCTGACGAATATTTCATCAAAATAGAAAAAGAAAATTTTCACCCTTGGCAGAAAAAATTAACCGTTGAAAGTAATCTCACCACATTTGCAGAAGATATTATTCTTTTCAAAAGAAGTTTACCTTCTGAAATAAAAATTAGCCAAATAAATTCCGCACCTCTTTTTGCACAAGATAACCAATTTGACCGAGACTTTGAAAAAAATCAAACCTCTACAACGTCTAAGATAAATTTGATATCTTTATCACCCGATGAAAAGAAACTAGCTTACACTCTGAATCTAGAACACGGTAAAGAAATTTGGATATTAACTTTAAATAATAAAAAAGAACAACTTATCTACCGAACTTCTAATGAAAACAAAATAGATTTTTTAGAATGGGACCCGGCGAGCCAAAAAATACTTATCACTATTATGACGTCGGACAATTTTAAAAAATACCTTATTTTTGACCTTGAAAACCCAGAAAAAATTAGTCTCTATAGCCGATTACAAGATTTTTATTTTCAATTTAAAAATATAAAAAATAAAGAGACTCCTGTTAATTTTGCTAATTATAATTTAATTGAGGGTTCAAACCAATTTGTTACTTTAATTGATCGAGAAAGCCAAACTCTCTTAATCATTGACCCAAAAACCAATGAAAAAATCTTTGAAACTAAAGCAAAGGGCGGTCAGTGGTTTTCTGATGGGGGAAAATTGCTCTTTTTTAATGACTTCGAGCTCTGGATTTATAACTTAGCTTCAAACGAAAAAAAAGTTATTACCCGCTATAGTAAAGAAATTTTAGATGCCGAATGGTATTTAAATAGTAATTATATTCTTCTTCTTACAAACAACACAATCAAATCAATCGAAATCGACTCAAGATACGTAAGGAACATCGTGGATTTAGTAAAAATGGATGAAATTTTTGAATTTGAAATAAATAAAAAAGAAGAAGTAATATATCTTCTTGGAAAAATTGGGAAGAAATCAGGGATTTATGAGTTAGAATTAAAGTAATCGAAGCTAAAAACACCACAAACAACGCTATAAGACGCATCAGTATGACCCGTAGCGCGAATCGGCTTTTATATCATCAAAGTTCCACCACTGAATTATCACCAACGATTAATTTGTGCCCTTGGGGGAGAGTCTCTTTGCTTGAACTAATCAATGCATTATAACCAACTAAACTATCAACAATCCTTTTTCCGCACTTAATTTCTGCTGAATCAAAAATGATTGAATTTTCAATTTCTGTGTCCGAAATTTTTACTTGGTTTCCAACAGAAGTATAGGGACCAATATAACTATTTTTAATAAGACAATTTTCTCCTATGACAACAGGTCCGCGGATTAAAGTTTTATCGCTGACATAGGAACCTTTACCGATTGAAACCTTTCCTTGAATTTTCACATCTGGGGTAACCTTAGCCTCATTTTTTTTATCCGCTAAATCACGAAGAATAAGTTGGTTCCCTTCAAGGAGATCTTCCGGCTTGCCTGTATCTTTCCACCAACCAGTAATTTCTTCATAGCCAACATTAAAACCTTTCTCAATCAAATAAGTGTTAGCATCAGAAATTTCGTATTCGCCACGCGCTGAAGGCGCGATTTTTTCCACTGCTTCAAAAATGTGATAATCATAAATATAAATTCCTGCTTGAGCTAAATTGCATTTGGGTTTAGCCGGTTTTTCCTCGATTCTAATGATTTTTCCATTTTTGAATTCCGGGACGCCAAATCTTTCTGGATCCGGAACTTTGGCTAAAGTTAGAAGAACATTTAATTGCTCATTGGTAAATTTTTCTACAAATCTTTTAATGCCGCCGAGAATAATATTGTCACCAAGATAAAAAATAAACGGTTCTCTGCCTAGAAAATCACGCGCATTGCGAATGATATGGGCCAAACCTTTGGGTCCGCCAACCTGTTCAATATAAGAAATCTTTGCTCCCCATCTGCTACCATCTCCTACTATTTTTTGAATTTCTTTCTCTCCTGGGTTAATATTAATTCCCACTTCTTTTATGCCTGCTTCGGATATTTTTTCTAAAACATAAAAAATCATTGGCTTATTAGCAATGGGAATTAAATGCTTATTAATTGTATGGGTAATCGGCCTTAGTCTTGTGGCTTTTCCTCCCGCTGTGATTAAGGCTTTCATAGTTTATTATGAATTTAGTATTTTTTATTTAGTATGTTCTATACTTGCTATTTTATACTTGCTACTTTAAGATATTCTTCTAACGCTTTCTCCCACGGTCGCATAGGTGGTAACTTGGTATTCAAAAGCACTGAATATTTTGGCCTCTTTGCTGGTCTGGGAAACCGATCCGTTTCCACTGGTTTTAATTTAACACTTTTGCCGGCTAATTCAAATATCTTCTTTGCCCAGCCATACCAACTGCAGGCGCCGGAATTCGTGACATGATAAATACCAAATTGTTTCTTCCATTCAATAATTTCCCGTGTCCGTCGCGCCAAATCCACTACATAAGTAGGTGAACTAACCTCTTCGTCCACCAACTCTATCTGTTCTTTTTTATCTGCCAACTCTAGCATCGTATCAACAAAACTTTTTTTGGCGCCTTCACTTACGGCTGGTCTTCCGAACAATCGTGATGTCCGAATCAAATAATATTTCAACCCTATTTTTTTGTCATTTGTAATTTGTAATTTGTCATTCATTAACATTTGTTCTCCCAACCATTTCGAATACGCATACGCGCTCTGTGGATTGGGTTTATCATCTTCTGTGTACCCATCTATTTTTTCCCCGTCAAAAACATAATCAGTGCTGTAGTGAACTAGAATAGCCCCCACGGTTGCCGCAACTTCTCCTAAATTACCCACGGCATAACCATTGACTACTATTGCTAATTCTTTTTTATTTTTCTCAATTTTATCAACCTCATTATAAGCCGCGGCATTAATAATAACCTCTGGCTTTAAAAGTCTAATTTTCCCTTTAACCTGTTCTTTGTTAGTAATGTCAATTTCTCCCTTGTCCCACCCTATCACTTCATATTTTTGGTTCTTAAACTCCTCTGCCAAAGCTTGCCCTAACATTCCATTAGAGCCAACAACTAAAATTTTATATTTTAAATTTTGCATTTTATTTGTCACAATTTCCCCTAATTTTTGCCGCAGAGATAATCAGCAGACAAAAATAGCGGACTTTAGTCTGTCTCTTATACGCCAATAATTTTCATGGATTAAAACCTGCCACCTTTTTTAAATTCTTCGTAATCTTCAATATAATCGCTTCTTGAAGGATCGTAATTGGTAGAACTTAAAGCTAAAAGTATTGCGTCTGATGAAAAATCTTTAAAATGGTGCCAGACATAGTTTGGAATATAAAGAGCGCTAGTCGGCGCAACCAAAGGAATCTCTTTTAAACCATGCCCTTCATCAATCACCGCAGTGCATTTTCCTTGAACTAAAATAAAAAGCTCTTTTTCGACTTTATGACAGTGAGCGTTAGTCGGCGACTGAGGTTTACTAATAAAATAAACTCTCTTAACTTCGAAATCAATGTAATCCTTAAGTTCAACAGGGCTCATAACAAACTTTGGCGTTGCTATCTTTTTAATTCCCAAAACTTTAAATTTCTTACTCATAAAATTTTTAATTTTGAATTTTATTTGATGTGAGGGTTTAATTCAGCTCTTCTTTTCTGTATTTTTTCTACCCATTCTTTATTCGCCAAATACCATTCAACGGTCTCACGAAGCCCCTGTTCGAACTTGTCCCGCGTATAAACCGGCTGCCAACCCAAAGCCAAAATTTTAGAGGCGTCAATGGCATAACGCCGATCGTGGCCTGGCCGGTCAGCTACATGTTCAATCATCTCTTCCCCCTTGCCCATTATTTTTAAAATCATCTGGGTAATTTCTAAATTGCTCCGCTCATTATCAACGCCGATATTATAAACTTTACCTGGTATACCTTTATGAAGCAACAAATCAAGAGCAGCAGCATGGTCACTAACATGAATCCAATCGCGGACATAAAGCCCATCGCCATAAATTGGAACTTTTTGATTATTTAAAAGACGAAAAATAAAAAATGGAATTAATTTTTCAGGAAACTGATATGGGCCGTAGTTGTTTGAACAATGTGTCACAATAACCGGCACCTTGTGCGTCACAAAATAGGCATTGCACATTAGGTCTCCTCCGGCCTTGGCCGCGGCATAAGGCATGTTTGGCCAAATCGGCGTTGATTCAGTAAATTTTCTATCTTCGTCAAGCCGAAGGGCACCATAAACTTCATCAGTTGAAACATTTACAAACTTTTCCAATTTGTTGAAGCGAACCGCGTCAAGCAACATTTGAACACCCAAAGTATTTGTCAAAACAAAGTCTTTGCAGCCGCCGTGGATTGAACGGTCAACATGGGTTTCGGCAGCAAAATTAATAATATGAGTAATTTGATGCTCAGCAATCACTTCATTCAATTTTTCTAAATCAATGATATCGCCTTGAACAAAAGTGTAATTTTGATTGTTTTCTATATCGCGTAGGTTGTCTAGGTTACCGGCGTAAGTTAACTTGTCATAATTTACAACTTTATAGCCGGGATATTTTTTTAATATGTGCCGAACAAAATTTGAACCAATAAATCCGGCACCCCCGCAGATTAAAAGTTTCATACAAATGCGTAAGAACTAAGTAAATTAAATGCGCAAGTAAAAATAATTTATTATTTAGCCAATTCTTTTCTAATCTTTTTTCCTGTCTCCTCCATCTCTCCAGGCCCGTATTCTTTACCTGGCCAATGACGCAAACCATCGTCTGGAAAACGCGGAATCACATGCCAATGCAAGTGAGGGACAATTTGTCCTGCCACTGCCCCATTGTTTTGCTCAATGTTTAACCCTTTAAGGTCAAAGGCGCGAGTCATTGCCCAAGCGATTTTTTTAATTGTTACCATAATTTCTTTTAAAACTTCATCACTTCCATCAAGCAAATTTTCAAAATGTTCTTTAGGAACAACTAAAGTATGACCTGGGTTTACCGGATGAATATCTAAAAAAGCGATGACCTTATCATTCTCATAAACTTTCACAGCCGGAAGCTCGCCTTTGATAATTTTACAAAAAATGCAATCCATAGTTTAGTTTATAAGTTTTTAAGTTTGTAAGTTTTTAAGTTTTCTTACAAACTTATCAACTTACCGACTTACCGACTTTTAAACAGTACTGTCAGGATACCAGAAATTAGTGGAATTATCAAGAGCAAATTAAAGTTAATATAATGACTCACAAATCCTGGCTCAAGCCATTCTAAAATAGCAAAAATAATGAGAGTCACGAATGAAATTATGAAAATGTCTTTAAAAACTTTGTAAATAAATTCTTTGGTCATAACAAAGATATTGGCCGCAACCCTTGGGTTGCGCAGGCTAAAGCCTGCGGCTACCAGCCAAATAAATTATTCAATCTCCACACTATTGCGTTTAAAATTTTATTAACTGCTTCTTTCGCCGTCAACGGCTGTCGCTCAAAAACTGCTTTTATTTCGCTAATTTCCACTTGTCCTGGAATCAATCCCGGCACTGAAAAACCAAATCTAAATTTTTGCCCCTCTGGCGTTAAATTTTTAAATTCAAAAACTTCTGTTTGTGTCTGCCACCCATCCGCTCCACCCCACATCTCCCGCCAATCAAATAACCAATCTTTCTTATTTACAAGCCCACCCATTTTAAGCAGCGTCTGGCTGGGATTTTTGTATTTCACAGTCACGATCACTTTTTCAAATTTATCATTGGGTTTTAAATCAAAATAAACCGGCTCATCTTGTAAAATTCTATAATAATCATCGTTCATCCCGCGCACGGCCTCGCTCACCCTGTTTTTTGGATAAAGTTTAGAAATAAAAGGCGTCTCACGGCGCATATCATAAACCGTTTCTACCTTGCCACTTGGCGCGAGTTCTTTAACAGTCAGCCAACCCAGGATAAAAATAGGAATGATAATCAACACTGCCCGAATAATTTTGTGAAAAATATTTAAAACTTTCATCGCCGAATTGAGTCATGAATTATAAATTAAGAATCATGATTTATATTTGTTGAATTATTGCAATAACCCTGATTCATGATTCGCACTTCTTGATTTCAAACGATATAATGTCTCTACTCCAAAATCCTTAATCTTTACAATCTCTACCTCTTTCGGATCAAATTTTTCGGCATACAAATAATCAATATCTTTCTGCGGTAAAGTAATGCCATAATAATAGAGCGGAACAATTTTGGCTAATTTTGGAATTAATTTATAAATCTGATCATCACGCAAAGGTTGGATTACTCTGTATTTAGGGAAAAAAATTTTATCAGCCTGATCTACAATAATTACCGCATCCTGTTCAATTATTTGGTTAACTTCTTTAGCGATGATCGCATAATTTTTAATATTGTCTCTAACAAGAAAAAGTCCATCATTTTTGTCTAGAAAAGTTAATTTAAAAGAGAGGAGAAGAAAAATAAGACACAGAAGAACAGCCATTATTTTTTTGTGTTTACCAAAAAACCAATTAACAAATTTTGTTAATACAAAAACAGCAAACGGCAAAGATAAAATATAAAGCGGCAGCCAATATCTTACATAGGATGTGCCGACCGAAGCTTCTTTGTTTGGATTATCATAAAAAAGCCAACTGCCGTAGTAGATTAATAAAAACAAAAAAACAAAAGAACAAAAAAACAAAAAAACTTTTTGTTTTTTGTCTAACTCACCATAAATAAATTTTTTAACAAAAATCGAGATGCCTGCGACAAATGGAATCGCCAGCCACCAAAACATGCCAGCAAAATAAGTTGAGAAATTCTTTAAAACATTTTTAAAATTCAAGCCAAAGGGAAAAAAGTAACGACTAAAAGATATAAGATGACCAACACCTGGACTGTCTGATACTATTATACTCTCATCGCTTAAATTATAAGCTGTAAGAAGCGGGTGATTGTAAAAAATTTGATTGTAAGCAAAAATTGGTGAAAAGGTTAAAACAGCAAAAATTAAAAATAAAACAATTTGATCCCATCCTAAATTTTTTCTATAAACAAAAAACAAAATTAACAGCGCGCTGCCAATCCAGATTATTTCTGACAACCTTACAGTAAGAGCCAATCCAAAAAATAATCCGGCTAAGATATAATTTATATTTCTCGCAGAAATTTGCCCTATTACCTGCTTAAATTCGCTTTTGCAAACTAAGAAGTAAAAACCAATAATCAATAATGAAACAAACAAAACATTCGGAAACAGACCTCGCGAAGAAAAATACCAAAAAGCTGGATGAATAAGAAATAAAAGAGATGACCAAAAAGCGATTTGATGGTCAAAAATTTTTTTAACAATTTCATAAAAGCAAAAAACTGCCAATCCAGCAAAAAACGGCGTCAAGAAAAAAATTACTTTTAGACCAAAAATTTTAGCCAGCCATCCGTAAATTAAAATAAGCCCTAAAAAACCGCCAGGCACTAAATAGCCGTTTACCACTGCCACGCTCCGCGGATGAATTCTATTCTCGGCCAAAAAATTTAATGGCTCAAAAACTCGAATTACACCGTCTCCCGCGTATAACCTAATAAAAAAATAATTTGAAGTCTCGTCAGGCGAATTAAATTTTGATGGCAAAGATAAATAAAAAGAAGAATAAATTAAAAAAGCAATGCATATTGCGCTGATCAAAATCACTCTTTCTTTGTTTTCCTTTAGCCAATTTTTTATGCTAAAATACATAAATCGTCAGAATGTCTAATTTCTAATTTCCTAATTTCTAATAAATGGCCAATGACAAAATCTGATATCCAAATTTTATTCATTGTGATTTAGAATTTGATTAGAAATCAGAAATTGGTCATTAAAAATTTGGAGCCGAAGGTTGGTGGCTCAAAAACCATTTCTCTTAACACAAAAAAGGGCTCCCTATGTCGCTACGCTTACCTTATTGTATCATTATTTCTTTAATTTTAGTAGCCGGCTTAATCAGCAATTTTTTTATTTGGGAAAGTCAACTTATTGGCTTAACTTTTGGTCCAGCGTATCTGGTTTTCTTTAGTTTAATGCTTGGCTCTATTTTTTTCGCGAAAAAATCACAAATTTTTAAATTCCTTTATGGTTTTCTTTTTTTAATTTCAGGTATTTCATTCCTGGGTACTCTAATTTATTATTTTTACCAATTAAATAATTTTTCAATCGCAGCCCTGATTGTTTTTATCCCGCTCGTTGTAATTATCTTTTTTAAAAATAAAACTGGAATAGAAGTTGAACACGATTTTCAGCCAGTTCAGGTTAGCCCTCACCTACTTAGAACATCATTTTTAGTCGCTGCTTTTATTTTTTTAACAATTTTGAATCTTCGTTTTTTAATAAATTCTGGCACAACAGAAGCTATTCGTTCACCATGGAAAATTATCCCTTTTGAATTTTTCTTAACCTATTTCGGTGCTTCAGCAATTCTTTTATTTTTTATTTTTAAAAGTCAAAAAGAAACATTAAATTTAATTCTTACAAGCGTCCATACTTTTTTAACCGTAAGTCTAGTTCTTTTTATTTATAAAATTGGCTATGGCTTTGATCCATTTATTCATCAAGCAACAGAAAAAGTTATTGCGACCCAAGGATTTATCTTGCCAAAACCATTTTACTACCTTGGCCAATATTCACTCGTTGTTTTCTTGGCCAAAATTTTCCAAGCCCCGGTTGAATGGATTGACAAACTGCTTTTGCCTTCGCTTATTGCTATATTTCTACCGGCCACTATTTATTTCTCCCTAAAACCACTAACACAAAAAAATCAACTGCCAAACGCGAGTCTGCTCCCGCTTTTAATTCTAACTTTGCCCTTCACATCCTTTATCGCAACTACTCCTCAAGGCTTAGCTAATTTCTATTTATTGACCATTATTTTTCTAAGTATCCTCGTTCTTTATCGTGAAATCCCAATTTCTTACCTTTGGTTTTTAGGATTTACAACACTTTTTATCCATCCGTTAGCTGGGATACCAACCTTAATTTTTCTTTCCCTTTTAAATCTGGTTGTTATCTTTAAAAAAGAAAAAGGTTTTATTGAAATTTTGAGAAAAATCACTCTGGCAGGCAGTTTTATTTTAGCAACAGTAGCTATCCCACTGATTTTTGTCTTTATTTCCTTCTTTTTAAAAGACTCTGCAGCGGCCGTTTTGCTAAAATTTCCAAAAGAGTTAACTTTGGATTGGCATTTGCCGGTTTGGTTTAATCATTTTCAGCCGATTTACGATTTAATCTACACTTACGGAAAAAATGTTCCTTTTATTCTTCTTACTCTATGTTTTGTCGGCTATTTTTTAGTCAGGAAACGCTTGCCATTTAGCTTAATTTACATTTCAACTTTTGTAGTTTTAATTGTCAATTATGTTTTAGTCAGATTCTTCATTAATTTTTCCCGTATAATTCAATATGAACAGCAAACTTTCTCTCAACGCATTCTGGAGATGAGTTTTTATTTCTTAATCCCTCTTTTCCTTTTTGCTCTTTATAAATTTTTTGAAAAACTTGCGGCAAGTTCGCGTCTTCTTAAATTTTTCTTTATTTTATTTTTTAGTTTGCTTATAACTTTTTCTTTATACTATTCTTATCCAAAAGACGACGGCGAAGACTATCACATCGACCGCGGCTACAGCGTCTCATCTTCAGATATCACAGCTGTTCACGCGATTGCCCAAGACGCTGGTGAAAAAAATTACATCGTTTTAGCCAATCAAATGGTAGGCGCGGCAGCTCTTCGAGAATTTGGTTTTAAAAAATACTACGGACAAAATTTTTATTATTCAATTCCTACTGGTTATCCTCTTTATCAATACTATTTAAAGATGGTCTATGATGAGCCATCGCTCGCCGTCATTGAAGAGGCAGCCGATCTCACCGGCGTTCGTTTAGTTTATTTTGTTATTAATAAATATTGGACTGAATTTGATAAAATTGTAGAAAAAGCAAAAAAAATAACTGACGATTGGACAGTTATTAATGAAGGTGCTCTTTATATCTTCAAATACCAATTACTGCGCTAGAAGAAGTAATTTTTTGATATAATTTTCAATTCTAAAATCTTCTACTGACTTTTGCGCCGACTGGCGCATTTTTTTTACATTGTCACGGTTTGCGGCGGCGTGTTTTAGAACACGCGTCAGATCTTCGGTGTTGCCGGCTTCGAAGGTAAAACCATTTTTTCCATCATGAACTAATTCTGCCACTCCCCCGATTTTAGCGGCAAGCACGGGCACGCCAAAAGATAAACTTTCATAAATTACGGTCGGCGAATTTTCATAACAAAGTGAAGGCACAATTGTAAAATCAACTTCACTAAAAATCTCTGCTATTTTTTCGCTCGGCAACTTGCCGTGAACAATAAATCTTTTATCATCTGCCACCATTTTTTTCACTTCGCCTATTTTAGAACCGTCACCGGCAATGTGAAGTTTAAAATCAATATCTAAATTTTTTAAAACAGTCACTAAAAACAAAATCCCTTTATGTTCTTCAATTTGTCCGAGATAAAGTAATGAAAGTTTTCCGTCCTCGCTCGTTCTTATTTTCTCAGCAACAGGTGGCCATGTCGCCACTGGATTCGGTAGCACCGCTTTCTTGGAGTTCTTGAAAAATCCTCGTTCACTATAAAAATCTAAAAGCCATTTTGATGGCGCAATTACCACATCTGGCGAATTAAATAACCGTCGACAAATTACTTCATACCATTTACGTAGCAGAAGAAATTCTTCTGCTAGAGCAGAAGAATTTCTTCTGCTAATCATGATCAGGCCGCTTGGCACAGCCAATTGCACATCATGCAAAGTATGGATGTGCCTTATGCCCAACTTATGAATCAACCGCGGAATTAAATAACCAATCCCTTTTAAATTATGAGTCATGACCGCATCGGGTTTTTCTTTTTGTAAAATTTTTTTTACGGCGAGCCGGCTGTGGAAATTAAATGTATCACAAAAATGCCATTTCATTCGACAGATGGCACTGTGTTTCCAATCGTTTAGATAATAAAAAATATTGAAAGGATAAAAACGATAAACTTTTATTCCATTTTCTTCCATTGCCTTTGATTTTAGCGATGCCCACCCATCCCACGGTTTGGTAGAGATAACAAAAACATCGTGGCCGGCGGATTTTAGACCGTCTACCACGATTTTCGCCACCTTTTCCGCCCCGCCGCGGGAAATTGGCGGAAATAAATTTGAAATAAGACAGATCTTCATCTTGTGCTGGATACGAATTGCGAATCTTTTACGAATTTGCGAATTCGTAAATTCGTAATTTTATTCGTTATTCGTATCTGTTAAAATTTTTTCTAGCTTCTCCCCCACTTTTTGTATATCGTATTTTTCTTCGACTTTTTTTCTTCCATTTTCTCCGAATTGTTTTGCTATATCTAGATTATTTAAGAGATAATTAATTTTTTCTGTCAACTGGCTTGTATTTTTCGGCTCAACAAGGAATCCATTTTCCCCGTTATCTACCACGCTTCGAACCCCGGGTAAATCTGAAGCAATGACCGGTTTGCCACAAGCCATTGCTTCAATTAAGACAATACCAAATGCTTCTGATCTATCAACCGATGGTAAAACCAAAACATTAGCCAGGTTATAATATTTTGGCAAATCATCAATTTCAATCGCATCAGTAAAAATAATCTGGTCACTAATTTTAAGATCTGCAGCCATCTTTTTATAGTGCGGTTTTAAATCTCCATCGCCTACAATCAACAATTTGGAATTTAGAATTTGGCATTTGGCGCTTATTAAATATTCCAATCCTTTAAAATAATGCGCTCTATCTAAACCGCCAACAAACAAAATAATTTTTTCATCTGGTTTTAAATTGTGTTTTGCTAAAAGCCGCTCATCTTTTGAAGTGGGCTGAAATTTTTTTATATCAACGCCAAACGGAATCTCAACAAATTTTTCGGGGTGCTCCTTAAAAATATCTTTGATGTTTGAATTTTTTGCGTAATCAAAAGAAGAAACAATAATTTTGTCAGCCGCCCCTAAAATTTTTGGCATTAAATTTTTTGTATGCCACTTAAAAAACTTACCTAAAAATCCTCTGCCGATTACATCATGATGATAAGTTATCACTAATTTAAACTTAATTTTTAATTTTTCATTTTTAATTTTTAACTTATGCATCACTTCCGCTCCACCAAAAAACGGGTAGTGCAAATGGACCGTATCAAAATTTTTTAATTCCCAAAACAACTGCGGCAGAAAAGCCGCATTGCCATATTTTAAAAACGGCTGTAGCTGGCGCAGGCTAAAACCTGCGGCTGCCACCCTGACCGCCCTTCTTTTTGATGTATAAACCACCACTTGATGACCTCGACTTGCTAAGTCTCTCGCTTCTCTGTATGCTGCATTCCCAATTCCGCTTCTATAAGGCGGAAAAACTGGTGAGATTATTGCTACTCGCATAACTCAAAATCTAAGGGATACGAATTACGAATCTATTGCGAATCTGCGAATTCGTAAATTCGTAATTTTATTTGTTATTCGCACCCCATAATTTACCAAAAAATAATTTGTCTTACTACTTTCCAATAAATATTAAAGACTGGATTAGCAATATATTTTAAAACCGGATTGGCAATTTCTTGAAATTCAATCTTGCCAACGATTAATTTCGCTAATTCTCTGTCAGAAACTTTTCTTAATTTCGCTTTCCCCATTTTATTTTTAATCATTCTTGCCCAATTTTTTGGTTTTAAAAAATAGCCATAAACTTTTAATTTTGTCCAAAATAAACCGCGAAGCAAAGCATAACCTAACTGACCTAACTCCATCACTAAAAACGGCAAAAAAATTAAAAACAAAGTGCCAAAACGATAATTTTCAAACATCATAATCATGCGATTGCGCTCCACATAATAAAATTGCAAAATACTCCGAGAAAATTGATATTTATGGTAAACTACAGATTTTGGCGCAAGAATAATGTCATAGCCAGCCTGACGTAGCCGCCACGACAAATCAGTATCTTCATGGTACATAAAAAATTCTGAGTCAAAAAGTCCAACCTTTTTTAGAACTTCCGCCGGATATAAAACCGAGGCACCTGAGGCATAAAAAAAAGAATCTGGAACCATGAATTTGGAATCAGGAATTTCTTGACCGTAATCCCTGCAGAAACCAAACCCGAGAAAATGTAAATGATTGCCCGAAGAATTGATTTTAGACGTCTCCGGATGGAGCATAATTAGTGATTGTATCGCACCCGCATTTTTGTTATCTTCTGCCGCGGCTACTAATTTTTCAAGCCACTCTGAATCAACAATCGTATCCATATTAAGAAGAACAATATAATCGTAATTTTCATTCATTGCTTTTCGTATGGCAATGTTATTGCCTTTGGCAAAACCATAATTTTTTTCATTAAAAATAATTTCCGCTTCCGGCGCCGCATTCCTGAGATATTCTGCTGTTTCTTTCGATGTTTCATTATCAACTATAAAAATTTTAAAGCTATCTTTAGGATAGCTTTGTTTTCGCAAACTCTCTATGCATTCTTCTAAATATTTTTTTGCGTAATCTTTGTAATTGATTAAAATAATCGCAACCCTTGACATAATACTGGTTACTCGTTACTGGTTACTCATTACTTTATTACTCACTTGTTGTTCATTTTTTGTCGCCTCTTCTTTCATTGCCATTTCTCTGACAATCTTTGTGACATTTCTTTCAATTTTTTCAATTCTAATCATCATTTGGAAAATAATATAAAAAATTAAAACAATCGAAAGATAAATTACTAAATCAGCTCCTCTCCCGACCCCAACTAATTGAGCCAAAAAACTTGTAATCTCAGGCAGAACAACAATAAAACCTACCACAATCCAAAAAATAAGCCAAAAAATAAAATCCCGAGCCTCAAGCAAACCCTGGCGCCTTTTCAAAATTACTCGGTAAATAATCAATAAAATTAAAATTATTATAAGATATTGAATCAGCATGAAGTTTGTATCTTGTATTTAGTATTTGTATTTAGTATCCAAATTTTATTTCTCAATGCCAAATACAGGCCACAAAATACAAGATACTATTTAATCGCTCTTCCAATAAATAAATCAAATAAAATTTTGAGATAATCAAAAAATTTTTGGCCCTTTTTTAGGTGACGCGGCGAATAAAGTAATGTTACAGGCACTTCTGAATAGCGGATTTTATTTCGAGCAATTTTATCCAAAATTTCTGAAGCATGCGCCATTCGGCCATGGCAAATTTGAATTTTTTCTAATGCTTCTCTCGAAAAAGCCCGGAACCCGTTATGAGTGTCAGATAATTTTAACCCAGATGTTAAACGTGTAAAATAAATTGCCCCATAAAGCATAAATTTTTTAAAAAGAGGCACTTTTGATTTCACGAATCTTGAACCCAAAACAACCTCTGCTTTATTTTCCAAAATCGGCTTTGTTACCTCACCAATTTCTGAAGCCAAAAATTGTCCGTCAGCGTCAAAGGTTACAACAATGTCAGCCTTTCTCTGAAGGGCGCACCTTCTTCCGGTTTCAAGGGCTGCTCCTTGGCCGCAGTTTATAAGATGAGAAAAAACAAAAGCCCCCGCTTTTCTTGCCAGGTCAGCTGTAGCATCGATTGACCCGTCGTCAATTACAATTACTTCATCAACATATTTTTTGACTTCACTTACAACTTGGTAAATTGTTTTTTCTTCATTGTAGGCCGGAATAATAGCAACAATTTTCATATTCTAGGGAATTATAAACTTTCAATAATTAGACAAATTTACAATTAACTTTTAATTCCTTGCGCCAAAAGGAGCGATTTATGCGCTTGAGTATAATCTATTGCCTTTTGTAAACCATCTTCTAATCTGACAAGCGGCATCCAACCTAATAATTCCTTTGCTTTTCTTATATCTGGCAAACCAAGCGGCGTCATAAATAAAAGAGGCGATTCAAAAACAATTTTTGAACTTGAGCCGGTCATTTCAATAATTTTATTTGCCACATCAATCAATCTTATATCTTGATCGCTGCCTAAATTAACCGGACCAATGCCTGATGGCGCTTCCATTAATCTTACTAAACCATCAACTATATCGGCAACATAACAAAGCGAGGTAGAAAAACTTTCGTCGCCATAAATTATTAAATCTTTGTTTTCTAAAGCGTCAATGATGAAATCAGGAACCATTTCGCCATCAAAAAGTCTTTCTTTTGGGCCGTAAGTACGGAAAATGCGAGCAATTTTTACATCAAGGCCATACATCTGCTCATAGGTTGCCGCAACTGTTTCAGCAAATCTTTTTCCTTCGTCATAGCAGGCTCTCGGCGAGAGTTGATTTATATTTTCGCCCAAATCATTTTCATTAAAAAAAACTCTATCAGAGCGCCTCGGGCCGTAAACAACAGAAGAAGAGGCTAACAAAAATTTTGCCTTGTATTTTAAAGCTAAATCAAGCATGTTTTTTGTTCCCAAAAAATTTGCAAGAAGGGTCTGTATCTTGAGTTTTTCAAAATTTTTAGCCGAAGTCGGGCAGGCTAAATGATAAATTTCTTGGATTCCAAAAAATTTTACTTTAAATCTCTCGAGTTCTGGAAGTTCCTCTAAATTAAGGGGCTCGCAAATATCGTGCCTTAGAAAAACAAAATTTGGGTATTTTAAAAGAAGGTCAATGTTAATTTCGCTTGAAGTAATAAAATTGTCAAGACAAATGACATTACAAGTCTTTAATAATTTTTCACAAAGATGGGAGCCGATAAAGCCAGCCCCGCCGGTAACTAAAACATTTTTTCTTTCTTGAATTGGCATACAATATAAAATTAAAAATGAAAAATTTACGGTTTTTGACCAACCAAAGGACTTACTTTTACCCCATCAGAATAATCACTTTCGTAAGCCAAAAATTCTGATCGAAGGAGACCTTTCATATTAAAAATTTTAACTCTGGGACTTCCGCCTTGACCAGCTCCAACAATAATTTCGGCTTTGCCGTCACCGTCTAAATCTCCAGAAGCAACATTTACCCCGCCAGAAAAATCTGAAAAAGCAAAAAATTCAGATTTTAAAACGAGATATTGACCAAAAATTCTGATTTGTGAACCATCGGTTGCTTGACCTGCGATAATTTCATCTTTACCGTCGCCATCAGTATCACCAGAAGCAACATTTACCCCGCCAAAAAAATCTGGGGCAAAAATTAAAAACCGTTCTTTTAAAAATCCTTTTAAATCAAATGCTTTAATTTCCGGGGCGCTTCCTTTTCCTGGTCCAGTAATTATTTCGCCTTTGCCGTCGCCGTCTAAATCTCCAACTGCGACATTTACTCCATTGCGAAGAGTTGCGTCATAAGCGAAAAAGCCGCCGACTGGCGTGCCATCTGATTTAAAAATCCTAACATGAGGACCGCCGCCAGGACCAGCGCCGGTAATAATTTCATTTGTTCCGTCACCATCTGTATCTCCAACCGCCACATTAACGCCGCCGCGGAAAGTTTCAGCGTAAGCGAAAAATCCGCCGACTGGCGTGCCATCTGATTTAAAAATCCTAACATGAGGACCGCCGCCGGGACCAGCGCCGGTAATAATTTCATTTGTTCCGTCACCATTTAAGTCACCTGAAGCAATATTTACCCCGCCCAAAAATTTTTCATTATAAGCATTAAAACTTTTTACAAACGAACCGTCTTCTCTTAAAATTTTTACTAATGGAGAATAATTTTTAAAAGGGGCTGTCAAAATAAACTCTTCTCCACTCTTTTCTTGAATCATTTCTCTTGTTAAATAAGCTGCTTCAATACTTCTTTCAATATTTAGCCGCCCTCTGCCTAATTTCCCAGCGTAATCCGGATTTAAAGCATCAATTGAATCAGCATTGACTATAATTAAATCTCTAATTTCACCGGCCGAAAGCATTGGGTTTAAAGATTTAATTAAAGCGGCTGCCCCGGAAACAAGCGGCGTGGAAACAGATGTTCCAGACCATCCGTTGCCGTAATAATTTTCAAATCCAGCTACCTCATCAGTTTGAACTTGAGTACTCCAAAAATCTTTGCCTGGCGCAGAAATATCAACGCATTTTGAACCATAATTTGAGTATGATGTTTTTTTATCGTCTTTATCCAAGGCTGCTACCCCTAAAACAATATTTTGGCCTTCCTGACCGTAATAGCAGACTGGGTAAGACGGCAAAACATCCAAATCTTGACCATGATTCTCCTCATTGCCAGCCGCGGCAACTACAACTGCCCCTGCGCTATAGGCCCGTTCTAAAGATAAAAACAAAGATTTGCTAAAGCCTATGCCAACAAAACTCAAATTAATTACATCAACTTTTTGTTCAATTGCATAGTCAATTGCTTCAATTACTGTTAGAACATCTCCACTTCCCATACTGTCTAAAACTCGAAGGGGCATAATTTTGGAATGCCAAGAAATGCCGGCAATGCCCTCGTTGTTATTCCCAACTGCCGCGGCAACCCCGGCAACGACAGTCCCGTGATTTATTCCATCTCTTGTATACCACTCTTCAAAATTCGGATTTGGGTCATTATCGCCGTCTACAAAATCCCAGCCATGAACATCATCAACATAGATATTTCCGTCATTGTCAATGCCGTCTTCTGGAATCTCTTTTTCATTAACATAAAGGTTTGGAGCAATGTCTGGATGGTCTAGATCTAAGCCAGTGTCCAAAACAGCAATAACCACATTTTCTGACCCAGTAGTTTTTGCCCAAGCCCAAGGCGCCTTTGTTTTTTCTAAATACCACTGCTTTCCAAAATCCGAATCAAGCGGCGTCACAGGCTCAAGTTTTGCTTTTAAAAAATAATTCGGCTCAGCAAATTCAACGTCTTCCATTGCCCTATACCTTATCAAAGCATGCTCAACGCTTTCATTTTCTAATAAAATTTTATGAATTTTAGAATCATTCCTAAATTTAACGAGAATTTCACTTGATTTATATAAGTCAGCACTAAAATCAGCTCCAGAAACTGGAAGAAAATTAAAATTCAAGGCTACTAAACAAAAAATTATAATGAATCCAGCTTTTTTGTACATAAAATTTATTTCCAACTGATTTTTGCGATAAGGAAAACTTCTAACTGACTTTAGCCAGGTCTTCTAAGACGCCACTAAAGTGGCTATGAAAATTTTTTCTAACTGACTTTAGTCAGGTAAAACTTGACGCAACTTTAGTGGCTAAGAAGATTTTTTCTAACTGACTTTAGCCAGGTTTTTACAATTATACCACTAAAAATAGGGCGAAACAAGTCCGCCCTATTTTATCGTATTTCCTTTAGTCCCTCATTTCTAAAATATCTGCATCAAGGCTGTTTCAGCACCAGTGATATTCATGCCATCGGCATAATAGAGTGTT
>JBBIUS010000007.1:0-35892 GCA_037440105.1 Candidatus Falkowiibacteriota bacterium
AACAATTTCGTGGTACTTTGTATTTTCATTAGTGGTCTTTAGTTTTATTTCACCGATGGCCTTTATACCCGCTCTGACGAGGCCCTGATTCTTCGCCCCGCGTCCAAATTTTTTTAGGCAGTTTGACTGGTTTTCCGTCTTTGCGAATTGTCAGATAATCAGGCCCAGAAAGCGGCTCTTCCATTTTCAATTTAGAAACACTATTTTTTATGCCGACAATTTCATAAGTCGGTTTTTTTCTTTTTTGCCAAATTTTTTTGAAAACACATTGGCCATCGCGAAATAAATTTTCATAATAAGCATCACTATCACGAAATTTTTGGTCAACTTCTTTCAAAACAGTAGGATTAAATTTAATCCCCCAAATTCCTGCCATTTCTGGGATGCCTGTTACACGCATCAAAAGCGAATCTCCTGAAGCGCGATCAGAACATAACGGACAATACAAAATGTCAACTACGTCTTCGTTGAATTTTTCATCGCAATGAAATTCAACTTTTGTTTTTTGACAAAAACATTTTTTGATAAAATTCATAATATTGTATTTTACAAGCACTAAATTTTTTGTTACAATTGTTACAATTATACCATAAATTTAAATAAAATTTAAACAAAATGGCTGCAATAAACTTCCCAAAAATGGAAGAAGAGATTCTTTCATTTTGGCAGAAAAATAAAATATTTGAAAAATCTGTCAGCAAAAAAGCGCCTCACGGCGACTATGTTTTTTATGACGGCCCTCCTTTTGCAACTGGCACACCCCACTATGGTCACATTGTCGCCAGTTTAATGAAAGATACTGTGCCAAGATATTGGACAATGCGTGGTTGGCGGGTTGAACGGCGCTGGGGCTGGGACTGCCACGGCCTGCCAATTGAAAACATTGTTGAACAAGAATTGGGAGTCAAAAGTAAAAAAGACATTGAAGAAAAAATTGGCATAGAAAAATTTAATGAACTCTGCCGAAGTAAAGTCTTAATGTACGCTGACGAATGGAAGAAATTTATTCCTAGAATGGGTCGCTGGGTTGATATGGAAAACCCTTATATGACAATGGATTTAGGTTATATGGAAAGCATTTGGTGGGTTTTTAAACAACTCTGGGATAAAAATTTGATTTATGAAGGACACAAAGCAATGCACATCTGCCCCCGCTGCGAAACAACTCTTTCGCAATCAGAAGTCAGCCAAGGGTATAAAGACATTGAAGATATTTCTGTAACGATAAAATTCAAGTTATTAGACGAGCCAAATACTTATGTTTTGGCCTGGACAACTACTCCATGGACTCTGCCAGGAAATGTTGCCTTAGCAGTTGGCGAAGATATTGATTATTTAAAAGTCAAAATAGATAACGAATATTTTATTTTGGCTCAAAACACATCTGAAAAAATTTTAAATGGCCACAAATATGAAGTGGTCAAAACGCTGAAGGGCAAAAATTTGATTGGCAAAGCATATGAGCCTCTTTTCCCGTATTTTGATACCCCCAAAAACCGCGAGCGAGGATTCAAAATTTACCACGCCCCTTTTGTTGCCACTGAAGAAGGAACAGGTGTTGTCCATATTGCTCCGGCTTTTGGCGAAGACGATTTAAATCTTGGCAAAAAAGAAGATCTCCCATGGGTTCAACATGTTACCACTGATGGTCGCTTCATACCACTTGTTTTAGATTTTGCCGGAGAACATGTTAAGCCGATCAATAATCCAACCGCAACTGATGTTAAAATTGTAAATTGGTTAAAAGAACGTGGTAAATTATTTGCTGAAGAAAAATATTTGCACAGTTACCCTCACTGCTGGCGTTGCGACACTCCTCTTTTAAATTACGCTACTTCTTCATGGTTTATAAAAGTAACAGCCGTTAAGGAAAAAATAATTAAACTGGCTCAAAAAATCTATTGGATGCCAGAACATATTAAAGAAGGTCGTTTTGGCAAATGGTTAGAAGGCGCCCAAGATTGGTCAATTTCCCGCCAAAGATTCTGGGGATCAGTCCTGCCCATCTGGCGATGCGCAGGAACTAAAGAACTGAAAAACCAAAAAACTGAAGAACAAAAAAGTTGCGATAATATAAAAGTTATTGGCTCAATCGTTGAACTGGAAAAATTAAGCGGGCAAAAAATTACTGACCTGCATAAACATGTTGTTGATAAAATAACTTTCAAATGTGAGAAATGCGGCGGCCAAATGAAAAGAATTCCTGATGTCCTAGATTGTTGGTTTGAGTCTGGCTCAATGCCTTATGCTCAATTCCATTATCCATTTGAAAATAAAGAAAAATTTGAAAAAAATTTTCCGGCTGAATTTATTGCTGAAGGAGTTGATCAAACCCGCTGCTGGTTTTATTATCTCCATGTCCTCTCAACAGCCATTATGGACGAAATCCCTTTCAAAAATGTTATTGCTAATGGCATTGTTTTAGCTGAAGACGGACAAAAAATGTCAAAACGTTTAAAAAACTATCCAGATCCAAATGATATCATTAACCGCTATGGCGCTGACGCCCTGCGTTATTATTTGCTCACTTCTCCAGTGATGAAAGCCGACACTTTATGCTTCTCTGAAAAAGGAGTTGAAGAAATGTTTAAAAAATTAATCATGATTTTGTGGAATGTTTTTTCTTTTTACCAAATGTACGCTGAAGAAAAAGTTGACGCTCAACCAAACTCAAAAAATATTTTAGATAAATGGGTTATCGCTAAAACAAATCTTCTCATTAAAAATGTTACAGAAAAAATGAACGCTTATGATTTGGTCTTAGCCCATCGGCCAATTCTTGAGTTTGTTGATTCTCTTTCTACCTGGTATTTACGCCGAAGCCGCGACCGCTTTAAATCAAACGACAAAAAAGAAAAAGAAGAAGCGCTCCAAACTTTAAAATATGTCCTTTTGAATTTGAGTAAAATCACTGCTCCAGGGACTCCTTTTATTGCAGAAAAAATTTATTTGGAATTAGGCGGACCAAAAGAATCTGTTCACCTTGATGACTGGCCGAAAATTGAGGAAAAATTAATTGATGAAAATTTACTTTCAGAAATGGCTTTAGGGCAAAAAATAGTCGAGATTGTTCATGCAATCCGGGCTGAACATAAAATAAAAGTGCGCCAGCCCTTGGCTGATCTTGAAATTCAAGGAGCAAAAATCTCTCCGGAAATAATGCAAATAATTTTAGATGAAGTGAATGTCAAAAATGGACATTTTGTCGAAGAATTAAAAGAAGAAGAGGGTTATGTCATCAAAGCCGACGGACAGCTAGGTATCCGATTAAATATCAAGATAACAGATGAGTTAAAAAAAGAAGGGTTAGTCCGTGAAATCATCCGTCAAATCAACGCCCTCCGGAAAGAAGCAGGCTTAACAATTTCTGACCGCATCATAGTTTATTTTGAAACTTCTGATGAACTTGTGCTTTCAGTTATTAAAAATTTTGAAGAAAAAATTAAAAAAGATACTTTAAGTGATAACCTTGAAAAAGGTAAAGTAGAAGTTGCTCATCAAAAAAGATTAGAGATTGACGGTGGTTTATGGTTGGGAATTAAACTAAAAGGATAACACAAATGGGCAAGCCCCACGGATAACACGAATTATTGTTATTAGCGGGGCGAACGCAAGGAGCCCATTAGTGCAATCCTTCCAAAAAAATATGACTGTTCAACAAATCTTTAATTTAGCCATCAAAATGGGGATTAATTCAGATCTACGCGGCAAAGCGGCTGTTCAAAAAATGCTTAAAAGAAAAAAAGATTATTACGAAAAATTAAATAAAGAACAAAAAGAAGAATTTGATCTTGAAGCGCTTAATAACCCGTATCTTGATAGCCGAATCCATTTTGATAGCGGCAAGCCAGTCAAAAAAATTTTAACTGGCATTGATATGGAGGGCGATGAAATATTTTTAGCTCAAAAATTAGGCGCTGATTTAATTATTGCTCATCATCCCCGCGGAAAAGCCCTGGCTGACTTGGCTGATGTTATGCATTTGCAAGCAGAGATCTATGCTCAGTACGGAATGCCAATCAATGTGGCTGAAGGAGTGCAAAAACCGCGGATTGAAGAAGTCTCCCGCGGTGTTAATCCTATCAATCACTACCGATCGATTGATATTACTCGGTTATTGAAGATAAGCTACATAAATGTCCATACGCCGACTGATAATTTAGTTGCTAATTTTTTAAAGAAAAAAATAGCCGCGGCTCGGCCTGAATATGTCGGCGATATTTTAAAAATTTTAAAAGAAATCCCTGAGTATGCCCAAGCAATAAAACTCGGAGCTGGGCCTCGTCTTTTTGCCGGGCATCCGGAAAACCGCTGCGGCAAAGTTGCGGTCACTGAAATTACCGGCGGCACTGAGCCATCGCCAAAAATTTACGAAAAAATGGCCCAAGCTGGTATTGGTACAATTATTGGCATGCACCAATCAGAAGAACATAAAAAAGAAGCAGAAGCAGCCCATTTAAATGTGGTTATTGCCGGGCATATGTCTTCTGATTCGCTTGGCATGAATTTATTTTTGGACGAACTTGAAAAACGCGGAATTGAAATTATTCCGTGTTCTGGCCTTATCAGAATCAAAAGGTTTAAAAAAACGCGCAACAGGTAATTTGTTAACACAATTAGTGTTACATGATTCTGTTACACGTTACATAACAAATGATCTCTTATCTCAAAGGAAAAATTATTTACAAAGGAGAGAATTTCGTGATTCTTGAAGTAGGCAGCGTCGGCTACCAAATTTTTGTCTCTAAAGAATTTTTAACTAAACAAAAAATTAGTAATGTAATTGAACTTTTTACCCATGAATATCTGCGTGAAGATAGTCGAGAACTTTATGGTTTTGGGAAAATTTCTGAATTGGAATTTTTCTGGCAACTTTTGGATGTCTCTGGGGTTGGCCCAAAATTAGCCCATAGAATTATTTCAACTTATAGATTAGAAAAACTGCAGAAAGCCATTGCTGACGGCGACCTTGCTATTCTTTCTAGCATTTCTGGCGTCGGTAAAAAAACGGCCCAAAAAATCATTCTTGAACTAAAAGGAAAACTAACAGAAGGAAAATCTACTCAAGATGAAGATGAAATTGTTGAAGCCTTAGTACGCCTTGGCTACAGAAAACAAGAAGCGCAAGAAGCAGTCAGAAAAATTGGCGAAGATAAAAAGAACGCTGAAGAAAAAATTAAAGCAGCCTTAAAAATTTTGGGAAAATAATCAAAAATTTTTAAATTTACAGTTTTTAATAAACCAAATGCTGACTGTCAACGAAATTAACGACAAAATTGAATGGAATAACTTTCTTTTAAACCAGCCAACCCAGACTGGAATTTTTTTACAGAGCGCCGAGTGGCTTGATTTTCAAGGGACGGTTGGACATAAAACTCACCGCCTCGCTTTAGTTGAAAATAATAACATTTTAGCTCTTTGTGGAATCATTGAAAATAAATTACCTTTAAGTAAAAAATATTTTTACAGCCCCCGCGGCCCGATTATGAATCATGAATTAGGAATTAGGAATTATGAATTGCTGATTGATAAAATTTTAGAAATCGCAAAAAAAGAAAAAGCGATTTTTTTAAAAATTGAACCACCAGAAGAAAATTACAAATTACAAATTACAAATTACAAATTACTGAAAATTGAACCTGTTCAGCCATCTCGCACCCTCATATTAGACCTCTCAAGGTCAGAAGAAGAACTTTTGGCAGCTATGCATCCAAAAACTCGATATAATATTCGCCTTGCTGAAAGACACGGGGTAAAAATTCATCGAACACGACTCACGGACCATGAGATGTTAAAAAATGATTTTGAAACTTTTTGGCAGTTGCTTTCAAAAACAGCCGAACGGGATAAATTTCGCACTCATCAAAAAAATTATTATTGGCAAATGCTAAAAACTTTTAAGCCACGACCGACCGGTGATGTCCCAGTCCCAAATGTAGCGCTCTATTTTGCAAAATACCAGAACAAAATTTTAGCGACTAATTTAATAATGTTTTTTGGCGATACAGCCACTTACCTGCACGGCGCTTCATCCGATGAACATCGCAATGTCATGGCTCCGCATCTTCTCCATTGGCAAATTATCCAAGAAGCAAAACGCCTTGGTTTTAAATATTACGATTTTTGGGGAATTGATGAGCAAAAATGGCCTGGCATCACCAGATTCAAAAAAGGTTTTGGCGGCTTTGAGATTTCTTATCTCGGTACCTTTGACTTGCCAATTAATAAAACTTGGTATAAAATCTACAATCTCGCGAGAAAAATTCTATAAATAAAATAAGTATTTTTTACTTTTTACTTTTTAATTTTTAATTTACTTCGCCCTCGTAGTTGAATGGACACAACGCCTCCCTCCGGAGGAGGTGGTGCAGGTTCGATTCCTGCCGAGGGCAATTCAAAAACTCCGCAATGCGGAGTTTTTGAATTTTGAATCCGGTATAAAGTCAATTAGAAAATTTACCAAAATTTTTTTATCTGTCAGGCTACAAACTTACAACTAAATCGGAATTATCCCTGCGCCTTTTTGCCATTTTTAATAATTAAAATTTTTAATCTTTCACTACAATTCCTTTGCCTTCAACTTGCGGATCGCCTTCTAAATTTGAATTTAATTCATCTGAAATCAAGGTTATGGTTCCGCCACTTACCTTATCTTGGCCCGTTACCGTGGTTGGACTAAGTAAAGTTAAGAGTTTGCCTACATCTTCGTCTGACGGCTTAACCGTAACTTCAAAATTTGCGCTAATACTTTGGACATCTTTTGGCAGACGATTTAAGACCCAGGCAATTTCTCTAGTTACTTTGTTAAATTCTATTTCTCCTGCCTCGATATCAAATTTCTCTGACCAACTAATGTTTTGTGGCAAAGTCGCGCTTATTTTTAAATTTTCTATCTCATGGAGCGAATTGGTTAATCTCCAAAAAATCCGATAGGCTGTTGTTTCCCCGACTTTAGGAGGGACAGGACCATAACCAACGGCTATCTCATCATCATTAAAATAACGCGCTTGAGCTATTAATTTTAAATCTGAATTTAATTTTAAAACAATAATATTGCTCTGGACTAATTTTGGCTCAGAGACAAGATCCCCTATTTGTCCAATTTTTATCTCAACCAAACTCTTTATCTCAAAATTCTCAAACTGCCAATCTTTAACTGATTCATAATCTTTACTTTTTATCTGAAAATTTATTGTCCCTTCTTTGTCTGGCTCAAGCGATCCCAACTCTTTAATCTGTTTCTTTGTCCAAAGAATAGTCCCGCTCCGCAAATTTTGCGAAATCTGGGTTCCGGTAACTTGCCCGTTATTTTCATCAACTAAACTATCCCAATCCAAAAGACTTTTGTTGTTATTTGATGTTGTTTCAAAAGTAATTTTTATTTCAATGTCTTTCATTTCTACTTGCCCGTTGTTCTTATAAACAATCGAATAATTTAAAGGACTGCCGAAATAAACTGCTTGATCTTTGTTATCCCCATTTACAATTAAGGTTAGAAGGGCTTCCCCTTTAATCACCTCTAATGAAAAACTGCTTTCTTTTTGGAGATTAAATTTATCGTCAGCAATAAATCCTATTTGCATCTTTAATTCTTTGCTTCCCTCAACATCGCCAACAAAAGCGCCAGTTATTTCAATTTCTCTTTCTTCTTCAGGGCTCAGACTCTCTATCAACCAAACTGAATTATCCTCTTTTAAACTCTCAGGCTTGGCTGAATCAAAAACAAAATTTTCCGGATATTGGGCTTTGATTTTTAAATTCTCAAAACTTGTTTGAGAAATATTTTTGTATTTAACTTTGTAAATAATTTTATCATTAACCAAGGCCTTTTCTGGCCCCTCAACAGAAATTTCTAAATATGAATTTTTTATTTCTATGGTTGCTTGGACAACTTTTTGAAAATCAGAATTAAAATCAGCTGGTTTGTAGGTCATAACTGCCTGCAAAATCTTTGAAGTGTTAATTTCTCCAAAAACTTGACCAATAACTTCTATCTCACCTTTTTCGCCGGGAGAAAGACTACCTAAAAGCCAAAGATTATTTTGCGAATTTGCAGCTTGTGGCTTTGCTTCTTTTAAGATAAATCCTTCAGGATAACGCACTTCAATTTCTGCATGCCCAAGAGGGACATTCTCATTGTTTTCGTATTTAATTGACAAAGTAACCTCTTCTCCTCCGGCTATCTCCCCTGGGGCATCTATCTCTAACTTTACTCCCTCGCCACTAAATTTTTGTGGCGCAAAAATAAAAAACCCTAACCAAGAAATCCCGGCTAACAAAGCAAAGAAAACAACCAAACTAATAAGGATAAATTTAACTTTGCTTCTTTTTTTATGCTCAATTTTAGACATATCAGGTATTTTCCCATCTTCGCCTTTGTAAATATTTATTAATTCTTTTGTGATGTCCTTTTTTTCTTTTTCGCTTATTCTTTTGCCCTCTTTCTCTTTCCATTCTTCAGTTTTTAAAAATTTTCTAGCATCATAAGATTTTTCCGCTTCTTCTGTTTTTTCAATTTCTTTTTCTTCTTTTTTTCTTTTTATCTCTGATTTTTTCATATTTTAAGAAAATAAAAAATATTAAAAATTTTTATAATTTTTCTTCAAACATTGCCCCATAGAAAAAGTCTGTGGTCATTTTTTCACGCGTAAGCCAAGCTGCATCTTTAATTTGCAAACTCTCTGGATACTTCCAAATCGGTCTCCAGTTATAAGGAAACTTCAGTTCGCTTTTTATTTCTGCTCTACTGCCAGGCTGCTTTTGAATTAAAAGCGAATAAATCACCCCTTCTTTTTTTCCCAAGCCCAAACTTTGTTTTAAGGATGAAAACCAATCCCTTGATGTTTTTTCAAAAGACAACTTAAAAGGTAACCGATAAGTGAAAACTACGGCTTTTGTTTCGCCGGGATCGATCTGAACCCAATTGCCAAAAACTGTTTTTCCAAATTCTTCGCTAATTTTTGTTCCACTTTCTTTATCAAAAGAAATTTGCTTTTCAAAAATACTTAAATCTTTGTCTGGTTTCAAATAGTCTTCTGGTGAATCAAAAAATTCTTGCGGTGGAGCCTCAAACCCCTTTGCCTCGAGCAATTCACTTCCTTTTGGAACATAAATTCTAAGATAATCAACATTCCGTACCCCAGTAAAGAGTTCGCCTTTAATTCCACGATGGATTTTAGTAATCGTTACGCGATTAATTATTGAACCGTCATCGCTAATTTGTGCCAAATGTTCTATTTTATTTTCAATAACTGCATCTGTTTTTCCTCCGGCGATATTTGTGTCAACCACCATTAAATAATCGCCGCTTGTTTCCTTGATTTCTCCGCCCCAACCTAAATCTAAAACAGCCTTTTGAATTTCTTTATCATTAAAATAAAGAAGTAAATCTTTTTCAATTAATACCTGATTTAAAACGCCAGCCAATTTGGCTAATTGACCGCTGTCGTTTATCAAAATTTTTTCTATAGTTTTTGAGACTAAATCAGCAATTATTTGCTTTGGCTTATTTTCTTTTCTGTCATATTCTATTTCAACTGATTTTTGAATTTCAAAGTCAAAATTTTCGCTGTCAATCACTTTTCCATAATTAGGCATTCCGATCGGACCAATTACTTCTAAAATTTTTCGGAAAAAGTCAGCTGTAACGGCAATTACGCCATCAACCGAAGGTCCGCCGCTTTTTGTATAAAACCACATAATCTTTTGGGCAGAAGCAGGGAAATCCGGAAACCAATTAGCATCCTGAAATTCCCAACGGGAAGCAATTAATTGAAGAGGCTCAGGGGCTAAAACATTTTCAAGCAGCCACCCTTGAAGAGCATAAGAGCCTTGAGGGGGGACTTCTATCTTCTTAATCTCGCCGCGCCATATATCAACCAAAGCAAAACTGCCAATAAAACCGCCTGTTGGCCTAATCTCATTATTATTTTGAAAAATTATCAAATATCTTTTTTCAGTTTCATAGCCCAAAATCTTTTTAACAATGTCCGAAACCAAAAACGCCTTTTTAACCCCTTCTTTTTGCGGTAAAATTTTCAAAACATCAATTAAACGAAAATTAAATTTATCTAACTTATTTTGAACTAAAAAATTTTCGAAACGGCTATAATAAGAAAATGCCTGAAATGGTAAAACTAAAACAAAAGAAAAAACCAAAAAACTAAGCAAACCTTTTTGCCAACCAACCGGCAAGGAAAATCTGCCAATCTTAAATATATTTTTAGAAAAATTCAGACTGTTGGTTAATATTGACTTTACCCCCCTAAAAACACTGCAGAAGAAAAGTGGGATACGTTTTCCTAAAAAGGCAAAAAACCCCTTAAACGATTTTATGAATTTTTTAAAAAATCCAAAAATAAAAGTAAATAACAAATAAAATGGACCAACAAATGAAAGTTCTTGAAAAGACGGGAGAAAAACTTTTCTTTTTTGCAGAAGCGGGGCCTCTTCCTTTTTTGCCTCAACTTTCTTTAAATTAATAATATAAGGCGAAGGCCGACAAATTTCGCTGTCGCTTTGAACAACATTTATTTTAAAATATTTTTTTGAATCCCTTGGCATATATAATTGGAAATTGTAGAATTCTGTCTGCCTTAACGCTCTCTTTATGTAGTAATTTTATGAAATTGAGTTGTAAACACTTAGAGTTTGCTCAGCGCATTTTTGCCAACTGTATTTTTTGACTTGCTCGAGTCCTTTAGAAATTAACTCTTTCCTCAAAGTCTGGTCAAACAAAACTTTCTTTATTTTTTCTGCCATATCTTGATGACTTTTAGGATCAAAATAAACTGCTGCTTCTCCATAAATTTCTGGCAAACAAGAAGAATTCGAGGCAACGACTGGCAATCCATAGCTCATTGCTTCAAGCCCCGGCAGACCAAACCCCTCAACAAAAGAAGGAAAAACATAAAGACTAGCATTTCGATAGAGATCAGCTAATTCTTTCTCAGAAACAAAACGAGTAAAAACAATTTTATTTTTAATTTTTAAATCAACAATTTCTCTTTTTAGTCTTTCGTAAAAATAGTCTTCTCTGCCAACCAAGACCAATTGATAATCTAAATTTAAATTTCCAAAAACTTCAATTAAACTTTCTAAATTTTTATGCGGATAGGCATTACCAACATAAAGCAAGTAAGGTTTAACAATTTTGTGCTTTTTTAAAACATCTTTATCCGGTATTCCTAACTGTCCGTATTCCACGCCGTCGCAAGCCTCGTATGTGACAACAATTTTCTCTGGTTTAACTTTAAAATAATTTATTAATTCTTTTTTAGTACATTCAGAAACAGTAATAATCTTCTTTGCCCGCCAAAGGCCAAAACCAATGACAATCCGGTAAGCTAGATATTTTATTTTATAGAGAAGTGGTCCAAGGGTGGTGGCTCGCGGGGTTGGAAATTGAAGAAGAATTAAATCGTGGATTGTGACAACAAATTTTGTTGGACAAAAAATTGGAATATTAAAATGTGGAAAATGGACAAGGTCAAGCTTCTCACGCCAGATTAGCCAAGGTATCGCAACCTGCTCAACTAAACTGTACCATCGATAATCAGCCAAAACTTTTTTAAAATTTGAAACTTTGGGAGTGTAATAGTCCCAATTTTCTTTTCGCAAAAAAATTATATATTCATTGGTTTGATCGATCTTTTCCAGATTTTCCACCAGCCGTTCCACATATCTACCCAAACCTTTTCCGACCGGACCAAAAAATCGAGCATCTATTCCTATTTTCATAGTTTAATTATAACAAAAAATAAAAATAAAAAAAGGATCCTTGCATATTTTCGCAAACATCGCTTGACATCGACGCCTTAATTTAACTATGGCTGAATTAAAATGTCGACTTATTTTCTGTTTTGTAATAACTCCAATGTTTCCTTTGCACAGTTGTCCCAATCAAATTTCTCTACTTGTTTTTTTCCTTTGTCCGTTAAAGTCGCCCGTAAATTTTCATTAGTAAGGCATGTTGCCATTACTCTTGCCATCTCAACTAAGTTATAAGGGTCAACCATTAAAGCCGCTTCACCCATTATTTCTGGCAATGATGAAGCATTGCTTATAATGACCGGCGTGCCAAAAATTGCTGCCTCAAGCGGCGGAAAACCAAATCCTTCATAAAAAGAAGGGTAAACAAAAATTTTCGCCAATTTATAAAAAGCAAATTTTTCTTCAGGCTTAATATAATTTATAAATTTAATGTCTTCGGCCGCTGGGCTTTTTGCTGCGCGGGCCAAAATTTTTTTATATATCCACCCTCGCGGCCCGACAATAATTAATTGTAAATTGTAAATTGAAAATTGAAAATTTTTTTTGAGTATTTCAAATGCCCGAATCAACCCTTCAATATTTTTTCTCGGCTCAAGCGTTCCTAAAAACAAAATAAAATTTTCAGGCAAATCATATTTTTTCTTCACCGTTTCAATCCCTAGTTCATGATTAATAATTCCTGGTTCCTGCCACCCCCCAGAATAAACCACTCTCACTTTTTCTGCCGCCACGCCATATAATTCTACCAAATCTCTCTTTGTGTTCTCTGAAACAGCGATTATTTTATCGCACCCATGAATCAATTTACGCGGATTAATAAACCAATGCCACAATCTCCTTTTCCAAGAAAAAAAGATCGGGTAACGCTCAAAAGACAAATCGTGAACTGTGATAATTTTTTTAATACCCGAAGACAAGGCAACAAAATTCAAATTTGGAATAAAAAATAAATCTAAATTGGCTGCTAATCGTTGACTGCTAACTATTAACTTATCAAGTTTGGGCCACTTCAAAAATTTCAAACAAAAATTGAAAATTTTATTTGGCCAACGAAAACCGCAAAAGCGAACATTTGGTAAACTCTTCCACTCCAGTGGTAGTAATTCGTCGGCTTTTTTAAAAGAATTATAAAACAAAAAATAATGGTTCTTTTTGTCTATACTAAAAATGGCGTCAAGAAGTCTAAATATGTACTCCCCAACGCCGCTCCTTTCCTTTTCTAAAAGTGATCTAATGTCAATGCCAATATTCATAACTTTATATTTTGTATTTGCCACTATTAAATTATGCCAGAGACACTAAATATAAATACTAAATAGGCTCGCTAAACTCATGCCAACTATTTTCTACGCATTCTTTTATTTTTCTTTCAAATTCGCTCTGGTCAAACTGCATAGCGTGCTTCCTAATCGCTTCTGGGTTATAGTTCTCTGGTTTAAATCTAATCACAGCGTGAGCTAGACACTCCCAACTTTGCTCATCAAAAAATTCTCCTGTTTTGTTCGGAACCACTGTTTCGCAGGCTCCGCCTCGACAATAAGCAATTACTGGCCGACCAGCTGACATTGCTTCAACTGCCATTAAACCAAAATCTTCTTCTTGAGGATGAAGAAAAGCTAAACATTTGCCATAGAGCTCTATTTTCTCCTCGTCAGAAACTTTCCCCAGAAATTCAATGTTTGGTTTTGCCATTGACTTTAGTTTTTGATACTCAGGACCATCACCAAAAATTTTTAACGGGATACCCAATTTACCAAAAGCCTGAACAATTAAATCAAAACATTTATAAGGAACCAGCCTCCCTCCGGCTAAAAAATAATTTTCTTGTTTAGGGTAAATTTTAAATTTAGAAACCTCTACCGGCGGATAGATAACTTCGCTCTCGCGACCATAATATTTGGCAATCCTTTTCTGAACTGTCTTAGAATTAGCAATAAATTTATCCACTCTTGCGGCAGCCATTCTGTCCCAAACCCTAAGTTTTGGAAATGTTAAAGAAATTATTTTTTTGATTAAACGATTATACTTTAACTTTTTAACATACAAATGTGTATCAGTCCAAAGATAGCGAGTCGGCGTATGACAATAACATAAATGTAAAGTTTCTGGTTTTGTAATTACGCCCTTTGAAAGAGCGCTGGAATTAGATAAAACTACATCATAATTAGCTAAATCATAACTTTCTGTAGCAAGGGGCATCAGCGGTAAAAACCACTTAAATTTTTTAACTCCAAGAGGCAATTTCTGAAGGAAAGAAGTCCTGATATCTTTGCCCTGAAACTCTTTGCTCATTTTCTTCTTGTCATAAACTAAAGCATAGGTTGGGGCTTTGGGAAAAATTTTTTGAAAAACTCGAAGAACCCTTTCCGCCCCCCCGTCTTGAATCAAATGGTCATGAACTAAAGCAACTTTCATATCAAAAACTTAAAAACTTAAAAACTTAAAAACTGATTTACACCGCTCCTTTTAAAACCGCTCCCGGAGTCTTTAATAAAATATACAAATCCAACTTCAGTGACCAATTCTCAATATAATACGTATCAAGTTTTACCTCCTCCTCAAAATCAAGCTTTTCCCGACCGGAAATTTGAGCCAAACCAGTAATGCCCGGCTTCACAGTCAAAACTCTAAGATGATGTTTTTGATATTTCGCAACTTCTTCAGGCAAATGAGGACGAGGCCCCACCAAGGACATTTTGCCAACCAAAACTAAAAAAAGTTCTGGCAATTCATCAAGGCTATATCGGCGAATAAATCTCCCCACCCTCGTCACCCTCGGGTCTTCTTTTATTTTAGCTAAAGGGCCTTTACGAAAATCTAAGGCAGCAAGTTCAGTGTAGCGCAGATGATGTGTACCTGGCCGCATTGAACGAAATTTGAAATATCCAAAAGGTTTGCCGTGCTGACCAATTCTTTTCACGGGCGAACCGTCATCCAAACGGCTCCAAAAAATTGGACCGCGAGAATCTAACTTTATTGCTAAAGCGGTCAAAAGCATTACTGGCAAAAATAAAATAATCAAGATAAATGAACCGACTATATCAAAGATTCTTTTATAAACTCTGCCCCAACCCTCAAGGTGAGTCTTCTTTAATTCTACTATCGGGATACCAGCGATGGTAGCAACCTCAATGTTAACAGTATGGGCTGCCATTAAATCAGCCGAGTATTTAAAAGTGATATGATTAACATCGCAAAAATCAATCAAATTTAAAACCTCTGTTCTATTTATTTCAGGGTTTGCATAAATAATTTCGTCTATTTCTCTTGCCTTTTTAATTTCTTCAATTTGAGCCGCGGTTTCTTTGTCAAATTTTTTAAATTTCCTAATGACTTTATATCCTATACCAGGAAATTTACAAAAAGTGCTTATCAACTCATCAGCAATTTTATCTTCACCAATAACAATCACTTGATGAACCCCGATCCCTTTTCTATACAATAAACGCCTTGTTAACCGAATAACCAATCTCCCAAAACTAACAAAAACAATACTAAGGCCCCAAGCAGCCAAAATAATGAACCTTGAATTAAATAACTCTCTCTGAAAAAACATCAGAATGACAACAGCAGCAAAACCAGCTGAACAAGCCAAAATTATTTTTGAAAATTCATCAATAAAACGGCGCCTCTCGAATTTATAGAGACCAATCAGAACGAAAATAAAAAGCCAAAGTAAAATTATTAATAAAACTGCGTTAACGTAACTTTTTAACGGCAGATCAAAGACGATCGGTCTATATTGAATAAAAACTTGAAATCTTAAAAAATAAGCCACCAGGGCGGCTAAAAATAACATCAAAAAATCAATCGGAACAAGTATTGCCGTAAAAACAATATCCAACTTTTTCATAAATTATAATTTGTTTATTATTTACCCAGGCAAGCATTAAGCCGGATTCTGTACCGACTTGTTTTACGGTCGGCGGCGACCATCTATCTAGCCTTGATGTTGCCATCAAGGTCAAGCGGCCCTACGGCCTTGCACCGGATAGGTGTTTTCCCCAGCGCCCGTCACCGAGCTGTCCTGCGTGAGCTCTTACCTCACGATTTCACCCTTACCCTCCCAAATTTTTGCTCTCAATTCGTTGAAAATAAATAAGGGCAAAAATTTGGGAGGGCGGTATGTTTCTGTTGCACTTTCCGTGGGCTTGGGCGCACTGACGTGCGCACTAAAGAACTTAGAAACTAAAGAACGGAAGAACGAACGTTCTTGAGTTCTTCTGTTCTTTCGTTCTTATGCGCGAGCGCAGCTCGCTTACTCCCCGTCGCTGTTAGCGACTATCTCTACCAACACGAGGTGTTGGTGGTGTCCGGACTTTCCTCCCGCCCAACTTTTTGGATGTTATCTATTGTCTTATAAATAATTTGATAAAATTCTTCTAATGTAATTTCTGTTCTATCCTGTTTTAAAAAATTTTCTCTCAACAACGCATCTTTTTTATTTTTATGTGTTCCGTAATAAGTCAATTCAAGCAGTCTTCTTCTCTATTGATTAAAGTAAATCCAAAAACATGTTAATCCAAAAAGTTAGGCGGGCAGTCACCTTGCTTACCTGGATACCATTATAATATCTCTAAATTTTAAACTTGTCAATCATTTTTAAGAAATAAACCAACAACCTTCGTTATTTACTTATTTTTAACTTTGCCCTTTATTTTATTTATTAATTTATTTATTAATAAAAACAATAGGCAAAAATTAATTAAACCTATAAATAAAAAAAGGTTAAAAATTCTTAAATCATTCTTAACCATTCTTGCCTGCGTTTTGGGCCAACTGGCCCAAAACGCAGTTTTAGAAACAATTACATTAAGCCAATTTTATTTTTAACCTCAACTAATGTTTTATAAGCAATCTGACGCGCCCGATTCGAACCTTTAACTATAATTTCTCTTACTTCGCCCGGGTTCCTTTCGAATTTTTTTCTTCTCTCTCTGAAATCCTTAAATTCTTTTTCTAAATTTTTTGCTAAAATCTTTTTGCAATCTAAGCAACCGAATTTTGCTTCTCGACAGCTTTTGTTTACTAATTTTATCTCTTCTGGTTTTGAAAGTAATTTATGCAGGCTGTAAATATTGCAAACATCAGGGTTGCCTGGATCAGTAATTTTTTTCCGAGCTGGGTCTGTTACCGCCGGAGCTAATTTTTTCCAAATCATCTGCGGAGAGTCAGAAAGCAAAATTCCTTCTCCGCCAGTTTTGCTCATTTTTTTAGTCGGATCAGTCAAAGACATAACCCGCGCGCCGTGCGAGAGCATTGCTTCTGGCAAAGGAAAAGTTTTACTAAACATTTTATTAAAACGTTTGGCAATTTCTCGAGTTAACTCGATATGCGGCAGTTGATCTTCTCCTACTGGAACTACGTTTGACTTATAAATCAAAATATCAGCAGCCATTAAAACCGGGTAAGAAAGCAAACCAAGATTCACGTATTCCGGATGGAGAGCAATCTTTTCTTTAAAAGTCGGAATCCGCTCAAGATAAGAAACCGGGGTGATTGTTCCTAAAATCCATGCCAATTCTGTATGCTCTGGAACCTGGGATTGAATCATTAAAATGCTTTTTTTAGGATCAATGCCGGCTGCCAAATAATCAAGAACAACTTCATACTTTTCTTTTTCCATCTCTTTGGGATTAAAAGGAGTAGTAATGCCGTGATAATCAACTACAGCAAAAATACAATCTGCCTCCTCCTGAAGTTTTAGCCAAGTTTTAATTGCTCCTAAATAATTTCCAATGTGTAGCCGGCCAGTAGGCCTGATGCCTGAAAAAACGCGTGGTTTCATATTTTGTTGAGGATAACACTACTGGGCTCACTCCGTTCGCCCCGCTAATAACACTAATTCGTGCTATTCGTGGGGCTTTAGCCCATTCGCGTTATCCAAATTTAAACTTCAATTATAACCGGAAGTACCATTGGTCTTCGTTCAGTTTTAGTAAATAAAAATTGACCGATTTTATCTCTAATTTGATTTTTAACAAAAGCTGTATCAAGGGACGATTTTGGGTCCCTATCAGTCGCAATCTTTTTTACTTTTGTCCTCACCTGTTCAATCAATTCTTTGCTTTCCCTCATATAAACAAAGCCGCGAGAAATAATATCCGGATTGCCGATTAAATAACCTGTCTTTGAATCGATTGTCACAATAATCACAATCATCCCGTCTTCGGCCATCATTTTGCGGTCCCGAAGGACAACATGGCTAACATCGCCGACGCCCAATCCGTCAACCATAACATAATCAGTTGGAACTTTATGGGAAGTTAATCGGCCAACCGCTCCGCCGGGATCTTTTGGCGCAGCCTGAAATTCCATCACTTGGCCATTGTCAGCAACAAAAATATTTTTGGGGTCAATACCAATGCTTTCAGCAATTTTTGCGTTCATTTTTAAATGTGAATGACTTCCTTCAATTGGAATAAAATATTTTGGTTTGATAAGTCTAATCATTAATTTGATATCTTCTGCCCGAGCATGACCTCCAGCGTGGATATCCATCATTTGATAGTGAACAACCTCAGCGCCCTTTCGATAAAGTGTGTCTTTAAGACGCTGGATTGTTCGTTCATTGCCAGGAATAATTGAAGAAGAAAAAACAACTGTGTCATTTGGTTCAATTTTTATAAAACGATGCTCACCATTAGCAATGCGCATCAGAACCGCTCTTTCTTCTCCTTGCGCCCCAGTACAAACAATGATAATTTTTTCTGGCGAATAATTATTTACCTGCGCTATATCAATTAAAGTACCAGGCTTTATTTTTAAATAACCTAAAGTCCTCATAATTTCAACATTGGTTTTCATACTAAAACCATCGATAGTCACCTTTTTACCCATTTCTTCTGCTAAATGAATAATCTGTTCAATTCTCGACAAAAGCGAAGCAAAAGTACCGATAATTAGACGACCAGGAGCTTTCTCAATTAGGTTTTTTAAATTTTTTCCGATCTCTTGCTCAGAAATTTGATGTCCTGGTTCAGGCGCGTTGGTACTGTCGCACATTAAAGCTAGAACGCCTTCGCTTCCCACTTGGGCAATTTTTGCGAAATTAGCTGGTTTCTCATCAACTGGCGTGTAATCAAACTTCCAATCGCCAGTATGGATAATGGTTCCAACAGGGTTTCTGATTATAACGCCAACCGAGCCAGGGATATTATGATTGATATGAAAAAATTCTATAGTAAATTTCCCTAAAGTTAAAACATCGTTCTCTTTTATAATATTTAAATTTAACCTTTCTCTTTTAAAATCTTCTTGCCTTTTTTTGATTATGGCGCAGGTCAATTCTGTGCCAAAAATTGGCGGGCTGCCGAGTCGCGGAATCAAATGAGGAATAGCTCCGATATGATCGTAATGTCCGTGAGTAATTATGACGCCCCTTATTTTCTTCTCTTTGCCACGGAAGTAAGAAATATTAGGAATAATATAATCAATGCCTGGCATGTCTTCTTCTGGAAACTGCAAACCCATATCAATAATAATTATGTCATTCTCGTATTCCATCACTGTCATGTTTCTCCCAACTTCTTCAAGACCGCCTAAAACAATGATTTTTAATTTTGACACGCCTTTTGAATGATATTTTTGACTAGTCGTTTTCACCTTTGTTGCTTTTTTGTAATACATCATATTGAATTAAAAATTAAAAATGAAAAATTAAAAACTTTTAAAGTTTATTAATTTAAAAATGGACGAGAAAAAATCTAAACTCTCACGAACTTACACTTACAGCGCCTTAAACGCGGAGCTTGCCCCCAAAAGGACTCGAACCTCTATGGCCTTGCGACCACTAGCTCCCTCAGCCCCGCACTAAATTTTTATCTCAATTCTAAATAACTAGTCCGACTCTTAACCGTTCACGAAATGCTGGGAGGGAGAGTCGAACTCCCATGGGTTTTACCCCACACGGCCCTGAACCGTGCGCGTCTGCCAATTCCGCCATCCCAGCGCAAGTAAATTTTAGTGCGGGGTCTGCCAATTCCGCCACTTACCTTTTTTATTTCCACACTTTTTTTGTTTTAATATACCAATCTTCAAAACCAATAAATCGATCAACCGGCATAGAAATGTCAGAAATTTTAATCCCCTTAACTTTTTTTTCAACCGGATAAATATAGAAAGGACTGTACAAAAAAATGGCCGGCGCTTCCTCATCTAAAATATTTTGAAATTCAAAATATTTTTTTTGCCGTTCTTCTAAATTGTTAGTTTGCCTTGCGTCTTCTAGGGCTTTATCAGCATGCCTATTTGAAAATAAGGATAAGTTTAATCCTGGATCTTCAATCTGCGACGAATGCCAAAATGAAAAAGGGTCAACGTCGTAACCAATGTTTGCGCCATAAATAAGCGCTTCATAATTACGCGGCCTTATTACTTCGCTTTGAATTTTCTCCCGAGGAATAATTTGGAGATCCACCTTAATCCCTAAATTCTCCCATCCCTTTTTAATGAGTTTAGCGACTGCTGCAAACTCCTCTTTGTCCGAAGTTGTTAAAACGATCTTAAACTCTTTATTATCAATTGTAAGAGCAGAGTCAATTAACTTAAAACCAGCTTGGTCTAAAATTTCTTTCGCTTTATCAAGATTAAAATCATAACTTTTGTTTTCCTCATTATACCCAAGATAGCCAGGTAAGATCGGACTGTAAATTATTTTACCTTTTTCTTCCAAGACTTTTTCTACAATTTCTTTCCTGTTAAGACTATAAGCCAAAGCCTGTCTAACTGACTTATTTTTTAAAAATTCGTTATTCTTTTGATTCAAAAAAACTGCCGTGTATTGTGATAAATTTAAAGAATAATAATCTAGCCTTTTACTTTTTAACTTTTCTCTGAAAGTTAAAGGCAAAAAACTAATACCCATCGTTTCTCTGTTTTGAACTGCCCTAACCGCTTCATCAAAATTTGGGTAAAACTTAAAAGTTATTTTTTCTAAATAAGGCCTGCGACCGTAGTAGCCATCAAATTTTACAAGGTGATAAGATTTGATATTGCCTAATTTATCTTTTACTAGAGATTTAAATTTATACGGACCGGTGCCAATCGGCTTCAAATTGTATTCAGCTAAACCAAAACCGGCCGATGGGACGCTATACCAGAGATGTTCTGGCAAAATTCCAAAAGTTAAAATATTCAAAAATGGCGCGAATGGTTTTTCAATAGAAAATTTAACTGTGAACTGATCAATTTTTTCAACTTTTACATTTTTTAACCCAAAATACAGAGGGCTTTTAAATTCAGGGTTTTGGATACTTTGAACAGTAAAAATTACATCATCGGCATCAAAATTTTCATTATCATGCCATTTTACGTTTTGACGCAAATAAAAAGTATAATCTTTTCCGTCTTGACTGATTTCAAATCTTTCCGCAAGATCAGGGACGATTTCTCGGTTTGGGCCATACCTTACAAGGCCCGAAAAGACAAAATAAGAAATATCTTTGTCTACATCATTTAATTCTGAAAAAAGAGGATTAATATACGACGGAGCGCCAACCAAAGCCTCAACATATTCCCCTCCTTCATTCGGCAATGTTTCAATATGCTTTTTATAAATAACGACGCCTTCAAAAATCAAAGAAATTAAAATTATCAAAGTTAAAATTTTAACAATCCTGGCTTCTGCCGGCGTAAAAAATCTAAACAAATATTTTAATTGTTTTAAATTCGGAAGTCGCGATTTAGTTAAAGAAAAAACTAACTTTTTATCTAAATCAGTCTGTTTTTGAGTCACGTTTTTCTTTTTTTGAAAAAACGAAAAAAATTTTTTAAAAGGCATGAAATTTAAAAAAATAAAAAACACTAAAATTTTAGTCGAAAATTTTGTTCAATAACCCATTCAATAACCTAACTTAAAGCACAACATTTAAAAGCGCTGTTCCTAAAAATATGATGGAGAGAATAATAGTTAAGATAAACAAAAATTTTTCTATTCCCCGTTTTGTTTGATAAACGGCTCCTTCACCGCCAAAAACGCCTGAAACCCCTGCTCCTCGGCCCTGAAGCAAGATAGCAACAATCAAAAGAATAGCCGAAATGATTTGGATAATGTTTAAAAAATACTCCATAAAATTTTTAATCTTATAATTACATTAATATAAACTAAAAAAGGGAAAAGGTCAAATTTTTAGACAAAGAGAAAAGATAAATTAATAGTGTTTTCATTCTTTTCATTTTTTGCATTTTTTGCATTCCTTGCGGCTAATCATTTCTTTCAACTGATACATCCTTCTACCCTTTACTTTCATTTTAGGCTTTCTTTTTTTCTCGCGCTTTTTAATTCTCTTTTCAATCGCTTTTTCAATTTCATCGTAGGTGTCCATATTTGTCATTTTATGATATAATAAAGAAATTCCGCATTGTGGCTGACTTAACAGGAGTCCATAACACCGAGGCGCAGGAGGCCTCGGCGTAATTCAGCGTTAAAACAATTTTTAAACTTATGGAACAACCGTCTAAAAAATGGTACAACAAGTGGTGGGGAATTTTGATCATCAGCCTCCTCTTTCTTTTTGGCGTTTTCGGCTCTGCCTTTGCTTTTCAAGTTTACCATCTCTATAAAAAAATAAAAAGTGGAGAAATTCCAATTAACCAATTTACTGAAGCAAAAATTTCATCAAAAAACCCAAACAGGGAGTTAGCTTTTACTTCATCAGAAGATGACCCCTTTTTAGGCGCCCCTGAAGCTAAATTAGTCATTATGGTCTTTTCTGATTTTGAATGTCCAAATTCAAAAGCCGCCTCTCCTATTATAAGAGAATTGGCTGAAATTTACAAAAACCAAATAAAATTTGTCTTCCGCGATTTTCCTTTGAGCGAAATCCACCCTAATGCTTTTTTAGCCGCAGAAGCAGGTGGATGCGCGAATGAACAAGGAAAATTCTGGGCAATGCATGATAAAATGTTCCAAAATCAAGAAAAACTAACTTTAAATGATTTAAAATTTTACGCCGTGCAAATTGGCTTGGATGAAAAAAAATTTAATGAATGTTTAGCATCAAGAAAATATCAAATGGAAGTAACAAAAGACATGATTGACGGCGCAGCAGCCGGAGTCAAAGGAACGCCAACTTGGTTTATTGAAAGCGAAAAAGTAGAAGGCGTCATTCCCCTTGAGACTTTTAAAAAGATTATTGATTATATTTTGAGATGATGGAATACAAAGCTTTAGCTTTGTTGCAATTGTAAAGCTAAAGCTTTACACTCCAAGATTTACACTCCAGGATTAATTGTTAAATGTTAATTGTTAATATGAAAAATATTCCAAAAATCCTTCTCATTATCTTTCTCGTCATCTTTATTCTCCAAATGCTTGCTTTATTAGTCTTAACTCTTGCTCCTCTTTTTGCTTCTGCAGAAGAAAAAGAAAAGACTGAGCCAGTTCGCGACATGAGTTGTTGGGACCGAGCACTCTGTGAAAAACATAATGGGATCTTCGAGGAAGAAGAAGCAGCTTGTGGAGAAGGCTGGGGGAGATGTTATCCAAAAACTACCTCAACCGAACTGCAAATACAGCTTCAAGGGAGGGAAGAAGTAACCGATGTTGCAGAATACATTGCTCTACTTTATAGATATGCAGTAGGTGTGGGCGCAATTTTGGCGGTGGTTATGATAATTTGGGGCGGCGTTGTCTATCTAACAGCCGGCGGCTTGCCAGAGCGAATTACCCAAGCTAAAGAATATATCAGCAATGCAATAATTGGTTTGGTTTTGCTTTATACTTCTTATCTTCTTCTTCAAACTATAAATCCGGACCTGGTTAGACTTAGAATGCCCCGCGTCTACATGATAAGGCCGATCCCATACGAATGCTGTCTTGATAAAAAAACTGGTGAGACAAAATTTAAAGCAGGCTGCGATGAAAAATTAGAAAAATCAGTAAATGCGGCAATTTGCGAATACGGTTATATGGAAGAAGGAAGCCCTTGTCTAACTATTCGAGACAAAGAAAAATGCGAAACTTCTTGTGAAGGGTGTCGTTGTGTAGTTATTCCGGAATCTAGCATTGTAAAATTTTCACAAGAGGTGGTCGATGCAAGCCTGTTACTAATGGGGGGTACAACTGTAGGAACAAAAATAATTGTTGAATCAGCCAAAATAGTAGGTAAACTTTCTCTTGGAGCCTTGAAATTTATTTGGAAACACAAAACATTAGCAGCAATGGGAACAGCACTTGCTGTGTATAAAACAAAAGAAGGGGAATGTGGGGAAAGAGGTTGTGGTGAAGAAGGAATTTGTATAAAAGAAGCAACTAATTTAAAAAACGGAGAAATCTGCGGTGAAGACCGCCATTGTACTTCCCAAAAATGTTTAAAAATTACAGAGACCTGGGGAACTTGTACCGATGGTTCACCAGGTACTTTTTGCGGCGGATATGGAGGAAGTTCTATTGCCTGCAAACAAGGCTCAACTTGCGAGCCCACCCCAGAATATCCGGACATAAAAATTTGTTTGACAGCAATCAATAGAGAAAATGGTCAACCTTGCAGTTCTCACTATCAATGCAAAAGTGGGTGGTGTCATGACGTGAGCCAGCGTTGCGCATCTCTCCAGGGCGCAGCGTTAGACGAATGGAACAAACCTTATTGTTCTACTGATCGTGATTGCAGACAACCTGACTACGTTTGTGTAAGGTATCATGAGCCGGGCTCCTCACAAAACTGTGAAAAAAGGTTTGAAAAAGGCAGCGAGTGTGGGGCTGACTGGATGTGTCTATCTCAAAATTGTAGAAATGAAATTTGCCAGTAAGGCCATACCGTTTCAAATAGGGTCAACTCGAAAATAGTCTTCATCAAACCTAAGGAGGATTTTTTATTTTGACAAAAAATAAACCAAATGACTAAAGGAGGAGGTCATGAGGAGAAAAATTGTTCTTTTAACAATCTTTTTTGCAGCTTGCAGTGAGTCAAAACAAGCAATGTATGAAGGAACATGGGGCTTGGTCAGTTCAACCATGCAGTTGGTTAGCGATTCAGTTGACCCAACGGCTTGTCCCTCTGGCTGGACAAAACTTTACGAAGAATTGTCTTTCCAAGGCCAAGGCGGAATTGTTCCTCTGCAGAGGTCTTATGTCAAGCGCTTTGTCAATCTAGAAAATTTTAAAAATGCCTCAGTCGAAGCCAAGCCGCTTTTTGGTAATCTTTTTCCTGTCTTCCGCCTTTCTTTGGTTTGGCCATGCTGGCAGGCAAGCGAAGACTGGCAGAACGAGATGGCTGAAACAATAAGAGCCCTGCAGGAGGCCGGCTGGCAAATTGAAGTAACCCTGCTCCATCACGATTCCTATCCAGCCTCGCTTCACACTGGTGATATTAAAAATTCTGGCTGGGCTAATCCCAGTGCTGTCTCTGAATTTACAAGTTATGTCCAATCAACAGTTAATAGACTAAGCCAAGTCCTCCCCCCAAAAACCCGTTTCTTTATTGCCAACGAACCAATCGCCACCCTTTTCAACGGCTATCTGAGCCCAGAAGGAAAGTGGCCGCCGGGAGGGAAAAACGCGCCAAAGTCAATGGCTCAAGCCATGGTCAATCTGCGCGACGCTCTCACTGAAGCAGGACGAATTGTAAAATCGGCTGGTTTTGTTCCGGTCATTGCCCAAAACATCAGGCCGCTTTCAGGAAAGTTCACTGATTCTCTCCCTGCTCAAAATTTAAACTACATTTGGAACTGGTGGCTTCTTAGCAGTCTTATTACCGGCTGCCTTGACAACAATTTTGACAATGTTTGTGAAGACGAAAATGAAGGTCATCTTGTTGAAGAAATTGGCTTGACTTTTTACGGCACCATGGAAGCAAATAGTGAAACAGTGGCTTTTGGCTTGCCAGAAGGCGAAGAAGTAGAAATGGCTCTGCCAAACATGAATTTTGCCCCAAATGCCCAAGCCTTTGAAGAGGCCCTAACACAAGTCTTCGCCAGATATGGGGAAGATGTCCTTGGAGTTGGCGTAGCAGAAATCGGTTTTTCAGCCAGCCGGACTGAGACAATGGTTGAATGGCTAAATTGGTACCGGACTGTTATTGCCCGCAACGAAAAACCAGTTGCTTTTGTTGAACTGCACACCCTTTTTGAAAGCGCTGAGTTTTCGGTCGGCGACTGGGTTTTTCATCTGGTTGAGGGATGCCTTTCCGAACCATGCCGTCTGACTCCCTGGGGGCAAGCGATACAAAAAGAACTAAAATAGTTGCCCTCGCCCGTTTGTTCAGCAAACACCAGCAAACGGGCTTTTTTTATTTAACTTTTATCTTTAATCCATTGTAAACTACCCATCCTTGCCAGATTTAAGATTCTATTGTATAATCACTTTTAATTACAATCCACATTCTTCAAAAAATAAAATAAATTGTTATGCGACAAGATAAAATTATCATCCGTGGCGCTAAGGTTCATAATTTGAAAAACATTGATGTTGAAATACCCAAAAACAAGTTTGTTGTGATTACCGGTGTTTCTGGTTCAGGAAAATCATCGCTGGCTTTTGATACCATCTATGCCGAAGGCCAGCGGCGCTATGCTGAATCCCTTTCTTCTTACGCCCGCCAATTTTTAGGCATGATGGATAAACCAAATGTTGACCAAATATCTGGCCTTTCGCCAACGATTGCTATTGATCAACGAGCGACTATCAATAATCCTCGTTCAACCGTAGGCACGGTAACTGAGATTTATGATTATTTAAGATTGCTTTTTACAAAAATTGGCATTGTTCATTGCCCAAACTGCGGCGAAGAAATTTTTGAACTTTCACCCCAACGAATTGCCGAACAAATTGCTCAGACTTTCCCGCAAAATCAAATTATTATTCTCGCCCCTCTTTACTTTAGCAAAAATGAACTCAAATATGTTTTAGAAAAAATCCAAAAAGCAAACTGCAAAGAAATTCGTTTTGACGGAACCTTTAAAAACCTCTTAGAAGCGAGATTTTTAGTTTATGACGAAAATAAAAAACACACAATTGAAGCAGTAGTGGATAAATTAAAAACCAGCGAAAAATCTCGGCTAACCAAAGCGATTGAAACAGCTCTTCTTATTGGTAAAGGCGTTCTTCTGATTCATGAGCCAGTTAGCAAAAAAGAACATTTCTGGAGTCAATTTTTCGGCTGCCAAAAATGCAATATCAATTTACCAAAAATAGAACTGGGAAGTTTTTCTTTTAACAGCCCTTACGGAGCTTGCCCCCAATGCACTGGTTTAGGAACAGTATCAAAAATTGATCCATCTTTAGTTATCCCAAATCCACGACTGACTTTAGCTGAAGGAGCAATTAAACCTTGGTCTCGCATTGCAGCCGGCGGCGTTTCACAACTCAGAGTCCTCGAACAGATAGCAAAAAAATACGGCTTCTCAATCAATAAACCAGTAAAAGATTTAACAAAAGAACAATTAAACATTGTTCTATACGGAGAATCAGCAAACCTTGAATCATCGACATCAAAAATACTAAATACTAGATACGAAATACCAAATACTCGATACGACGGCGTCATCCCAAATTTAGAAAAAAAATATAAAGAAACCGACTCAGATTACATTCGCAAAGAAATTGAAAACTACATGAGAATTTCTGTCTGCCCTGCTTGCAACGGGAAACGCCTCCGGAAAGAAATTTTAGCTGTAACAATTTTTGGCCTTTCAATTGCTGACGTTTCTTCTTTTTCAATTGATCAGGCCCAGCAATTTTTTAACGCGCTGATTAAAAATAATTTGCATAAATTTACTTTTAATTCGCGGAAACTGACAAGCCAAAATCCACTTAATGTTCGCGATCAAAAAGTAGCTGAACCAATTATCAAGGAAATTTTAAAACGATTAAATTATTTGCAAAATGTTGGCTTAAATTATCTTACTCTTGACCGAAGCATGACAACTCTTTCCGGCGGAGAAGTGCAAAGATTACGCTTAGCCACGCAAATTGCTTCTTCTCTCACCGACATCATTTATATTTTAGATGAACCGTCAATTGGTCTTCACTCAAAAGACAATGAAAAACTAATCAGCACGCTTAAAAAATTACGCGATGAACATAATACGGTGATTGTCGTTGAACACGACCAAGCAACAATGGAAGCGGCCGATTATTTAATTGACATTGGACCCGGAGCCGGCGAATACGGCGGTCAAATTATTACAACCGGAAATTTTTCTCAAGTAAAACAAAATAAAAAATCTTTAACCGGTTCTTATTTAAATAAGAAATTAAAAATCGAGGCTCCGAAGACATATCGAAAAGGAAACGGTAAAACCATAATCATCAAAAATGCTTCTGAATTTAATCTTAAAAATATTGATGTCAAAATACCGCTTGGCAAACTTGTTTGCATTACGGGCGTTTCTGGCTCAGGAAAATCAACTTTGATTACAGAAATTTTAAGTAAAGCTCTCGCTCAAAAATTTTATCATGCAAAAGATTTACCCGGTAAACACAAAGAGATTAAAGGGATAGAAAATATAGATAAGGTCATCACCATTGACCAGTCTCCTATTGGCCGAACCCCTCGCAGTAATCCCGCCACTTATACTGGCCTTTTCACATGCATCAGAGACCTTTTTACTGAAACCCCAGAGGCTAAAAGAAAAGGTTATGACGCTGGAAAATTTAGTTTTAACGTCAAAGGCGGTGGGCGTTGCGAACAATGCGCTGGTGAAGGTGCGGTTAAAATTGAGATGCAGTTTCTACCAGATGTTTATGTTGAATGTGAAGCGTGCCACGGTAGACGATACAACGCTTCGGCGCTAGAAATTTATTACAAAGGAAAAAACATTGCTGATATTTTAGATATGACTGCCCTTGAAGCAAAAAAATTCTTTTCTGATCTTAAAGAATCGCCCATCCTTGATAAACTTAACATTTTAGAAGAGGTTGGTTTAGGTTATTTGCGGCTCGGCCAGCCAGCTACAACACTTTCTGGAGGAGAAGCTCAAAGAATCAAATTAGCCACTGAGCTTTCTCGCCGAGCAACTGGAAAAACCTTATATATTTTAGATGAACCAACCGTTGGTCTCCATTTTGACGATATTAAAAAACTTTTGTCTGTTTTGAACCAATTAGTTGACAAAGGAAACACAGTCCTAATCATTGAACATAATCTTGATGTAATCAAATGCGCTGACTGGATAATCGATCTTGGCCCAGAAGGAGGAGAAAACGGAGGTTATATTGTTGCCGAAGGAACGCCAAAGGATATCATGAAAGTAAAAAAATCTTATACTGGCCAATACCTTAAAAAATTGAAAATTTAAAAACAAGAATAAAAGAAAACACCCGCGAATCAGCGGGTGTTTTCTTAGTTAATAGGCTCTAATTCATAAATCAATTTTTATACAGATACTTCTTTTAATCTCTTTTTATAATCTCTCAGATAATAAAGTTTTGCTCGCTTTACTGCCGCCTTTTTGATTGGCTCAATTTTAACAATCACTGGTGAATAAATCGGAAATATTTTTTCAACGCCAACCCCGGCCGAAATCTTTCTTACCGCAATAGTAGCTCCTGGCCCCTTTTCTCCTTTTTTGGAAATTATAATCCCTTCAAAAATTTGAATTCTTTCTTTTTCTTCCCCTTTTGCTGTGAGTTCTTTAATTTTTTGGTGAACTCGAACAGTCATGCCCGGCCTTAATTTCGGCAGTTCGGCTTTTTTAGCTTTTTCTTCTTTTATTTCGTTTTTATTTTTATTCTCTTCTCCCATACTCATTTAATTATAAATTAAATTAAGATTTTGGTATTTTAACCTTTTCTTTTTAAAAAGTCAAACCCTAACAATTTTTCATTTTATTTTTTTCAAATGGTTAACTAAAATCCTGAAAACTTTTTCAATTGTTTCATCCAATTTATTTTCTTTATTCACAACAATATAATCATAATATTTTCCCTCTTTCAACCATTTCTTAGTAAAAAATAACCTCTTTTTAATCACCTCCAAAGAGTCTTGCCCTCGCCTAATCAATCTCTTTTCTAGGGCTTTAAGAGAAGGAGGATAAATAAAAATAGCTAGCACTTCAGGCATCTTTTTCTTTATTGCTTTAACACCCTGGTAATCGACTTTCCAGAGAACCAAAGTTTTCTTTTTTATCAATCGTTCAATCTCTTTCTTTGTCGCGCCACGATAATCGCCATAAACTTTTGCCCATTCAAAAAATTCCTTGTTTTTGATCATCTGTTTAAATCTAGGAATGGAAACAAAATGATACGGGTGCCCTTCTCTTTCGCCGCGCCTTTTAGGTCTTGTAACAGTTGTAATTACCCGCTCGAACTTAATTTTTTTTGCTAAACCTTCAATCACAGAGTCTTCACCTGCCCCGGACGGTCCAGAGATGATAAAAAAAATTGTTTTTTTAAGTTTAAATTTTATCATGCTAACTAAATTTTATTTAATGACTTTTAAAAAGTTTTCAAGTTCAGCGGGCAGACCACTGCTAAATTCCATCCATTGATTTTCTAAATTGTAAAATCCTAATTTTGAAGCATGTAAAAAAAGTCTATCTAAAACTACCTTTTTAATCTTTTTCTGCCTATAAAGTTTATCGCCAACTACCGAGTGGCCTAAAGCATGCAAATGAACTCTAATTTGATGCGTTCGGCCAGTTTTAATCCTGACTTTCAGCAAAGTAAAATTGCGAAACCGTTGAGCTACTTCATATTCAGTTATTGCAACTCGACCGCTTTCACTGCCTCGTGGCAGAGCAGCGAATCGTCCTGATTTTGCTCGAGCAATTGGAAATTCTACTGTTCCTTCGTCTTTTGATACTTGACCATGGACTAAAACTGTATATTCTTTTTTTATTTTTCTCTCTTCAAATTGTTTTATTAAGTGTTCAAAAGCCACTTGAGTTTTAGCAACAACCATCAAGCCAGAAGCGGCTTTATCCAATCGATGGACAATGCCAGGTCGCCCCGGGTCCGGACCGACCTTTGCGACGGCAGGATATTTTTTCATAAGCCAATCAACTAAAGTTGGCTCTATTTTTTTGACTTCAGCCGCCACTTCCAAACCTACAGGTTTGTCAATGACCAGAAAATTTTCATTCTCAAAGATAATTTTTATATCATTGTGAATCATGAATTATGAGTCATGAATTAGGACTTTAAAAACATGAATTTATTAGAAATTACCCTGATTCCTAATTCATGGTTCCTGATTCTTTTTAAAATACTTTTCCAACACCTCAAACCCTTCCTTCTTCCTCTCCTCAATTGGCTCATCCGGCGCACCTACCTCGCCTGATAGTTGTGCCTCACGAAGTACGGCGATCAACTCTCCCACCCTTGGGCCCGGTTTTAACCCAAAGTGCTCCATAATTTCATACCCGTCTAAAATAGGCGCAGGCAATCTTTCTCTTTCTTTAACCAATTCTTTCAATTTTTCAATCCTTTTCTGCATAGCATAAAAATTATTCAAATCAGGTTTACCGTCCTTTGGAATTGTTGCCAAGGCATCAACAAAAGTTAACTGCAAAAGGCCTTGGCCAGGAAAATTTGGATTGAAAAAATATTTTTCAATGGTGCTGTTTCGCATTGCTTCAATTTCTCCCTGTATAAGAAGCATATGTTTTGAAATCATCTGCTTGACTCGTGATGGCTCCACCCGGAGTGGCGAACCCTCTGGCAGACTGTCTAATTTTAATCTCCGGCAAATTTTTTCTGCCAACTCGCCGCCGACTACATCATGCTCATCAAAACGAATCCGATCTACGCCATCCTTTTCCGGAGTTTTAATTGTTAAAGGTTTACCTAAATCATGAAATAATACTCCCATGATTACCTCTGCGCGAGGTTTCTCTTTGCCAAACTGTTTTTTGAATTCTTCTGATTGCAATTTTTCTAAAGCTAATCTGGTATGCACCCAAACATCGCCTTCGGAATGCCAATTTGACGGCTGGGGACAATTTTTCATTTGGAGCAGTTCAGACATTAATTCGCGCGTTGCCCCGCTTTCATCGTACAAATCAAAAGCGCGAATGGGATTATGCCAAAAGGCTTTAAGTAATTCTTTAGCAATTGTTTCATGCGGGACAACTCTTTCTTTTTTATGTCCTCTTTGTCTCTCGTCATTAATGTGTTTCATCATTTCTTTTAAAACTCCAAAAGTTTTTTCTTCAATTTCAAAATCAAACTGGGCAGCAAAACGCAGGGCCCGAAGCATCCTTGAGTAATCTTCACGAAATCTTTCTTTTGGTTCGCCAACTGCTCGAATAACTTTTGCTTCTAGATCAGTCATACCGGAAAATGGATCAATTAATTTACCGTTTTTCAAATCCCAAGCCATGGCATTTATTGTAAAATCGCGTCGCTCTAAGTCTTTTTCAATTTGCATCTTTGGATCTGACTGAACTTTAAAATCGCGATAGCCGCCGCCCTCGCCAAACGAATGTTCAGTTCTTGGCAGAGCAATATCAATCGGCTCTTCCAATTTAAAACCATGCGGCATAAATTTATAAACACCAAAAGTTTTGCCGACCAAAACCACATCACCTCGCTTTTCTAAAAATTTTTCTAAATTTTCCACGGCCACATTTCTTACTACAAAATCATAATCTTTTTGTTTCATCTGACCCAGCGCTGCGTCGCGCACTGCTCCGCCAACCAAATAAATTTCCCCATCCGAAAAAGTGGTCAACAATTCTTTAACAAAACTAAGGCTCGCCTCTTGTTCCATTCTTTGGTGAAAATCTCTAAGCCGGGTTTCATATATTATTTGTAATTTTCTTTCCATATTTTCCAACATAAAAATAAATCAAAAACAATTTAAAATTAACCTAATTATTCTAATTAACCTAATTAGCCTAATAAAATCCCAAGTCCCAATGTCTAAATTCAATTTTGGTCATTGGGTTATTAGACATTGGACATTTATTAGAGCAATTAGAAATTAGGTCAATTAGAAATTTTTTATTTTACCCTCCCTTCACCACAGCCAGCGGCCGCAACCTCGCCACTCTTTTTGCTAGTCCTGCCCGGTCAACTACTTCAACAATTTCATCAATATCTTTGTAAGCAATTGGCGCTTCTTCAATTAAACCGGAAATTGACGGACAGCGAAGAATAATTCTTTTTTCTTCTAATTCTTTTTTTAAGGTTGCCCCACTTACTCTTCTTTTTGCCTCAGCCCGTGACATCCGCCGGCCTGAGCCATGACAAGTTGAACCAAATGACTCGGCCATTGCTTGCCCAGTCCCAACTAAAACATAAGAAGCTGTACCCATACTGCCTGGGATTAAAACTGGCTGACCAACCTCGCGATAAACTTTTGGCAGTTCTGGCCGACCAGGACCAAAAGCCCGGGTTGCACCTTTTCGATGCATACAAACTTTCATTTTTTTACCATTAACCTCGTGTTCTTCAAATTTAGCAATGTTGTGAGCCACATCGTAAACTAAATTTAAACCATAGTTGCCGCTTACTCCTTTTCCGGCTAAAACCTTTTCCCATGCTTTTCTGACAATGTGAGTAATCATCTGTCGATTCGCCCAAGCAAAATTTGCTGCTGCAGCCATTGCTTTGAAATAATTTTGACCCTCGGGAGAATTCAATGGCGCACAAGCCAGTTCGCGGTCAGGTAACTGAATTTTCCACTCAGGAATTTTTGCATTCATAATTCTTACATAATCAGTACAAACCTGATGACCAAGACCACGCGAACCAGTATGAATCATAACAGTAATTTGGTTTTCAAAAAGACCAAAGGCCTTAGCGATTTCGGGCAAAAAGATTTTTTCCACTCTTTGAATTTCTAGAAAATGATTTCCTGAACCAAGCGTACCAAGCTGATCTCTACCTCGACTTTTGGCATGTTGACTAACAAGCGAAGCATCTGCGCCAGCCAAATAGCCACCTTCTTCAGCATGCTCCAAATCTTCTTTTATACCATAACCTTCTAAAACCAAATGCTTTGCTCCGCCTTCGAGAACTCTTATCATGGCCTTATCATCTAAAACAATTCTTCCGCCGCGGCCAACGCCTGATGGCACATCGCGGTTGATTTGATTTGTCAAATCCAAAATGTGCGGCGCCAAGTCACTATGAGAAAAATGGGAAGTCAAAATTCTCACCCCGCAATTTATGTCATAACCAACGCCACCCGGAGAAATCACGCCTTTTTCGCCATCAAAAGCCGCTACTCCGCCAATTGGAAAACCGTAACCCTCGTGGATATCAGGCATGGCCAAAGAATATTTTAAAATTCCAGGCAAAGTCGCAACGTTAACCAACTGCCAAAGCGACCGATCCTCAAAAATTTGCTCTAACATTTTTTCTGTGGCATAAATTCTTGCCGGCACGCGCATGTCAGATCTAAATTCCTGCGGAACCTCCCATAAGTAGTTACTAACTTTTTTCAGATTTTGTTTTGTAAGCATATTAACGTAACGCGTAACAAGTAACGGGTAACGCGTAATAAATTGATTATCAAAATTACTGGTTAGGGGTTACGCGTTACGGGTTACTTCGATCATATATCAAACAATACTTTTGCCTCCCAATGATCAGCTAATTTTTTAATTTCCAAACCATGATAAGTCACTGCCTTAATCTCTACCTTAAACATTTCAATCGGCCAACCAAAAATTTCTCCTTCTAGTTCTTTTTCGGTTAATTTATTAAACTTTGCTTCAAAATATGCTTCGTTATTAATGTCACTCTGCGCCAAGGCCTCGCTCAAAAAATCAACCAGTAGACTCTGCTCGTCCGTTGATTTAATTTTTATTTTTCTTTCGGATTTTACCTTTAATCTTTTACCTTTAATCTGCGGCCCTGCCGCCTCAAACATTCCTTTGAGCATGTTCGAAAATAACGCTTCTTTTGTTTTACCAAAAGCTCGAATTTCCAAATCTGTCACATGTTCCAAAATTTCGTAAGGTTTCATAAGGGATACGAATTACAAATCTTTTGCGAATTTACAAATATCAATTTCTAATCCGCTAATTCGCTAATCAACTAATTCATTTTTAATAGTTGTTTTAATTCCCTTGCATTTTCTACTGCGTAACCAAACGCATCATTATTAAAGTAAGCGTATACATCCAAACCCCGCTTTGTCCATTTTTTAATTTTTTGCGCCCACTCTTGCATTTCTTTTTTACCGTAGCGCGAACCGTATAAAATTTTTCCGCCATGAAAGCGAAGATAAACAAAATCCGCGGTTATTTTTTCAATCTTTGGATAATATGGTGAATCAGCTAAACAAAGAGCAATATTATATTTTTTTAAAAGTTTATAAACCTCTTCGCAAAACCAACTTTCATGACGAAATTCAAAAGCCTGCCGCAACTTATAGCGTGAAATATTTTTGAGAAAACTCTCCAAACGCCCTATGTTTTTTTTCCACGATGGAGGCAATTGCCACAAAATTAAACCTACTTTTTCTTTTAGTAAATTCGCTCGATCAAAAAATAACTTGGCTGCTTCGCTAACTCCGCGCAATTTTTTAACATGGGTAATAAAACGGCTTCCTTTTAAAACAAAAATAAAATCTTTTGGCGTTCGCCTATACCAACTTTTAAATGCGCTCTCCTGAGGCAAGCGGTAAAAAGTAACATTCAACTCAACTGTTTTAAAAAATTTTGTATAATGTTCAAGCCACTTATAAGAAGGTAAATCTTTAGGATAAAAAACTCCGCGCCAATGGTTATAATTGTAACCAGAAGTGCCGATATAAATTTTACCTTCTCTCACCATAATCCAAAAAATTCTACAAAATTTCTAATTGACCTAATTTCTAATTGCTCTAATCAAATCCCAATGCCAAAATTTTTAATACTTTAAATTTAGTTATTTGTCATTTGGCATTGGGAATTATTTAGGTAAATTAGGTTAATTAGAAATTAGAAATTCTAAATCGCGCTTAGATAATTCATTACTTCTTCATCGCTCAAATCGAACCATTCTTCATAAAAACTTGCCACAGCGTACGGATAGCTTTTTTGAACATAAAGAGAGATAACTTCATCAGCCGCTTGCCCAACTTCGCGATGCGCGCTCTCTGAAGCGGTTGGCACAGCTACTACAATTTTTGCTGGCCCCATCTTCCGCAAAAATTTCACAGCCGCAAGCATTGTATATCCAGAAGCCAACCCATCGTCAACAACAATAACAATTTTATTTTTGATTTTTGGGAAAGGTCTGTCGCC
>JBBIUS010000008.1:0-32927 GCA_037440105.1 Candidatus Falkowiibacteriota bacterium
TGGCTGGCACGCTAAAAACACTTTTTGCGGTTGCTGAAAATTATCCTGATCTAAAGGCATCACAGAATTTTTTACAACTCCAAGATGAACTTTCAGACACAGAAAACAAAATCCAAGCTGCCCGCCGGTTCTATAACGGAAACGTTCGCGACTTCAATATCAAAATTCAAAAATTCCCAAACAATTTAGTTGCCGGCCCATTTGGCTTTAGGGCGCGAGAATTTTTTGAGATTGAAGAACCAAAAGAGAGAGAAGCAGTTAATGTTCAATTCTAAAGGTAACCCGTAACCAGTAACGCGTAACGCGTAAAATTGATTCAAAATTACTGATTATTGGTTATGCGTTACAAGTTAATTTAACCATGTACAAACAAATCACTTCAAACAAACGCAAGTCAATTTTGTTAGTAGTAATTTTTTTTGTCTTTATTTTACTTTTGGGTTGGCTAATCGGCGAAATAACTGGTTACGGCTATGATGCTTTGGTTATTGCCATAATAATTTCTTTTTTTATGGCTTTCACAAGTTACTGGGGTGGCGACAAAGTTGCCCTTTGGACAGCCGGAGCCAAAGGTCCAATTAAAAAAGAAGATAACCCTTATGTTTACCGAATGGTAGAAAATCTCTGCATCACTGCTGGCCTGCCAATGCCAAAAATTTATATTATCCAAGACCCTGCGCCAAACGCTTTTGCTACCGGTCGAGACCCAAAACATGCTTCAATCGCTCTTACGACTGGCATTATTGAAAGATTAGAAAACGAAGAATTGGAAGGAGTTATTGCTCACGAACTTTCTCACATTAAAAATTATGATATTAGATTAATGATGCTCGTTATTGTTTTGGTCGGAATTGTCGCTCTGCTTTCTGATTGGCTTTTGCGGTTTCACTTTTTTGGCGGGAGGCGTAATAATCGCGAAGGGGGCGGACAAATTGGCCTTGTCCTCATTCTCACTGGTTTAATTTTAGCTATTCTTTCACCTCTGGTTGCTCAATTAATCCGCTTAGCAGTTTCAAGAAAAAGAGAATTTTTAGCCGATGCAGATGGTGCGCTTCTGACTCGCTACCCAGAAGGACTAGCTCGCGCACTGGAAAAAATCGCTGCACACAAAGCGCCACTTCTCCGGGCCAATGATGCTACAGCTCATCTTTATATCTCAAACCCTTTTGGCGAAAAAACAGCAAAATTTTTTCACAAATTATTTTCTACCCATCCACCAATTGAGGAGAGAATCAAAATACTTCGAGAAATGACGTAATGAATGAATTATGAATCATGAATTATGAATTAGGGCGAAGATTAAAGTTCAATTACCCTGATTCCTGTTTCCTGATTCCTACTATCAATGCCTGACCAAGAAAAAACATGGCAGCGAAACCTACGCCAAGCACAAAATGCTGCCAGCAAAAATGACCCACCGCAAAATGACCCGTCAGAAGAAGAGGAAGAATCTCCGATGATGCCCCAATTGCCAGAGCCAGGCCTACCAAAAGGACCAAAAGAAACTGAGGAAATGAAAGAAGAAACGAGCGAAAAAATAAGAAAACTTACGGCCACAGCTTTGCGCTCTTCTTTTTTACAACTCATTGGAACTTTAGGGTTAGCTTTATGGGTCTGGCCTTATATAGCATTGCACTACATAATGAGTTATATGGGCGGACCGCTTGCTTCTCTTTTTCCAAGACCTGGCAGAGAATGGATTAAACCAATCGTTGACAAAGCGCCCATACCTAAAAAATTAAAAAAATGGTTTGAAGAAACAATTGGACAAATAATAGAAATACTTGAATTAATGTTTACTTCATGCTGTTGCGGTTCTTGCCTTGCAATATTTTTAGGAATACTTTTCTTTGTCTGGATTTTCACCAGCCCCTGCGATACATTACAATTTTTTGCAAAATGGGCTTACAATATCGCAACATTTTTTGGTTTCTGCAAAGCTGAATAGTTATTTAACTATTCAAATTATTTAAAAAAAATTTAAATTTATTAAACTTAACTTTATTCTATGAACTGGAAAAAATTTTTAGTAATTATTGGCTTTATTGGCGTAACTTTTGGCCTTGGCTATCTTTTGTATTTTTTCTTTTTCCGACCTCTTGCTGCTCCACCAGCCGCAGTCTGCGGAAACGGGATTTGTGAAACAGGCGAAGATTACACAAACTGTCCAAAAGATTGTCCCATTCCGCCTGAGGTCCGCCTTCCTCCAGCAAAACCAGGTGTGCCAGAGCCAGTAGAAGTCGCGCCAACACCTGCTCTGCCCCCGACTTTCCCGCTCCTTACTCCGCCGGCTCCTCTTCCGCCAGAGGTTTCTACAGTTGCAAAAGGCGGCTCCACCTGGGTTGCAACTTTAACAGAAACAAAAGCAGAGGGAATGAGTTTGGCTGGTGACGGCAAAAATTTAGTTTATTATGATAAAGCGGCCGGCAAATTCTACCGCTCAACGCCTGATGGCCAACTTTCTTCTCTTTCTGACAAAACTTTTTTTGAAGTTGAAAAAATTAACTGGGCGCCAGATACAAATAAAGCAATTTTAGAATATCCTGACGGCTCAAATATTCTTTTTGATTTTACAACTCAAAAACAGGTTACCCTGCCAAAACACTGGGAAGAATTTGATTTTTCGCCTGACGGAAACCAAATCGTCGGAAAAAGCATGGGCTTAACTCCTGAGGCAAGATGGCTTATTGTGGCAAATCCTGACGGCTCAAATGCTAGAGCCATCGAGCCTCTCGGAGAAAACGCTGATAAAGTTCAGGTTGCCTGGTCGCCGAACAATCAAATCATTGCCACTTCGCGAACTGGCGAACCGCAGGGCTTTGACCGACAGGAAATTCTGCTTGTTGGAATGCACGGAGAAAATTTCAAGTCGCTGATTGTTGAGGGGTGGGGTTTTGAATATCAATGGTCAAAAGCCGGAGACCGAATGCTTTATTCTGTTTACAACAGCGCTTCGGATTATAAGCCGCTTCTTTGGATTGTTGACGCGCAGGGAGACGCGATTGGCAACAACCGCCGAAGTTTAGGAATTAACACTTGGGCTGAAAAATGCGCTTTTGCTGATAATTCTACAGTTTACTGCGCTGTGCCGCAGTCATTGGAGCGGGGCTACGGTATGATGCCAGAACTTGCTGATTCTATCCCTGACACTTTTTACAAAATTGATTTAAAAACTGGCCTTAAAACTCCTGTTGCTATACCGTACGAAAATGTTACAGCTGACCGCGTCATGGTCTCAGCCGATGGCCAATATTTGTATTTTACTGACAAGGCAACAGGAAGAGTGAATAGGATACAACTAAAATAATTTCTAATTCCTAATTTCTAATTTCTAAAACGTTAAACAGAATAGAAATTAAAGATTAACACCCCTCTGGCGAAAGCGCTGGCGAGCAGATTGCCGATCCAAGGCGGCGTCTCGCCGCCTGCAATTTGACGCCACTGAAGTGGCTTTGAAGATTTCTTCTTACTGACTTTAGTCAGATTAGCTCGAGTACTGGCGATCTAAATAAAAAAACTGAAAAACTAATGAGAAAAACGAACATAAAATTTTTTATTATTTTCATGGCTGTTTTTGGCTTTATTTTTTTCTTCGCCGCAGAAAGCTGGGCAGCAGGATGTTGCAAATACACAGCAACTTTAGCTGGCGTCCAAAAAATCCAATGTGAAGAAAATATTACTGATGAACAAACTTGCAAATCCAAATGTTTAGGTATAACAACAGACTGCACTTTTTTCTCTAACCAGGCATGCATTAATGTTGATGGTTGTCCTCAGGGCGCACCCCCGACCTCACCTGATCGCGGCTGTTGCCTATGTGAAACTGGACGTATAACCGAACTAAAATACTCCTGCTACCACGACTTATTTTATGCTCAGTGCTTTAACAAAAACATTGGGGATACTTCATGTTCTTTTAAAAAGGGCCAATCATGCCGTGAAGTGCCAAACTGTATACCACTCACACCTACTCCCCCTACTCCGCCGCCAAAATATGAATACGAACCAGTTTATCCTTCACTTCAAATCCCTATTCCCGGTATACCGAGCTTGACTGAGTTTGCTAAAGTGGAAATCAGAGGCGAGCCAGGAGAAAGATATGTCTACATTCCTTGGGTTGGGCAGTATATTTCTGCGATTTATAACTGGGCAATGGGAATTGTTGGCGTTTTGGCTGTAGTAATGATAATTTGGGGCGGGGTTATTTATTTAACAGCCGGAGGGAGTCCGGAAAGAATTTCAACAGCAAAAAGTTACATCACAAGCGCTATTGCTGGCTTGATTTTGGCTTTTGGTTCATATCTTTTGCTTTACACAATCAATCCTGACCTTGTTAAATTTGCTGCATTGAAAATCAGAGTGATTGAAAAAGAAGAATATCTTCTTGCAGAAGAAGATATAGAAGAACAAGCAAAGACTCTTGAGCGAGTAGATTTAGTTTCAATAGAAGATATTGATAACATTGTATTTGATAAAACCGTAGAAATAAAAAAACTCAGGCCAGAAACAGCAGAAGCATTAAAAATAGCTGCTCAAAAATTAAAAGAACAAGGTGTTGTCTTACAACTTAACAACGCCGCTCGATCCTACGAAAAGCAACTGAGATTATATAATCAATACGGAAAAGGAAGAGCTTGCTTCCCTAAAGAAGAGATAGGTGGATACAACTGTCCGCACATTGTTGGCATTGCCGTTGATGCTGTCTGTCAAGGAAAAACCTCAGATGACCCATGCCAAGAAAAAGTGAAAAAAGCAATGTTTGAAGCTGGGTTTTGCAGATATACACCAGAAGCATGGCACTTTGAATACCCAAAAATGTCAAGAAATTGCGTAAAAGAATAATAATAAATAATAATAAAAAAGGATTGACTCTCCTAAAAACTATGTCCACCACTTCGCAAACAATCTACGAATGCACAAAATGTGGCGTCCAAACTTTAAAGTGGGTTGGGCGACCCGAGCATTTTCAGTTAAATTCACTGTATGAAAAATAACAGTAACACAATATTTGTTTGTTCTAAATGTGATGCCCAATTTACAAAATGGACGGGTAGATGTTTAGAATGTGGGGCATGGGGTAGTTTGGTTGAAAATGTCAAATGTCAAATGTCAAATGTCAAAAATATTAAAGCGCCGGTTAGCAAAATTTTGAATTTTAATGAAATTACCGGCAAGGATTTTAAGAGAATTAGAACTGGCATTGGCGAGTTAGACCAGGTTTTGGGCGGCGGAATTGTCCCAGGCTCGCTTATACTTTTGGGTGGCGAGCCAGGGATCGGCAAGTCAACTCTTGTAGCACAAATAGCAACACAAGTCGCTGGAGACAAAAAAAAATTACATAATTTCAGTAAGCACGCATCTACTTTATATATCTCGGGTGAGGAATCGGCTGAGCAAATTAAAATGCGGCTAGACCGCCTTGGACTTGAGGCAAAATCACTTCAATTTTTAGGCGAAACAAATATTGAAACAATTTGCGCGACAATCGAAAAAACAAAACCAATCTTGACAATCATTGATTCAATCCAAACCATGGCTACATCTGAACTGCCGTCTGAAGCTGGCAGTATAAACCAAGTCCGCGCCTGCACTGTAAAACTTTTAGAAGTCGCAAAGAAAAATAATGTTCCAATTTTTATCATTGGTCATGTAACAAAAGAAGGCCAAGTTGCCGGACCAAAAACTCTAGAACATTTGGTTGACACAGTCCTATATCTTGAAGGCGAGAGATTTCATGCCTACCGCCTGCTCCGGACTGTGAAAAACCGCTTTGGCAGAACTGATGAAGTAGGAATTTTTGAAATGACCAGCTCTGGTCTTGTGGAAGTCAAAAACCCCTCGACTATCTTTTTAGGAGAACGCGAGGAGAACATTGCTGGTTCGACCGTTACCTGCGTAGTTGAGGGTTCGCGACCGCTTTTAGTAGAAATTCAAGCTCTTGTTTCGCGTACTTATTTTGGCTACCCGCAGAGACGCTCTTCTGGCTTTGACTTGAACCGTCTGCAACTTTTGCTTGCCGTGCTTGGCAAACGAGCTAGCATCAATCTTGGAACGCATGATGTTCATCTTAATGTAGCAGGCGGGTACAAAATCGCTGAACCAGCTTGTGACTTAGCAGCTGCCTTAGCAATTGCCAGCGCTTTTAAAAATAAACCGCTGCCAAAAGAAATGGTTGTTTTTGGCGAAATTGGCTTAGGCGGCGAAGTGCGAACAACAACTCAAACAGAGAAAAGAATCAGCGAGGCAGAAAAAATGGGTTTCTGTGAAACATTAATGCCATTTTCTAAAACACCAATAAATAGCAAAATTAAAATTATTAAAGTTAAAAATTTGGTTGAGGCATTAAAACACTTAAACATAAAAATATAAGACAAAAACTCACTTATTTTATTATTACAAATATAAAAAAGCGGCATTTCAATGCCGCTTTTAAAATAAAAGGTCTAATATTGAATATCCAAAAATAAACAAAAATCCTTATCTCGCTTTTTGGACAATCGCGCAAAAATGAAGACAAATTCTTCACAAAATAAAGTAGATCAGAAAAAAATCCATGCCTTACCTCAACAATCATATCCTACAAAAATTATCTTACAAAGATTTAACAATGGGACTATTAATTTGCAGACCTAGATTTCGCAGACAAATAAAAAACCGGCCTTAAGCAAACTGGTCCTCCCGCCTGCATTGGGCCGGTCTATTCTACGCTCTTTTCATGCCTATGCTTCATTGTTACTATTTTATTTTTTGCCCTTTGTTCCAAAAAAGGACACGCCCCTAAAGCAGCAAGAAAGAGTTTTCCTGCGCCAACCAAACCGTGAATTTAGATGGCGCGAGTTCTTGAAGGAGCGCAGAAAGCGCTTGGAATCTCCAAGAACAGGTGGGTTTGGGTAAGATTCCGCAAGTCTTCGGCAGCCTTTTGAATCTTTTTCTGTCTAGAGTTCAGCCTTTTTGAAAAAAATAAGGCAAACTCTTTTGCTTCTGCAATATTTCGAACCTCTCTTAACCACGATGAGAAACTGCCAAAGGTTGGGTTAAGCTTTTCAAGCCTAACTACCAACTTTCCTACACCACTGCAAAATCGAGGAACTGCTCTTGGCAGGCACCTTTTGTGCGCTACAAAACCATTCAAACGAATAAGTTCATCGTACGGCGCAACAATAAGGTAACAAATTCTGCAGTAGTCCTCCTTCATTTTTCCCTCCTTTAACCAACTTAGGAACTGAACCTTACCCTTTTCTCTGCACTAAAATTACCCTCAAATCTCACCTCCTTTCCTTAAAACTTTTTTTATTATAAAACAAATTAACATTAAGTAAAAATAAAAATTGTAATTTTAATCTCCTTATTCTAAATGCACCTCTTTTTCAAATTCTTCCAACTTCTCTTTCAATTTTGGGTGTTTAATTAAATCTCCATCATCCTCAATAATCTTTGTTGCCATTCTTTTCGACTCTTTTATAATTTCATAATCTGTAAGAGTAGCAATTTTAAAATTAGGATAGCCGTGTTGGCGAAGCCCATAAATTTCGCCAGGACCCCTAAATTCTAAATCTTTTTCTGCCAACTTAAATCCATCCTCTATTTTTACAAGAAGATTTAATCTTTCCAAAACTTGCTGGCTCTCGCTTTCTGAGAAAAGAAAACAATAAGATTGAAATTTGCTTCTCCCAACTCGGCCGCGAAATTGGTGTAATTGTGCTAAACCAAATCTTTCAGCCCCTTCAATCATCATAACAGTTGCGTTTGGAATATCGACCCCGACCTCAACAACAGAGGTTGAAACTAAAATATTAACTTTGTTCGCTAAAAAATCATTCATTATCCGCTCTTTCTCCTTTGCCTTCAGTCTCCCATGCAAAAGCCCAATCTTTAAGTCAGGAAAAACTTCCTGGCTTAATTTTTTATATTCTGCTGTGGCTGATTTTACGCCTAATTTGTCAGACGGATCAATTAAAGGACAAATAACAAAAACTTGCCGGCCAGAGATAATTTCTTTTCTAATAAAGTCATACGCTTTAAAACGATTTTCGGGCGCAACAACGCGAGTTACAATTTTTTTTCTTCCAACCGGCAATTCATTAATGATTGACAAATCTAAATCTCCGTAAAAAATCAAAGACATGGTGCGCGGAATCGGTGTTGCGGTCATTGAAAGAAAATGAGGGCTTTGCTTGTTCTCCCCACTTCGTAATGCTTTACGTTGTTCTACGCCAAATCTATGCTGCTCATCGACAATAGCCAATCCTAATTTTAAAAAATTAACGTTCTCTTGAATAAGCGCGTGCGTGCCAATGACTAAGTCAGAATTACGAATTATGAATCTGGAATCACGGATTTTGCGATTCTTTCCATCCTTCCCTAACCCATAATTCATGATTCCTGATTCTTGATTCATCTTTTTTTCACTTTTGGTCACTAGCCCGATTTTCGTATTAAAAGCAGCAAACAATTTGCAAAACGTATTATAGTGCTGTTTTGCCAAAATCTCGGTAGGAGACATGTAAGCCACTCGATAACCGTTTAAAATGGTGTTTAAAATAGCAATCGCTGCAACAACAGTTTTACCGGATCCAACATCTCCCTCAAGGAGGCGATTCATTGGCTGTTCTTTGCCCAAATCTTTTAAAATTTCCCAAGCGGCTTTTTTTTGCGCATTTGTCAATTTAAAAGGCAAACTTTTTACAAATTCTCTTGTTTCTTTTTCAAAAAAATAAATGCGCGGCGCTCTAATTTTTTGTAATTCTCTTTTTAAATACTGCGCCTGAAGCTGAATTAAAAACAATTCATTAAATTTTAATCTTCTTTCCGCTTTTTCCAATGCAATTTTGTTTGGAGGAAAATGTATATACTCCAAGGCAGATTTAAAATCAATTAAATTCAATTCTTTTTTAACTTCTTCTGGAAGCCAATCATTGACTTGTTCTGCAAGCGGCAAAACTAACTTAACTAAAAAACGAATTTGCTTTTGAGTCAAATTTTCTGTTGTTGAATAAACAGGGACAATCCTTGCCGTATGAGTAGTTGGTTGACCGATTTTTATTTTTTCATAAGACGGAGAAGTAAAATGAAGACCAAAACGATCAAAATCAACTTTTCCTGACAAAAAAACCCAATCCCCTACTTTTAAAATTTTTATAAGGTACGGCTGATTAAACCAGACTACCTTTATTGACCCAGAACTATCAGAAACCAAAGCCTCAGTGATATTTTTTCTTTTCAAAAAACTCCTTGTATTTTTAATTAATTCTATTCTTCCCCGACAAGTAGCAAGAGAACCATAAGTTAATTTAGAAATCGGGATGATGCGGCTCCAATCCTCGTGCCTTAAGGGAAAATAAAAAAGAAGGTCTTCTGCGTTAAAAATGCCTAGCCTTTTTAATTTTTTAGCTGTCGTTTTACCGACTTTTGAAAGTTGTTCAACAGGCGTTTCTAAGGTTAACATTAATATAAAAAATATTTTAAATAAACATTACAATAAACTTACTTCGGTAACTGCGGTCCTTTTTTATTAACTGGCCAGAAATTTTCACTGAAATTATCAGGGATTGCGCAACCTAAAGGTTGCGGCTACAAAATGCTTGATTGAATGACAAATTAAAATTAAATGACAAATTAAAAAGGTAGCCGCAGGCTTTAGCCTGCGAGAAATTGTCTGCAGCATATTGCTCAAAGTGTTACCGATGTACTCATCATGTACAAGCTCTTGACAATTTTTAAAAAATAGTTAAGCTAAAATGAGCCTGAGCCAGGCAAAGGAGGAGCCTAGTGAGAATGCTCTCATGGGTAAAGTCAGTCAAAGCCTTAACCAGACTGTTCATTCAAATTATAAAAAAAACTCCTCCAAAAGAAAAGGGGGAGACCAATGTTATTGACCTCAGTCCAATTATTAGCGCTAAAAATCTGGCTTTGATTGAAAATATTGAAATAGCAGAATTTTCTAAAAACCAACTCGTTATTCGCCTTCAAACAAAAGAACCAATTCCAGACAATTGGCTTTGGCTTCTCAGAGTGCGGATAACGAGGGGAATGGTTTTTAATTCAACCCTTTGCAAGGTGGTTAAAATCGAAAATAACGGAAACAAAAAATCGTCTTCTTATCTGTTAGTCCTAAAACCAGAAAACGAAGAAAAATTGCCTTTTGGCAAAAAATACGAAGAGTGGTATAAAAAAAGAGGAGGATTAGACGAATTAAAAAAAGTTAAACTAACTCTTCTTGCGCCTGAGTTTAGGGTAAAAAGCAAAAATTTCTGTTTGTTTCTTAATGACGAAAAATAGGGCAAAAAGCCCTTTTTTTAATACTTACAAATGAAAAAAATAAAATAGACTGCCTATGATGGGACATTTATAAAAATTTTAAAATCGCGTGTTTTAACTAAACTACAGTTAAATCTGTATCTTCAATTAATTTTTTAACCATTTCGCTGTACTTAGCATCAACTTTTCGCCATTTTTCAACAAATTCTTCTTCATCTCCTTTAATTTCTCCTTTCCTTGCTTTTTCAGCAAAAGCAACAAGCAATGACACCGGGCCTTGAAGCGATTCAATGCTTAACCCAAGCTTGTCTTCTGCTTGATTAACCAAATCTTTCCACTCCTCTCTTACTTTAAAAAATTCTTCGCTCGTGAAACCTAAAAGTTCAGTATGAGCATCAATCGTCTCCCGAATTCTTTCATCACTTTTAACTTCTAATTCGTAATCTTTAAGATCGGCCATAACCCTTTCTTTAGCTTTCTCGCCTGATCTTGGATCTACCTCGCCTCGCTTAACTAATTCTCCAATCTCATTCGCCATCCAATTGTAAAAATCTCCCCTATCTTTAAATGTCTTCGGGGCCTCAAATTCTTTGATTTCTTCTGGAATTTTTCTTAAAGTTTCTCCGTTTGGCATATTTTTAAATTTATTAATTAGCCTCTTTAAATTATGCCAAATTTTCTTAAAAAGTCAAGGAGAGTTACAAGACGAATACATTGGTAATCCTTTTAAATCTGCGATGCGTTTCATCTTTTTTGCGGCCAAATTCTAGTTGCCATCGCCAATGCCTCCACGAGGAATCGAACCTCGATCCTGGGTTCCGCAAACCTGTACGGCGCATACCCGCACCATCCCTCTGCCTCCGCCAGGATTCGAACCTGGATCACAAGCTCCGCAAGCTCGCATTCTATCCATTGAACTACGGAGGCAAAGGATTAGCGCGGGGTCCATTGAGCTATAGGGCACAGGTCATAGCAATGCGTCTTGTCCCCAAAACCATTGATGCAAGATTAAATTTATAATAAATAAAAAAACAGCAATTGTCCAGTGCTTTTGCAAAAAGATTGCTGCAACTATTATGGTTTTGTAATCTTAGAAGCGATAAACTTTGTTGCTAATCATGCCCTAAACGTTTTACTAATCTCAAAACTTTAGCCACCTTGCCAGTTCATCACCAGCCGGCTCTTGCTCACGAGTTAAATCTTCTTTTAAATATCGAAGTAAAATCTCTCTTACTTTAACAGGATTTTGATCTTCAAGATAAATAGGTAAATTTGGTTTTAAACCTTTAAAATCAAAATAAATTGTTTTTACTTCAGGAGGTCTATAAATAATCCAAAAACTTTTAAAGTCATCCCAAGGATAAAATTTTGTTCCCACTATTATGCCATCTTCGGTAATTACAAAACTTATTTTTGCTGGTTGTTTTAAACTATAAATAAAAATAATTATTGCCACCATTATAATAATAAACGCAAATAAATAATTAGCAGTATAAACCGCAAAAAACAAAAGTCCAAAAATTATAATTGCCGCTCCAATATACCAACCAAGCGTTCTTTCATATTTTGGATATTCCAAAAACTCCCAACTCATTAAAATTTTTCCATGTTCTTCTTTTTTTGTTTCTTCTGGCATAATTGACACTGAATTTTTTAATTTATATAATTTAATTAATAGTTTCGATTTTAATTATCCAAATGGAGAGGTGGCCGAGTGGCTTAAGGCAGCGGTTTGCTAAACCGTTATACGGTCGAAAGTCCGTATCGAGGGTTCGAATCCCTCCCTCTCCGTTTTGCCAAAGCAATCGCTTCAGCGATTGATTTGGCGAATTTGAGAGGGTTGGTGAGAGAACTCTCACACCGTAAGGCAGTTGCAGCGCCGAGGATCGCACCGAGGAGTTTTCGAATCCCTCCCTCTCCGCCAGTGAAAAAGGTGATAAAAACAACGAATTCGCTGGTCCGCCGCACTTTATAAACTTAATTTATATTTTGATACATAATCTGGTGGGGTGGCAGAGTGGACGAATGCACCGGTCTTGAAAACCGGAGTCCTCGCAAGGGGACCGTGGGTTCGAATCCCACCCCCACCGTTTGGTAAAAAATCATCCTAACCTTTTGCCAAAACTGATCCCCACACTTCTTTAGCGCCGCTCTCCTTCAAAACCCTTGCGCATTCCCCCATCGTTGCGCCAGTAGTTAAAACATCGTCTATCAAAATAATATTTTGATTTTTTATTTTTGAATGTTCAAGACAGCTGAATACTCCTTGAACATTTTTTTGTCTCTCTTTTTCATCTAAATCAACCTGAGGAATAGTATTTCGATTACGGCAAAGAATATTTGCTACCTGAGCCCCAAATCCTTTTGCAACTTCATTTGCCAAAATTTCTGCTTGATTAAAACCGCGCTCTTTCAGCCTCTTCTTATGAAGAGGCACTGGAACTAATAAAAACTTGCAAGGCAAACTGACTTTTCTTAAAACTTTGATCAATAATCCTCCCAGTGGCTCACCGAGCTCAAAAACATACTTATACTTAAAAATATGAATCGCCTTTTTTAAAAGTTCATTATCATACGAACCACAAATTAAAACTCGATCTAAATATTTTCGCTCAATAAACTGCACTTTTAAAGGAATGGTTTCCAAGCATTTGTTACAAAGCCATGTTTCTTCTTTTCCGCACCCCAGGCACTCAATCGGAAAAAGAATGTCTAAAATAAACTTTTTGATTTTCAATGCAAAATTTGTAATTCCCTTTTCATAATTCATAGTTCCAAAATCACTTCCAAACTGCTTCATCAACCTTCCAAACTCCGTCTTCTTTTAAAAATTTGAGCGACAAATCTTGGTAATAAATTTTGGCATTTGTCGTTGTCCCAACTGCTTCTCGACGCTGATTTTTAACTATAATTTCAGCTGTCCCTAAATTTTCATTAAAATTTATAATTTCAGTCTTCAAAGCTCTGGTGGTAATTCCCCAATATATCGATGTATCTGGTTTTTCAGCCCGTGCTTTTTCTATAAAATCATCTGCCCAGGCTTGCATCCTTTTTGTCATAAAAAATTTAAGATCAGTAATATTTTCAAAATTAGCCTGATTAGAATAACTACCAAAACGTTCAGAAAAAGCAGAAGCAAGGCGAGAGATATCTGATTTTAATTTTTCTTCATTAGTTACTGGAGGCGGTGTTATGGTTTGGATATTGGTGTTCAATTCAACAGCAGGCGGCGCAGCCGGCACATTGATATTAACTTCTCCCGGAGTCGGCAAAGGCAATTCCTCTCTTCTCATCAACAATAAAAGAATTGCTGCAATTACCAAAATGATGACTAAAACAACAAAAGCAATTTTTAGAGATCTATGCATAATTTAGTATCTAGTATTTATTATAAATACAAAAATTTTTAAACTGCCATCTATCGCTTGTTAATTGTTAACTTCTCCCTTCCTCTGCCAATTTTTCTTCAAATTCCTTCTTGGCTGCCTCAATTTCTAAAAGTTGACGCGGGTCAGAAGTAATTAATTGATCTTCAGAATACGAAGCAACAACTTTAATCGCGGCATGTTTTGCCCCAGCAAAAAATATTCCTTCACCTACCCCACACTCTAAAAGCAAATATTTTTCTCCTTGAGTCAAAAGAAATGTTTTTTGGACTAAATCAATAGCAGCCGGAGATTGTTTAAGCAAAATCTGCATTGATGAATTTGTCACAATTGCCTGCCCATAAGGAGACGTCAAAAAATCATTGACATCTTGAGTGATTGTTGTCACGCCTAAATAATATTTTCGACATCTTTTAACCAAAGCGAAGATAAATTTTGCGCTGTCCTCATGCTGCATCAGCCACCATGCTTCGTCAACCACTAGAATTCTTTTTTTGCGCTCTGAGCGGACAACATTCCAAATAAAGTTAACAATGTTATAAATAGCAATTGGGCGAAGTTCATCTTCCAGGTCTCTAACTGAAAAAACAACCAATGGATTTCTCACATCAACAGTTGTTGGGCTGTTTAAAAGACCGGCGAAAGTTCCTTCAGTGTATTTTTTAAGTCGGGTAACTAGATCAGCTGTCCCTTCCATACCTTCAAGAATATCTTGAAAATCGCTCATTGTCGGCGGTTCAAGTCGGCTGATATCCGCGCCTGGGACAATATCTTTTTTAGCGTAAGTTTCAAGAAGAGCCCTATCAACTAAAGAATCTTCCTGAGGAGTAAGTTTCCCAAGCATTAATCTAACTAAACCTTTTAAAGTAATGACAGCGCTCCGAATAATGTCTTCCGAACTAACTTCTTCGCCAACCGGACGCGGCAGATCAAATGGATTAATTTTAGAATCAGAAGCCAGAGAAATATTGATGTATGCTCCGCCAACCGCGTCTGAAAGGTGTTTATACTCCATTTCAGGGTCAATCACCATAACTTCTGTCCCAAGCATTAAACTTCTCAGCACCTCTAATTTAATAGTATAACTTTTTCCTGCGCCTGATGTTGCAAAAACAACAGCATTTGCGTTCTGAAGCGAAAAACGATCAAATAAAATTAAACTGTTATTATGCCGATTAATACCATAAAGAATTCCGTTATCTGAAGTCAAATCTGCTGAAGTAAAGGGGAAAGAAGAAGCAATTGGCGAAGAATTCATGTTAAAAGTAATCATCAACTCATCATTGCAGAGCGGGATGGTAGAATTAAAACCTTGTTCGGCCTGATACAAGACTCTTTTTGTGTAAATTAACTTTGAACCAAAAATTGATTCTATATCTTCTGAAAGTCGATCGAGTTCTTCTTTATTTTTAGCGTAGATAGTCACATAAAGAGCAAATTGAAAAAAGTGCTCAGTTCCTTGTGTAAGGTCGTCTCTCAACTGTTCTATATCGCGCAAAGCTGTCTCGCGAATCGGGTCCCGCGGCGCTCCTTTTTCAGCATCAGCCATAATTTGAGCTTCAAGAACACCGACTTTTTTCTTTAACTGCTTCAAAATAATTTCTGCTTTAACAGGATAAAAAAACATCCCAACATCCAAAGCAGTGTTTAAGTTGATAATCGGCGTAAACCAACCGACAGAAATATATCTCGGATAAGAAATAACAAAAATTGTCCTGACATATTTGTCGCCCAAAAGAAGATAAGAAGGCTCAATTTTCATTGAAGCCGGAGCAATAATGTCTTGAATAGAAACTACGCCCTTTCTATAAATTCTTTCTTCTTCTAAGAGAATTTTTTCCTCCTCAATTCTTTTCTTTTCTTCTTCTGGCGTTAAGGGCGCGGCCGGAGGAGGCGCTTTTTCTTTTTTAAAAACGGCAAAAGGTTTAAAAGCCATATATCAAAATATCTAATTTCTAATTAACCTAATTGACCTAATTTCTAATCAAATGCCAATTATTAAATGACCAAAATTATTTTTTCTTTTTAAGTTTATTAACTATTGAATTAAAGATAAGATTTAGTTCTTTTGCTTCTTGCCATAATTTTTTGGCTTCATCTTTTGATGCAGGTTCAGCCACCACAATCATCATTAACCAGTGTTTTGTTTCACGCGCCTCTTTTTTACAGATGCCAATTTTATGTTTAAAGTCATCTTTAGGCTCGGCGTCATCTGCTTCGCAATAATTAGCGCCAATGCTAGTTCCAGATTTTACTAATTGAGTTATTAAAGGATTAGTAATAGGATTTTGTGAAATCTTTTTAGCAAATCTTATAATATCTTCGCCAAACCGAGCTGTTCTTTCTTCCAAATCATACTTTTTAGGCATTGGATCATTAGTCATTGGAATTTCTTTAGGTCAATTAGGTTAATTTTCACCCTACTCTTCCACCCTAACCTTTGCCATATCAGACGCTTTTTCTGTTTCAGCAACTTCAGGATTATAAATATTATAGTATAACTCAATTAAACTTTGGGTATCCAAAATCACAGAACTCAAGCCCATGCTTGATAAAAGCATCTGAATATGTTCAACTCTTGTCATTAAGTCTCTTCTTCTCTTTTTAAATTTTTCCTCAGACAGACGCACTGCCGCGCCCGGCGTAAAAACTTCTCCTAACCTTGCCCAAAATCCTTTTCTTTTGTCTGAAAGCGGATCATAAGGCACAATAACATAAAATCTTTTTGACATAATGTCTCCCATTTCAACAAGTTCTTTTACATACTGCCTATAATCAGCAATCTGAATTCGGAGAAGTTCATGTGTTTGCTCTTTTTCAGCTTTCTTTAGCCGCTCTAGATAATCGTCAATATTTAATTTTCTTGATTGAACTACAATCTGTAAAGGAAATTCAAGGGAATTTAAAAAACTTACATATGCTGAAATGATTGCGTTCTGTTCCTCTTCGGATTTTAAGGCAAAATTGATGCTTGAAACCAAAAGCACGGACCTAAGGGTTCCGTCTTTTAAAATCACGCAATCCTCTCTTATCTCTGCGATGTCCAAATATTTTTTTGTTGCTGGCCCAGGTTTTGGCCCAGCAAGTTTCTTGCTTTGCATGTTTCTTAAAATTTATAACTTATAACCAAAACCTCAAGTTTCGAGTTATGAACTTTAAGGTCATTCCCCCCTATAAACTCCTCCTGTATTAACAATTAAAGACAATTCGGAAAGTCGTGTGGCAGTAAGAGGTTCTTTAACAGGTTTTGGGACAACTACTTTTACCTCTTCTTTTTTTAAATATCTTCTGAGTTCCTCGTCTGCTAATTCTTTATTCCAAATACGAAGTTTCGGCCTTCGAAATGTTTGAAATAAATTCAAAAGAAAATAATGAAATGGCTGACCATTTATTTTTACAAATGCTAAAACAACCCCTAAGGCAAAGGTAGACAAACCAAAAAGGACGAAATAAATAAAAGTCATCAATTTGTAAAAAATAAAAAGAAGAAGAGCCACAACAAGAAGAATAACAAACTGGCGAGTCGTGATCGGACCCAATATTTTATCTTCAACATCTATAAATTGAGGGACGACAAATTGTTGCATAAAACTAAAATATTTTTGTCAAAACAGCATGCACGTTTTTGCAGAGTCAGGCCGAAATCCCACAAAAACCAGATGTAGCCGCAACCTTTAGGTTGCGCAATTCCTGATAATTTCGGTAGCAACATCTCGCAGGCTTGTTATTCTGTAAACGAAATGGACAAATTCATCCATTTTCTTTTTAGTTTATCTTGAAAATCTGGCATTATTCTCTTGTTATTTTGTTGTCTTATTATCTTGATTCAATTCAATTATATCATAAAACACTAATACCTCAAAGATTTGTTCAATTCCATTATTGCCTTGATCTCTTCTTCAGTAAGCACTGGTTTTCCGGCTTCTTCTCTTTTTTTAATAATTTCACTAACTGGCTTACCTTGAGTAATTATTTCTTTTGCTATCCCCAAATAAAGTTTATTAACCTCTGATTCCTGCCAAGCTCGAATACCAGCGATTTTTTTAGTCAATGATTCTTTTTCTAGGAGATTTAATTTTTCTTTTATCTTTTGGACTGCTTCGCGAGGTTCATTGCTTAACCGTCTAAAATCAATCAAGGTCATTTCCCTAATTTCTTCAACTGGTCCAATAAGTCTTGGCTTAACTTTTATATCTTCAAGGCGAGGTCTTTTGCTCGGGACTTCAGGTCTTCTATAAGCCGGCTGGACAGGTTTTAAAATTTCTAATGGTTTTACTTTTGGCGGAGCAGAAGGCAAAACAGGAGGAGTTATTTCTTTTTTAGGAACTTCTGGCTCGGGAGGAAAAACAGGTTTTTGTATTTCTTTAACCGGAACAGTCGGTTTTTCTGGTGGTTGAACTTTTGGCAAAGGCGGAGCTTCAACTATTTTTGTAATCCCTGGAGAAACAGGTGCTTGTGGCGCAGCTGCCTTTGGCTGCATAGCAATCGGCGGAGCCAAAAGCTCAGACCCTAAAGTTAAAGAAGCAGTCTCAGCTGGCTTGCCAGTGATTTGAGTCCAGCGAGCGTCAATTTTTTCTTTAATCTTTTCCTCTGCTTTTTTTCTTTCCAGCGCGATTTTTTGTTTTTCTTCTTCTATTGCCTTTCTTATTTTTTCCTCCTCTTCTTTTCTTAATCGCTCTTCTAAGACGCTTACTTTTTTTCGAGCCGCGCTTAATACTTTTTCAATTTGTTCCTCTTTTAATCCTAAACCAGCCGGTTCTGGAGCATAAAGCAGAGTTGCTCTTGTTTCATAACCGTCGCGAATATCTTTAAGATGGGTTAATAAAATATTTTCTAACTTTTTCCGGTTTATTTCATCAAGAACCAAGCCGCTCTCGCGAATAATCTCGTCAATAAGTTTTGCAATCTCAATTGGTTTTAACCCAGCCACCAAAACGGGGAGTTTTTCTTTGTGAGCCAAAATCTCTTGCTCATCAGCCGGAGAAAAAACAAACTCTGCTACGCCAGAGGTTATTGGTGGAGCTGACAAAGGTGGGGACGGCGGTGCTTCTAGGGGCGCTGCCACCTTTTCAAGAACTGGCGGGGCTTCTGTCTCTTTTGCCGACGGCGCGACAGGCGGCGCTGCTGGTGAAGCTTTCGGCGGCACTGGCAAAATTTTCTCTTTTTCAGGCGCTGCCTTGGGAGGTCTTGTCTTTGCTTTATCAATCAACTGTATTATTAAATTCGCTTGCTCTGCGCTAAAAGCCATACCACCTGCATTAACTTGCTGCGTAAGTGTACTTTTTGTTTCAAATCTATCTCTTACATCGCGAAGATAGGCATCAATAATTTCTTCTAGTCTTTTCTTCAATCTTTCTTCGACTGTAATTCCACTTTCTTTAATTATTTTTTCTACAACTTGAGCAGCAGCCAAAACCGGCTTGGGCAGAGAAATTTCTTCCAAATCATAAAGCCGGCCGCCTCGCAAAACTTTAAAACGGCCTGTTGCGTCTTTAATTAAAATTTCGTCCTCAAATTGATTCATTATCTTATCACACTCTCTAACTCAATTTCAAAAAGTGCTCCAACAAAATTCTTTTTTTGATAAATCAAAATATACCAGCCCTTTATATTTGTCATCTTTGCTGCCCTTTTTCAAGAGATTAAAAAGCTGCATGCCTAACCTGCCTGATTCATCTTCACTCATTCCTGCGATGTCCATTAAAATATGTTTCAAAAACGCAGCCACATATTGCGGCGCCCTTGGGTTTACTTTAAATCCTTCTAAATCCAATGTTTTGCCTTTTTCTCGAAAATAAGCAATCATCATCTCATTAAATTTTTCCTTTTCTAAAATTTTCTCTAATTCTCCTTTTTCAGCCAAAATCTTTAAAATTGCTGCGATTTTAATTTTATTTGGCGCTTTACCAGGAGTAACAGTGATAGTTCTCAATAGTTCATTGGCTAACTTTCCAAAATTACCAGCCGTTGCCTTTAAAATTTTTGCAATCTCTTTTTCTTCTGCTTCTTTTTCGAAACCTCGATACTTTGCTTCAACTTCACCTTTTATTTCTCCTAAAGTTTCTAAACTTTCTAATTGTTTTAATGCTTCTTTTTCTTTACGACCGATTCTTTCAATTATTCCGCCTTCATAAATATCAATCTCTCCTTCAACATTAAATATCATTAGTTCCTCAATACCTTCAAATTCTAAAGATGAAAATTTTAATTTCTCATAAAATTTCAAAAGATATTCTAATTTTTTTCTACTTCCAGCGCTTAAATTCTTGGCGTTTGGAGAAGATAGCAAATATTCTGAAAGCTTTAAAGCGCTAACTTTTTCAAATCCCATTAGCCGATTATAATCAGTCAGCCAATTTTTTAGTGTGCCTTTTATTTTTTTCTCTTCTAAAAGAAGGGGCTCTTCTGTTAAAGATTGGTCATTTAAAAGTAATGCTTCCTTAATTTTTTTCTTTAATGTATCCCGGTCCTCAAAAATAGGAATAGAAATTAATTTGGTTTTTATTTTCTCCCAAAGATCATAATCTGGCATTTCAAAAATCAACATTAAATTATTTTGAATTAATTCAAGGATGTCCGATTCTTTGAGAAAAGGCAAAGAAATAAATTTAGATTGAGCTAAAATATTCTGATAATCAGACTGCATCTCTGCCCTTTCAACCGGCACCTCAACTAATAATCTTGATAAACCTAAAACAATTTGATGCGCCCTAAAAGGCAAATCAAATAGGGCAGCCTCTTTTGTGTGCCATTTAAATGCTTCTAAAATTCTTGGATCATTTAAATCAATAGGCATAATGTTTTATTAAATCGCGTTTTCTTATTTTGCCATTTCTCTCTCTAATTCCTCTGCCATTTCCGGCTTCTTTCTTGGCTCCTCAACAAATTTTTTCAAAGCCTCAATAAAAGACGGCTTTATGCCGATTACTTCTAATTCATCTATGTTTTCATACAAAACCTTGGCGGTTTCTTGATTAAATTCTTTTTTAATTAACTGCTTTTCAAAAATATCGGAAAAAAGCATTAAAATTAATTTGCCCTCTCGGCCAAGTTCAAAATCACTGCCCGCGCCAAGATTAAATTTCTCGCGCGGGACATAACTGCCATAAGATAGCGGCCCAAAAACGCGAGCTGAAATCTCTGGTTTAATTCTTTTTAAATTATGCGCCAATACTAATAGATACTCTTCTTCATTCAATTGATACCAAACGCGCGCTTTTCGACCAACGGCAAAACTAAGACTCCAATGTTTTAAACATTCTGATAAAGAAGCCACTTCATATTCAATAGTGTAAGACATCTGTTGAAATAAAAAATTTTCTAAAGCCCTCTCCCCGAATATTTGTCGCTCGCCAACAATTACTTCGTTAAAAAATTGATGTAAACCTGAAATATTTGAAGGATAACCATAATAATTTAAAAACTCTTTTCCTAAACCACTGACAACTATTTTTTTGAAAACAGCGCCAATGCCGGCTAAATCGCCTTTCCCTAAAAATGCTTTAAAACGCTCAATTAAAGGATCAATTTTTTCTACTGCACCAATCTCCTTTAAAATTTCTGCTTCGCTTTTTCTTCTTCGGCTATCTTCCTCAACTAAAATCGGCCAAATGCCGGCGGTTGCTTCCTGCCATTCTTTATCTGCTTCTTCAGCAGATTTCTCAGCCGCCTCTTCTAATTTTTTTATTTTTGCTTCCCTTTCTTCTTTTGGCAAAGATAAAAGTTTTAACCGATGCAAAGATAAATCTAAATCTTCGTCAATTTTTTTTATCTCTGTTTCTCGCTCTTTTGGAGACATTGTTTCAAATCTTTTTGCTTCAACTAAAAGACGCTCCCATAAATCTTTTTCTTCGCCAGGTTCAAGTTTTGCAACATAATCTTGCAATTCTTGAAGCGTATTCTTTACTTGCCCATTTGGAGACATAAATTTTAGATTCTACTTACTTTAACTTAATTTTTTTATTCTTTAGGCAACATTTTGTTTAATTCTTTAGAAATCTCTTCTGGATCCATTTTTTGTTTTAAAAGAGACAACAACTTACCGCTTTGCTCAACTGTTATTTTGCCGCTTGCCACTGCTTCGCCTATCTTTTTCATCAAGGCTGCCTGACCTGTTTCTTGCGCTTTTTTAACCGCGGCTTTCATTTGTTCTTCATAAGGCATCTTTAAAAATGCCTCTGCTTCGCTGGCTTTGGCTCGATGACCAGCTGCTTCCTTCATCATAATTTCTATCTTTCCAGAAGAAAGCTCAATTTTTTGGTCAATCTTTTCTTTAGATTTTATTGCTTTATCTAAATCAACTTTTACTCTTTCGTAACGACCCGCTAATTCAGGACTCTTTTCTTTAAAACGTTTTTCTATTATTTCATTTTTTTTCTGATTCAAAGATTTCCTTTTTTCTTCATGTTTTTCTAAATCTTTTCTGATCTCACTTTTCCGTTCCGGGGTAGTGGTTTTTTCTTTTTCTTCCTCCTCCAGTATTTTAAACCTTTCTTCAATTTCTTTAATTTGTTCATCTATCCCAACAATCTCTGGCTCTAAAACAATTTCTGATTTTATAGGTTTTATTTCGGCTTCTATCTCAGCCTTTTCTTTTTGCAGTTTGTCAATTTTTTCTTCTGCTTCTTTTGCTTTTTCTTTTTCTAACCCGATTTTTTCTCTTTCTTTATTAACTCGATTCTCTATTTGAACTGCTTTTGCCGTTTCAACTTTTGCTGCACTACTTTGATCTAATATTTCTCCTTGATAAGGATCAACGGCTCTCATTTTACTTGCAGCTGCTCCTCGCTGGCGATCAACTGCCCTTTGCATCTTTTGTTCTGCCTGCGGCCTGCCAACAGCCACTTTGGCCATCTCCCATCTGGTCATTGTTTTGGCCAAACGAGGATCAAAAACTGCGCCCAAAAAAGTTCGACCGCGCGCCGCTCGCTCTGCCGCAGCTGCCATACCCCTCGCCTCTCTTTGGGCTTCAACCGCTGCTTTTCTTTCTGCTCGCGCTTCTCTTCTTTTTGAAGGTCTAAACTCAATACCTGTCCTTTCATAAATTTTTGAACCAGCATAACTTCCGACTTTTAAAACAGCGCGGTAAGGCGCTTTTAATGCTGCCATACCTTTCTTTTGCATCCAATTTACAGCTCCACCGGCAGCGAATTTCCCCATCACACCCATTTGCTGAGTTATCATTAACCCACCAATTAACATACCAATAGCAATAATGAACCCAATCATTTCTTCTTCACCTGAAACTCTTGTGATAGACACTCTTGATTCAACATCTTCTTCTCCCGCTGTTTTCGGCGGCAAATCAGAGGCGCTTGGCGAACTGACAGAAAGAAGTGAAAGCCAAAGAAAAAAAGCTAGAACAGGCCCAACTATGACATAGTCGCCAAACTGAGACCACCACTGGCTAGCGTATTTTTGACCTTGAGGGAAAGTGCTTAAAAAAAATGCTAAAGGAGAAAGAACAATCAAAACCCAAAGCATTATTATACGTATCAAAAAGACAATTATCATCACGCCAACTGTGATGCAAGAAACAATTATCATAATCAAAGCCAAAAGATAAGCGCCTAAAATATTAGACATACTCACTTCTTCGCCTGGCTGTATCTGCATTATTTTGTCAAGTTTTAAGGCCTGAACAAAATTTCCGCCGGCTGCCGCAGAAAAACCGTTAACAAAAGTCATCATCAAAACTTGGGCAAAATCAATTATTAGGCCGCATATCATTTTGCTAAAATTTATTAAAACGGCCATGATAACTAACCGGCCCAAAAGTTTTTTGTAATGATACATTTCAACTTTTAGGATTGTCGCAATGGCAATGACAAGAAGGACAACAATAAAAAACATGTTGCAAAGGTCTCTGACAATCACCCAGCCGTTTGTCACAGCCGTTGATTTTATAAAATCATTATATTGAGCAATTCTGATTAAAATCTTAACTTCCAAAAGAAGAACGCCGCCAAAAAACCGAACTAAAAGTTCGATAACCCCAGCAAGAAATTGAGTTATCTTGTCAGATATACCTTCTTGAGCGAACGCTGGCCAAGCAGTAAAAATCCCAAAAATTATAAACAAAAAAAACAAAGCCAAAACAGTTTTTTTCTTGTTTGGCCAAATTTTTGCAAACAAAAACTTAAGAGGACAAAGCCAAATTTTACTTGAAAAAATTCTTTTCAAGCCAGAAAACATATTATAGCATTATACCACAATTCTTAAAGTTACAGAAGAATTTCTTCTGTAATTGTTAGTTGCCATTATTATTTTAGCATAAATTTATTAAATTAAAAAGGCCAAAATTTTTGGCCAACTTGAAAACTGGGTTAGTAATATTTTGTTGTCCAACCGCTAATCTCTAACAAAATAAAAAAGCGAGACTATTGTCCCGCTATCTTGCGATAATTCTTGTGGCATCGTGAGGGAAAACCCTTTCCTCAAAAACTATCCCCTGTCCGGTCGCTTCTTCCAAAAGACGGCTCCATGCCTTGTCAAACTCTTCTGTCGGTGGAATTTTTTCTCCTTTCAAGAGAGCAGCGTCTGAGGCGGCACACCAAGTCAAGGCGGCTTTTGCAACTTCTTTCCAAACTTTTTCTAGAACCGGCTTATTTTTTACTAGGTTAATAAATTCTTCAAGGATCATATTCCCTCCTTATCTTCGGCTATTTTTTCTTTTTTCAATTCACCAACCAAACCAACTGCCCAATCGCCGATTATGTCTCTGTCTGTCCCTAATTTTTCTCGCCACTTGTTGGAGACGCCTTCTTGAAGACAGGTCCGTGAAAGAATGTTAATGCTGTCAATTAAAGCGTTATGTGCAATCCTCCGCATTCTGTCGCATTCTTCTAAGGCTTTCGTATCCTCAATATCTATATGAAGAAGAGCAAGGCTGTCGCGCGTCTGGCAGTAGCGAAGAGCAGCCTTAATAACTTCTGAAAACAATTTTTCCAGTTTTTCATTTCCTTCAACTAGCCGCCGCAATTTTTCAAATTCGCTTTCCCCTTTTGGCCGCTCGGCCCTAGCTTTTTCTTCCCAAAGTTCTTTGATAAAAATATCTCGCATAAAATTTCTCCCTTACTTAAGTAAGGTTGACATATTTAATAATTTTTGTCAAATAGTTTTTAAAATCGCAAATTAAAACCTGTATCCTTATTTTGCAAAAAATATTGTAACCTATTATTAAAAGTGAACCTCATACCAGATGGCCAGGTTGAATAGAACCAAAAACTGAAAAACGAAAGAACTTGACGCCACTAAAGTGGCTAGGAAAAAATTTTCTAACTGACTTTAGTCAGGTCAATTACAAGGAGTTCACCCTTGACAAAAAAGACGAAAAAGGTTAGGGTGAAAAATAGACAAAAGGAGGAAAAGTGTGCTCTTTAAATAGCAATATCAGTCTTAAAGAATGGGCTGAACAAAAAATATCAGAGTTTCATATCTCAAACCCATTCTTATTTAAGTTCTTCATGAAAATTTTAGATGACCAAAGCATCCTAAAAAAAGACGAGGTAATCTTGTGCCTCTTAGAATTCTTAGAGTCGGGACAAATAAAAATTCCTGACCTCATCTCGGAAGAAGCGTACGAAGAGGCGTTAAAAGCAATGGATTCATTGGGCAAAAAATTATACCAAGAAGAAATGAACCTGCGAGCCCTTGACGAGCGTTGGCTTGGAGCCGCTTTCTCAGGCTTTTTAATCTATCTAAGAATTTCTTTAAAAGAAGACCGTGAGAAAGCGCAAATTTTTATGGGCGGATTATTTCAAATGTTCCGCCTAGAGGAGGAAAAATGCAAAAAACCCTGAACGCAAAAATGCGGCCAGGGTTAATTTTTTTCACACTAGCAATTAAATCCAAACAATTTAAGAAGTTCTGTATTTCTCAATCTGTTTTAAAATGGCCTCTTTCACGCCTTGCTCAAAGGCTTGAGGTGTAGTGTATCCTTTTTTAAGTCCGTCAACTCTTACTCGCGTTGTTCGCATTACTATATCGACTAAAGCTTCCCTCCGAGTCACTGCCTCGCCAGGTTTGGCTTCTAGTACAGCTGTAACAGCCGGGATTTCTTCTTCTGTTTCTCTAAGCAGACTCTCAATATATCTTTTGATATTTTCGTCACTGCTGTTTTCAATCAAATCTTGAGGGGCTAACCTCTCTATTTTTATTTTCCCTTCTTCGGGTTTTAATTTTTCTTCAGGCATCGGCCTGAATCTTTCAAGACCTTTCATAAAGTTTTATGTTAATTTTTAAATCTCTTTTTAGATTATCAAAAAAAGAAAAATGTCAACGCGGTGTGCTCATCATGTACAAGGCTTGCCCCCACACTAATTTTACGAGGTAATTGTTCGGCAAAGCGCTTCGCCCAAAAAGGGATGCGCTATTCGCGCGCGCCCTTTGCGAAAGATGTTGCAACTTGTTATTAAGAGAGAACCCCATGCCAGGTTATCTAGGTAAAATTAGTGCGGGGTTGACAAAAAATTATGCTATGTTTAATCTATTTATAGTTTGATCTTTAACAAAAGAAGAGACTCCTAACAAAGGGAGGAAAGAATGAAAAATAAAAAGGATTCTTTTTTTCTTTCTCTGGCGTTTTGCGTCTTAGCTCTTTTTGCCTGTGCGAGCGAAAATTACGCTTCCCGAAAAGAAAAACCGGATTGGCCAACCAAGCCGCCGCCTGCAACTGAAGATAAAATCTATTTTGTTGGAGCTAGCGTTGCAAAAAACATAGAAAACGGTAAAAAACAGGCTACAGCAAACGCGGTGGCTGAACTCTTTGCCTTTGCTTTCGGCGTTTCTGGAAAAGCAGAATATGTAGAATTTGTCTCGCTAAAAGAACAAGACAAAAAAGTTAAAAAAATGGAAGTGATTACTGATTCAATTGCTCTCAAAACTGCTCAAGGCAGTTTAATAAATGTTAGCTTGGCTGATTGGTACTGGCAAAAAAACAAGGACGGCGAGTATGAAGTTTGGGTTTTAATTGAAGTGGAAAAAAACGCCATCTGGCGAGCCCAAGAAGAAAAAAAAGCAAAAGAGTTAGGCATTGAAAAAATGCTCAAGAGAGCAAAAGATGAGGATATAAAAACAGCGATAAACATTCTTACCAACATTGACCCTGAAGCGCTTGAAGACAAATTTAAGTTTGAATATCAAGACGCCCTGATGAAGACAGCCCAAAAAATAGACATTGAGTTGGAAAAGGAAGAAGAAAAAGAAATTGTTTTCAAAGTCTTCTCAAAAGAAGACCGAAGGAAAACGCCGCTGTCTGGCGTGCCTGTGACTTGCCAGACAAAAAATGAAAACACCAGCAAATCCTGGAGCGATGATTTAGGGCGCGTTCAATGCCCGAAAAGCTTGTTTGCCACCAAAATAAGCGCGCAAGTCTTTGCTCCTTTTGGGGCAAAAGCCTCCTTAGAAAGTTCGCTTAGATTTGCTCTTCTAAAATTTGAAGACGATTCGCCAGAGTATAAATTTGCTTTTGAAGAGTTCAAAAAAACGCTTCAAACAAAAGGGGTTCTTTTTACTGAAGTAAAAATTTCAAAAACACCTTCTTCTGATAACCAAATTTTTGGGGTGATATTTGGTGCGAAAGACAAAATTGAAAAAATTCAGCCCAAAACGAGATTGGTTATTGTCTTTGAACTTACAGCAAAAGAAATAATGCAGTCCTATGACCCTGGTCACCCAGCAAATTATTATTATGTGACAAGATATATTGTCACATCAAAATGCGAAGGACAAGTCAGTCTTTTTGATATTGAACCAAACGAAGTTTTCACAATGGCTGCTTCAAAGACCATAACCGCTGAAGCAGGCCTTGAAACACTCAATAAAGACACGATGTCAACGGTTGCCAAAGTAGCCGCCTCATTAGGAGAAGAACTTGGCATGCAGTTTATTTATGCTCTTTCTGAATTGAAGTAAAAGGAGGAATAAAAAAATATTCAAATCGCCCTTTAGCCAATAGCAAATGGGCGATTTATTATTACTAAAAATACTATGATATAACACTTTTGGACAGCTGCATCAAAATGTTATATTTATTTATAAACTTTACGCACAAAGGAACTATCGGTTCCCGTTCCTGCCAGTGGGCTTGACAAAATCGGAAAAGTAGACTAGGGTAAAAAATAGACAAAAGGAGGACAAAATGGCTCCTTACAATAAAGAAAAAGCGGATGAGGTAACATTAGAAATAGCAACAGAAATTGGTGGATATCGTCTGGACAACCCTTACCTTGCCCAGATTTTATTCGACATTTTGAACGACATGAGCATCTTAGAATTCTGGAAAAGGAAAGAACTGCTATTTACAATTACCAGCATCATGAAAACCATACACCAAGAAGTAGTGCCCCTGAATAAAACAAGCCGTCCTATCACTGACAACATGCCCTTTCTTTTAATCTCAGAGGAATCATTTGATGAGGCAAAAAAGGTATTTGCTGTCAGAGAGGAAATTGAAAAAAACTATAAAAACGAGTTGGAAGAGTTTAAAAAAAAGTTTGGGTTTAATTACCCAATGGTAATGATTATTGCCACAGAAAGGCATTTAGAAAAATTCCCCATCGGAAAAGATGAGGAGCAAATAAGAAGGTTTAAAAAATATATGGGCACCATCCTCAGGATGATTCGCCTGGAAAAGGAAAAGGAGGAAAAAGAAGGAGTGAAATAAAAACAGATAAACCCTGTGCATCACGCGCCGGGTTTTTATTATTCCTCTTCTTTTGCTTTTAGCACTTCATCAATGTGCTTCATAAAATAGATGTGCCCTAGCGCATTTTCAATTATACTTGCTTCAAATTCTTCATGGGTTGCCGTATACCATGTCCCTGCTCCCTCAAGCCGAATCTGGATTATCTTTACCAAATGTTGCGCTAAAGACCCTCTTCTGTCTAAGCTGGGCCTTGCTTCTAAAATCTCAGTAAGTTCAGGCTCATTTGCTTCCAGCACACTTAACAAATCTACTACATACTGCCTAACATTTTCTTCGCTTTTGTCTCTGATTAAATCTTCTAATCTCAATCTTCTTTTTGATTCTAGCTTTTCAGGGGCTGGCCCAATTTCTTTTTCTTTGTTGTTTTTCATAAAATTTACATTATTTTCAAAATCTTTTTTTATTATAGCAAAAAATCAAAAGCAGAGAAAGTTCAAACCCGCAGAAGACCCGCAGAAGAAATTCTTCTGCAATTTTATGCAGAAGAATTTCTTCTGCGTCCAGAACTAATTTAAAATTACAAAGTCAGTTTTGGAAATGGTTCCATGGCCAACAATGATTTCACCTCTTCATCACTCAAAACATTTTTTTCTTTTAAGAGTTCAACTAAACGCAAAAGTTTTGCGTCTCCTTTGCGCATCAAAATAGTAAGGTCTCCGCGTAAATCAGAGAGTTTTTCATCAAGATAATCTTTGGTAACCATCTGGTTTTTCACGTGCTCCAAACCTTCTTCTAAAGTAGTCATCCTTTTGTCCACCTCACTAAAACTTCCCTTAATTATTTCTGTTAAATTTTCAAACTCTTGTTTTGTTCCTTGGTCCATAAAATTAAATTTTATTTGCATTTTTAGAATACCAAAAAGAAAATACAATGTCAAATCTTACCCTTGACCCCGCACTAATTTGTTGATAAATCCCACATAAAATGTGGGATAAAGTGGTCTTGAGAGAAAAAGCTTAAGATAATTGCAAATAAATAACTTAATCTAAAAAAACACTTAACATTCAACAAATTAGTGCGGGGTTGACAAAATTGGAAAAATGGATTAGGGTGGGAGATAATACCATTTTCCTGCCCCTTCAAGCCGAACCATAATTGACTCTTTTGCAAGTTTTTTTAAGCCACTCCTTCTATCTAAACCAGGCCTTGCTTCTAAAACCGCGGTAACCCTTGGACTCTCCTCTTCTAACTCCGCAAAAAACCCGCAGAAGAAATTCTTCTGCAATTTTCTGCGTCACCTTGACAAAATTGGAAAAATGGATTAGGGTGGGAGATAGGAAAAACGGAAAACATCTTTCAAAGGAGGAGAAAGATGAAATTCTTTGGAAAATCATTTGCCTTGATGTCTTTTCTCGCTTTTTTTCTCAGTGCCTGCGGGGACGGAGGAACCTGCAATGACTGCTCCTGCAACCCCTCTCTCTGCGACGGCGGAGGCGGCGACGGTGACGACGGCGGTGGAGACACGACCCAGTACGGCTCGCTCACCGTGACGGCCACGGCCGCGGGTGTGGAGGCGAACGCTGACATCAATCTGGACGGTCAGCCGAGCGGCTTTCAGACGCCGCACACTTTCGAGAACCTTCTCGTAGGTATGCATTCTGTTCTCCTTTCCTATCCGGGCCGGCTCCAAGCGCCAAGCCCAATGGAAGTGAATGTAACGCAAGAAGGAACCGATGTCAACATAATTCTTTACCGCGACTTGACAGGAAAGTGGAGAAGGGAGGGCGATGGGATCGAGGTAAACGTGGTAATGCAGATTCTCGAATCTAGCGACAGATATGCATGCCCAGACACTCCTACTTTTGCGGGACCGTATCAACCACTCAGCGGTCTCTGTGTCGAGGCCGACGATTCTCTCTCTCTCTGCAAAACCCATGCCAGCGAGTGCACGGCCTACGTGGAGGGTGGTCAAATTACCGAGGACGGCAGAAGAGTCGAATTCCAAATCGACTATGGCCTCGGCCCCAATCCGCCAATCATCTACCGTAGGGTAGACTGACGCGTCAATCCAGCTGAGGACGATGCGCCCCGTGAATCCGTCAAGGAAACACGGGGCATTTTTTATTCTGAAATTTTGTTTCTATGTTTTTATGTTTCTATGTTTTTATGTTTGATTACCTGGGTACGACAATTACTTTATCGGCGAAGTAAGTCCAAGGATCCATTGGATCAGCCGCACTTTGAGGATGAATCGTCTCGCACTCATTCACCCCAGTTGGCGTATCCCAGCTTTTATCATAACACCCATCTCCGCCTGGTTCTCCTGGACAACTTCCATTGCACCAACCCCAGTTGTCTTTGACCTGAACTTTTGGCACAAAGACGCAGCAGCCGCCGGAGATAGTTGGGTCTGGGCAGGTGGAGTTCCAGTTTGGACCGACATTGCGGGTGCAGGTGTAGGTTGTCTGGAAAACAAATGGCTCTTCAACACAAGCATCAGTGCTTCTGCCAAAGTTAGTGTTATCGCACTGCGAATTGCCATTAGATTTATAACCCATATGATTTTTATAGAAATTTTGTTCGCCAGGATTTCTTATTACCCCATTGTCAAAATCAACAACCACTGACTTAATCGGCATCTGATTTTCGTCTGCCCAGGCAAAGAATTTGATGGTTGCTTTTAAATTTCCGGTTCTTGAAATAACCGTGCCAGAAGATTTTTCATTGACAGTAATTGTCCCAGAAGCGCCTGGCTGACACTTGCTGTCCCGACACGGCCCAATTGCCGCCACCTCCGGCGGACTCGGCGCCTCACTCCCATCCCCTGTTTCAGTAATATTCCAATTCGCATCACCATCTTCTATTAATGTATATTTTTCTTCTCCCGCATCCCATTTATAAATTCCCCAGGAACGGGCGAAAATCTCATTAAGACGTTCTTTTGCCCAATTAACATCTTTCCCTTGAGCCGCGTTAACTATTATACGTGTCACTGTTTGTCCGCTCAATTCAGATCTCGCACATGCACCATTGGGACAACTGTAAGGAGCACCAGGAGTATAAACGTAAGGCAAAGGACGAGGCGTCTTACACTGAGAGACGCCAGTGCGAGATTCACCATTGGAGGACGGACAATCAAATACAGTCGGTTCAGTAATAGTGATTTGACTAGTACTCGGCGCATTTATTTGAAGACTGCCAAAAGGAGTCATTGGAGTTGAATATTCATAGCCCAAATCAGAAATGGTATGGCTTCCTGCCTGCCAAACCCGGTTTGTCCAGGCAGTGTTTGAAGTTGCAGCAGTGTCAGCAATTCGGTAACACATTTCTTTCATTTTGAAAGTTACTTCATAAACTATACCCCCTGAGCCAGGTGATTCATCACAATAAGCCCAATCATAGCCTTCAAATTTTCCTGTAGTTTTATTAAACCTTAATCTTATGGCATGCCAGTTACCATCGCTCTCACGCCCACCTGGGCAAATGTCTTTCGCTTGATACTTATTATTCCAAATACCGGCGTCGTTGCCGTCTATAATATTATTCTTAATTTTAAATGACCCGCCATCATTTCCCCCGAGGATATTGCCAGAAATAGATTCACAATCTGAGTTTCCATAGCAGACTTTTCCTGTATTCGTAACATATCCCCAACTTGCTTGCGGATTTGCACTACTACCATAAAATAGAATGAGTTCATTATCTCGACCCAAATATTTGCCAGTCACAACAATACCCGGACTTCTGTTATGAGTAGTGGTTTCTAGCCAATCTTCGGTGCCGTCTGCCCAAAGTTCTATTTCTGTATCTCTGCTTGGGTCCTCGCCGTCTCTTGCTATAACCTTAAAAATTATTTTTTCAATTTGATATTGATAAAAATTTTCTTCTGCACTAGGAGCTACACTATCTCTACCGAATTGAAATCCACCTGCTGAAACCACAAATCCTCCACTTAAGCACATTGAACCGCCTAACCAACAAAACGGTTGTGAATCTGTTAGATTATCTTGATCGTCATAACAGGAACTAATGCATTCAGGATTACTATTATCATCACATCGTGGTGAACTGCCGTCACTACAAACAGGCGGCCCGCATGTCAATGAACCGTTATTGCACTGAGCATTTCCCCTGCAGGTTGGTAGACTTTCATCGTCGCAAATAAGATTACCACCTCCTTCGCACGCAGCTTGAACGCAAAGAGGTCTCTCACTTGCGCGGGAGACACCGCCTACTCTTGTTTTCTCTTGATAATCTCCATCGCTTCCAGCAACACCGCTTCCTTCAAGACAGTAGTATTGACCATAAACGCTTGGAGGATTAGAAGCAAAGCCTGCCTCAAGGTATTGGTTATAAATATCAGCGCTGCCCATTAGATGGTCAACTGGGAGCCAGGTTAGACAGGCAAATTGGTCTTGGTCGCCGTTTATATTTCTGCTTTTATCTTTTTCCAAACAATAACCCCACCAACCCATAATTGTGCTGACCCTTGATTTCATGGCGCAAGTTCCGCCTTTTGTTGGGTCGCCGCATTCGTTGCCACCCGGAATGCATGATTTGCCATCATATGGCCCGCCTTGGCAAATTCCTTCTGGAATATCAGTTTGATCTGGCGAATAATACTTTGTCACCCCAGC
>JBBIUS010000009.1:0-31325 GCA_037440105.1 Candidatus Falkowiibacteriota bacterium
GAAGCCGTTGACGCAGGTCTGGGTTCCGGTGGTGCATTCGCCGAGGTCAGTGCCGCAAGGTCGTGAACTTCCGGCTACGCACTCGCAGCCTTCGTCCACAGTACCATCGCAGTCGTTGTCAAGCGCGTCGCAGATCTCAGCAGGAACCGGACCACAGGTACCGCAGGCATTGAGTAGACCTTCGTCTACTTGGCCGTCGCAGTTGTTGTCCAGCCCGTCGCAGACCTCGGCTGACGGTGCGCTTTCCGGAATACATGGCCCAAAGCTGTGGTCAGGCAAACAAACCTGGCTGCCCAGAGCGCATGCTCCAGAAAGCCCAGTGAGACAAGCCTGCGTTTGACCAACCACACAATGGCATCCATTGTCTACATGACCGTCACAATCGTTATCCAAGCCGTCGTTGCAGATCTCAACCGATGGTTGAACTTGGGATACACAAAACCCAAATCCCGAGCCATCAGAAAGACATCTTGCCTGACCGACTGAGCAGGCCCCAAAAAGACCTGTGAGACAAAGAACTGTCTCACCAGGCTGGCAAACGCAATTCTCGTCCGGCCGGCCGTCGCAGTTGTTGTCGATGCGGTCGCCGCAAATCTCTGACCCACCAGAAGAAAGCGGCTCACAGGGCCCAAAATCTGATCCATTGGCCAAACAACGGCGCTCGCCAAGAGCACAAACGCCAGCCATACCAGTATAGCAGGAGATTCTTTCGCCCGGATTGCAGAGCTTGGAAACTTCATTCGTACCATCTCCGGGAACGCAGATTCCGTCATAGCCGTTTACCTTACCGTCACCGATAAGTTTGCAGAACGGCCGCTGAACGGGACACTGCCAATCCCAGTCACAGGGATAGTGACATTCGTACTGGCAGTTTTCGCCGTAACAGTAACAGACCAACCCCGGCTGGCAGGCGGGAGAACACTTTTCTCCCTCGTTGCCGCAGCCGAAACATCCGAAAATGAAAACCGCGGCAAAAGCGAAAACCCAAAGATCCCTTTTCATCTTCCTCCTCCTTTTCCTTTCGTTTATCTGTTTCCTCCGTTATCTTTCCCTTTATCTAAACCGTTTTTACGGATTTTTTACAAAAATTTTCAAAGACCAAATGACAGTTGCTCAAGCCAAAACAAGGCTCAAACAAGCCTCCAATTGCAGCCAAAAGACTGCAAAAGCACCTTAACACATATTTCAAATTTGTCAAGCCCCTATATAAGATAAGCACACCTGTTTAATTTCCTTTCCCTTTTCCAAATCTTACAAAGTCTTACAAAGGCAAATAATGAAAAATTGACACTAATTATTATAATGGACACCATCGCGTTTCATTTTTGTAATCTAAAAATAAAAATGCAATCTTTTTGGATTGCATTTTGGTTTATCAATTTCGGAGATAAATAATAGAAAATTCTTTTGCAAGCAAAACTATTTTTCGTTTAACCAAACAAAGTAATAATAAAATTTTTGTGGATTTTACTCACGAGTATATAAATCGACCTTAACCTTAAACGCGTTCAATAATCTTAGCAAAAACAGCCGGGTAACTATTAGCTAAATCAGCCAAAATTTTTCTGTCCAATTCAATGTTTGCCTTTTTTAATTTATGAATTAATTTGCTGTAGTTCAAACCCTGCTGACGGGCAGCGGCATTTATTTGCACTTGCCACAATTTTCTTGCTTCTCTTTTTTTAACTCTTCGATCACGATAAGCATAAACGCCGGCTTTAAGGACCGCAACTTTGGCTAACTTGATTTTACTTTTTCTCCCCCATTTGTAACCTTTTACTTGCCGAAGAAGTTTTCTTCTTTTCTTGAGATGTGTTTTTCCTCGTTTTACCCTTGGCATATTTTAAAAATTTTAAACTTAAAATTATTTATACGGAATTAACTTTCTTAATGTCTTTCTATACGATTTTGATATTGGTGCGTCTCTGCGTTTTTTTCGAGTAATTTTTCCTGCGTCGCGCGCGTTAAAATGATCCTGACCACAATAACGTTTCAAGATTTTCTTCCTTTTAGTAATATGAAATCTTTTTACTGCTACTTTATGACTTTTGAGTTTCATAGTTTTCAATAATTATTGTTTATTTTCTTCCTATGACAATTGAAATTTTGCCGCCCTGCATTTCTAAAGGCTGTTCAATTTTGATTGGCATCAATGTCTCGAGTACCTTATAAAATTGATTAATGACATCTTTTGCCATATTAGCATATTGTCGTTCTCGCCCTTTTAGAATAATTTCAACCTTAATTTTATTTCCTTCCTCTAAAAATTCTTTTGCTTGCTTGAGTCGAATTTCTCTGTCATGAGGGCTAATGCGGAGAGAAAGGCGGATGCCCTTTATTTCTACTCTTTTTTGTTTTGCCTTTTGTTTTCGCGCCTCTTTCTCTTTTTGATAGAGAAACTTTCCGTAATCAATAATTTTTACAATAGATGGTACTGCTTTTGGGAAAACTTCGACTAAATCTAAACCCTTTTCTTGAGCTAATTCCAATGCTTTTTCGGTCGGCATGATTCCCAAATTTTTTCCCTCCTCATTAATTACTCTTACTTCAGGAGTAAAAATTTGTCTGTTGACTCGATAACGAATTTCTTGAATTTTTATTGGTTTTTTTCTTGATATTCGCAAGGTTTTATAAATTATGAGTTATAGTTAAAATAATGGACTGAAGTTCAATTCCCGCAAACGATTATGCATCCGTTTCTTCATCGGAAAGCTTTACGCATTTTGAAAGTTTTACAAATGGAGATGGCGGGAATCTCACTGCTCGTCCCGACATTTTGGTCGGGACTGCGCTTTAAAACCATGCGGTTTTAATATTTCCACGAATCGGAAACCTTACGGTTTCCGACCCTTCCCTGGTTCAATTCCCGCAAACGATTATGCATCCGTTTCTTCATCGGAAAGCTTTACGCATTTTGAAAGTTTTACAAATGGAGATGGCGGGAATTGAACCCGCGTCTAAAAGTTAAAATAAAACAATTCTACAGGCTTAGTCAAATCGGTATTGTCGAGAACAAAGTGTTAATTTGACAAAATCTTTGTTCTCCTAGTTTTGTATTTTTTCAGTAGTTTTTCCAAAACTAAAAAACTACCTATCCTAATTATGACACCAGGCCCTGCTTATTAGGAATCAGCAGCCGATGTGCTGTTGCAAATTAAGCAGCAGCAGTTGCAAAGCTAGGAACGGCAAATGCGTTCTTTACTTTGTTAAATAAGTTTGCACTTATTGTTTTGCTAAATTTTTACGAGATTTAGCAAACTCGACCTGCTTTGTTTATTTCAAACTTTTATCGATTCCTTGCATCCCCAAATTGATTGAAAACTAATAAACTGAAGAACTAAAAAATTTTATTTTTCAACGCTTCCCTAATTTTTTTGTCTGCTTCTCTTTTTTTGATCACTTCTCTCTTTTCATACTTTCTTTTTCCTCGAGCCAAACCAAACTCCAATTTTATTTTTCCTCTTTTAGTATAAACTTTAAGCGGTATTAAAGTCAAGCCTTTTTGTTTTGTCTTACCAATAAGCGCTTGCATTTCTTGTTTTTTAAGAAGCAACTTTCTGCTCCGAGTTGGTTCATAACCGGGCAAAGGGCCAGCCATTTTGTAAGGAGGGACATGAGCGCCCAAAAGCCAGGCTTCATTGTTTTGAATTATAACATAAGAGCCAGCGAGTGAAATATGACCAGTTTTTATTGATTTAACCTCTTGTCCTGTTAATACTATTCCCGCTTCAAAACTTTCGATAATTTCGTAGTCAAAATATGCTTTTTTGTTTATAGTAATTGTATTCATTTAATTATTATAAATAAATAGTTACGCTGATTCAATAGGTTTGTTTTTTTTTGTTTTTATGTTATTATAATAAAAATGTTTAAAGGTTATTCTTATTTTAAAAGATTAGTTTAATTCATATAACTCATATTTTTAATATGTATGCCAGAATCAAAACCTCAGTTAATTAATGTCTCAACTCTTACAATAATAAAAATAATTCTCATTTTGCTTGCTTTATGGTTTATCTATTTAATCAGGGATGTTTTAATTATTCTTTTTCTTTCGTTTATTTTAGCCATATTAATTGATCCTTTAGCTGATTGGTTTGAAAAAAGAAAAATACCTCGCGGACTCGCGGTTTTAGCTGTTTATGTGATTTTAATTACAATTTTAAGCTTGATTCTTGTTCTTTTGGTTCCTCCTATAATTTTACAGTTTCAGCAGTTGATAGAAAAACTTCCTGCTTATTGGGAAAAAATTGCTAAAACTTGGATTGGAGAATTTGCTGTGAAAGGCGACTTTAAAAATTTGCAAGAAAGCTTTAAATCTGTTGGGGCTGGTTTGACCCGCGGGATTTTTGTTACTTTAGGCGGCGTCTTTGGCAGTGTTGCCGCTCTTTTTTTGGTTTTGGTTTTGACTTTTTATATGGTCACGCAGGAAGACCCGATTAAAAAAATGATAAAATCTCTGATTCCAGCTCATTATTTGCCATATGTAAATCAAGTCTCCATCAAAATCAAACAAAAAATGATTGCTTGGTTTAAGGGGCAACTTATTCTTTGTTTAGTTGTTGGCTGCTTGGCTTATGTCGGCCTTTTGATTCTCGGCGTTGATTATGCCCTGGCTTTAGGATTAATCGCTGGAATAACAGAAATTATTCCATATGTAGGCCCTTTCATTGGTGCTACCGTAGCTGTATTTATTGCCTTTGGGGCATCGCCATTAAAAGCGTTAATGGTGGTTATTTTATACATTATAATCCAGCAGTTAGAAAACAACCTTTTGGTGCCAAAAGTGATGAAAAAGACGGTTGGTTTAAATCCAATTATATCTATAATTGCTTTAATAATCGGAGCAAAGCTAGCAGGAGTCGCCGGAGTTTTGCTAGCCATTCCTTTTGCTTCTATTGTTAGTATTTTTATTCAAGACTTTAAAGAAAAAGATTCTGGTTCTGCTATTTAGTTAACTTTATTGAACAATTTTTTATGACGCGCCAAGAGCAGGAAAATTTAATTTCACCTGATCCATGGCTCAGAGAGAAAAGCGAAAAAGAAAAGCTTAAAGAAGAATTAAGAGAAGAAGTAGTTAAAGAACTTAAAAGAAAAAAAAGAAGGAGAGTTTTAAGTTGTTGTTTTTTAGAAATTTTGTTTGTCTTATTAATTTTGTTTTTAGGAACCGCAACCGTCGCAAAAACGGGATTATTTGAAATTCCTTTTTTTTCAAAAATTTTTTACAAACAGCCAGAACCGCTTAGAGTGATCACGCCTCAACAAAAAAGGGTTGAAAATTTAAACGAACTTTTTGAAAACAAGATTAAGAGCCAAGTCAAGGAAAAAATATCTCCTGGCGAAGAAAATCAAAAAGTAGAAATAGAATTAGAATTTACTGAGGAAGAATTGACTGCTTCCTTACTTCGGGGAATTGAAGTTGGTTCGCTTCCCCTTTCAAAAGCCCAGATAGCAATATCGCAAAAAGAAATTGAAATTTTTGGACGGTTTATTAAACCAGAAATTTTTTTTACCGTACGCTTTCAGCCGAAAATTCAGAACGGCCAAATTACCGTTAAATTAACAAAGATTAAATTAGGGAATCTATCGGTCCCTGTTTTTTTATCAAACATCTTATTTGAAAGAGTTTTAAAAGATAAATTAAATCAAATTAATGAAATAATTGGTAAAGAAGGAAGATTGGAAGAAATAAGATTAGAAAATAGTAAAATATTTATGAAAGGAATTATTGATGTAATAGTCTTTCTCAAATAGAGAATTAAAACATCTTCAGATTGAATGCAAATGATACTTTTAAATCGTTTTATTCCTATTTTTTGTCCGTTTTTAATTTTTGCCAGTTATGAATTGCTTTTGAAAAAACCATTTTTGATTTACTGGCTATTTCCTATTTTAATTTTGACAGTGGCAGCGCTAATCTGGAAATTAATTGGCAAAGGATTAATCACCATTATAGCGAGATGGAATTTTTTAATATCACCGCTTTTTTTAATGGTAGGCGGTTTATTTTTTATTCTTTTTTTGGAAAATCAACTATTTAAACATTTTTTGATTTTTCTTGTGGCTTTTTTGTTAGGTCTATATTTAGAAGCAATTTTTATTTATATTTACCGGCATGAAAAATACCAAATAAATTCGTTAGAAAATATTTCAAGTTATATTAATTTAATTTCGCTTTTGTTTTTTTACTCAGGATTTTTTGGACTTCTAATATTTTTAAATATATCTGTTTGGTTAGTGGTTCTGTTGGTTTTATTAGTGACAGTTTCATTAGCATATCAAACAATGTGGATCAATAAAATTGATTTTAAAAAAAGTTTTCTTTACATATTAATAATTGGATTGATTTTGTGCCAATTGGCATGGGTAATTTCTTTTCTCCCAATTGATTTTTACGCAAGCGGCGCTTTTTTGTCTGTTGTCTATTATTTACTTTCAGGTCTAAGTAGATTTTATCTTTTAGGAACATTAAATTCATTGGTCATTAAAAGACATTTAATTATTGGCTCAATTGTGCTAATATTAATTTTAGGAACAACTCGCTGGATATGAAATTTTCAGTTCTGAAAATTATTATTATTTCTTTAATTTTTGGTTTAGCCGCTGGTATTGTTGGGTCATTATTAGTTGAGGCTTATCTTTTGCCTCCCCAACCGTCTTTGGTATCTTTTCAAAAATTAGCCGAGAAAAAAAAGCCAGCAATCCCTGAAGAAACAGAAGCAAATTTGGCTGTTGAAAGAGCTTTTTCTACAACAGTTGATATTCATTTAGCCAAAAAAGAAAACCAAAAGGAAATTTTAGATCAAGTTTATCTACCTTCTGAAGCTTTAGGCAAGGGGGTAATTTTGACTTCGGACGGCTGGATTTTAACGACTAACGAAGTCATTAACGATTTAAAAAACGAATATCTAATTGTTACTTTTGATAAAAAATCATATAAGGTTGAGGAATTAATTTTAGACAAATTCTCTGGCGCAATATTTTTAAAAGTAGAAACAGAAAACTTGCCAGTTGCAGGAATAGGAGATAAAGAAGAATTAAAAATAGGGCAAGATGTTGTTGCCCTAGAAGACGGACTGTCGTTTTCAAAAATCGCAAGTATAAATTTTGAACCAGCGGGAGAAAAAATAGAATTAATAAAATCTTCAGAAAAAATTTCAAAATTTATTTTAATTAATGGGAAATCTTACAAACCTGGCACTCCTTTAGTGAATCTGAAAGGAGAGATCATTGGACTAGTTTTGTCAAAGTATTTAACAAAAGAAAATTTTACTGCTGTCTTGCCTGTCAGCGATATTAAAAATGCTTTTGTTGATATTTTAAAATATAAAAAAATCAAAAGACCATTTTTAGGTGTAAATTATATTGATTTGGCTTCTGTTTCTTTTTTGAATGAAGAAATCAATTATGGTTTAATAAGAGGCGCTCTGCTCTACGAAAACAAAAATTTAAATATTAAAGCAGTCTTAGACGGAAGCCCAGGGGTCGGTCTTCTCAAACCAAGAGATATTATTATAAAGGTTGATAAAGAGGAGCTTTCTGCTCTTAAAGATTTAACCAATATTATTCAAGAATACAAAGCCGGCGATTCTATTGACCTTCTTATTTTAAGAGGAGAAAAAGAGCTGACTATTCCAGTGAAGTTAGAAGAATTAAAATAGTTTTTATATTAATTTTAATAATGTATGGAAAAAATAAGTTATTTAAAAATTTTAAAACAAAATTGGCGGACTGTTTTTATCATCACTACTGGAGCAGTTGCCTTAAGTTTAGTTTTAAGTCTGATTCAACCGTTTCTTTATAGTTCCAAAGTCCGACTGCTTGTTATTCCTTGGGGCGGTGGAATGGACGCTTACAGCGCTCTTAAATCCGCGGAAAAAATCGGTGAAAACATTGCCCAAATTGCTTACACCACCTCTTTTTTTGATAAAGTCATTAAATCAAGAACTGATATTGAATATATTTGGTCTGAAGATGAAATTAAGCGCCGAAAACAGTGGCAAAAAATGATTAAAACCGAGGTAATCTATGGTACAGGCATGGTTGACATAACTGTTTATCATAAAGACAAAGAGCAAGCAACAACGATTGCCAGCGCTATTGCTGATGTCCTAATGCGCGAAGGCAAAGAATATTTTGGCATGCCCGGGCTTGAAATAAAAATGGTTTCAACGCCGCTTGCTTCTCGCTATCCTGTTAAGCCGAATTTGGTTTTGAACGTTTTAATGGGCCTGATTTTGGGCCTCTTTGCTGGAATTGCTTTTACTGTTATAACTTACCATCCAGCCATGCAACCGCCCTCTGCTTACAAAACTTTCCCGCATGCTAACCATGCTCCACATGAAATCCCTGAAAAAAAGAAAATTGTCAGCATGCATAATCATTTAAAATAGAATAAGGACTGTTAATTCAATTTATAGACGCTCGGCAAAGTTTTGCCGAGTCCTTTTTTATTAATGGCTAAACCCCTAAAATTAGGTGAGCTATGCAGTTTGCGCGAATAGCGCGTCCTTTTGGGGCGAAGCGCTTTGCCGAACAATTACCTCGTAAAATTAGTGTGGGGTTGACAAAAATTTAATTTTGTGTTTTAATAAAATATAAAACTAAAAGGAGGATAAAATGAGTAAGTTATTCCAGAAGATAAAAGGTGTAGCCGGTATTTGGGTCAAATTGTGGCTCATGGTGATCATAAGCCTTTTCCTGCTCCTTGTAGGAGTAGGGGTAGGTTGGCTTATCTGGTCTAACTCCGACTGCAACTGCAGCGACCTCCGGGATGAAATTGCAGCGTACGAGAGTAAGCTGAAACAAGCGGAAGCACTCGTAGTGAAAGCAAAGGAAAAAATAAAAGAGTGCGACAAAAAAACAACGGAGGAAAAAGAAAATTCTCTGGCCTGCCCACCGATAAAGGTACAGGCGGGCAAGGGGCTCCGCATCGTAAGATGCGAGCCTCCTGAAATGTGTGAATAGTTTCGCGTGGCTCGACAAAAAATTGTCGAGCTTTTTATTTGATGATTTTTAAATTTTTAATGATTGGTATTTTAGTCATCTATAAATTAAAATTGATCCGTTATATTGAATTTTTGGCAGTCAATTTAAATTTTAAATTCTGACCGTTTTTCACGATCGCGAAAAACGGTCAGATCTAATTTAGAAATTAAGACTTTTAAATTCCCGTTAATAAATCTTGTGCAAGGCTTGACAAAGTATAAAAAATTTGCTAAAGTGAACTATTCCAAAATTGTTCTTTCAAAAAAATGCTAACAAGCCCTTAGGTAGTTTGGTTTGGGACCTAGAATGCCTCCTCCTCATTCTATGTGTCTCCAAATCAAACTGCTTAAGGGCTTTGTTAAGGAGGGATAAAATGCCTGACGATAAAGAAATTTACGAAGTATACATTGCAAACATCAAGCCAGGAGCAACCAAAAAAGATCTCCTAGAGTTTCTAAAAAAGGGAGTGGAACTCCCAGAAGACGCTGTTGAAAATATCGTTTTCCGCGAACGATCGGCCGTAATATCGTTCACGGACCGAGGGGTGGCAGAAAGGGTAGTTTGTCTAAACGGGCTACCCTGGAATGGGGACCCGTCAGAAGAAAAGAAGGTTTACATAAGTTGGATGCCGCCGGCGCTTCCGCCTCGCCCTTCGTCAAGCCCGTCATTAGCTTTGCCAGAGCCTAGACCAAAACACAAAAAATTTTTAAAGGTAGTTTTCATAGGGCTAGCAACAATTTCTTTTGCGCTTCTGGTTTATTTGCTTCTGACCTTTTTAACAAAGGAGCAGGAGCAGAAAAACCAACCTACCACAAAATCACAATCGGCACAACCAGTGAAACAAAAAAATCTAGACCGAAAATTCGATCAGCTGGACAAACAGCTGGAAGAACTTAATCATCTGCTGAACGAATAATTTTAGAGGTAAAAAAGATTTCATGGAATCTTTTTTACCTCTTTTTTATTTTATTTATTATTTTTATTTATATTTAAATTAAAATTTAACTTCCAAATAGACTAATTTACCTGACTTCAGTTGGCTTTTTTCTAGAAATAGCCTTTTTATTCATAAACAAAGTAAATGTCAATTTCCCTTGACAAACAGATTCCTTTATTTCTAATAATTTTTCTATTTATAAGGCAGCAATATGCTTAAATTTAAAATTTAAAAATAATATCACCAATTGATAAATCTGTTAAAAAAACTTGACAAAAAATAAAAAATCTGTTAAGATTTATTTATAAAACTAAAAAATCCTTAAAAAATAAGGAGGGTTAAATGGCAACGGTAGTAATTGGTCGGGGGTTTCCCCCTGACATCTCAGAAGAAGAGGTGAGAAAATTTGTACTGCTCGATCCTGGGGAAGACGGAATCAAAAAAATCGACATCAAAAGGGACCAAAAAGAAGCAAAGGCTAAAATTTATTTTCTCGATCCTAAATCAGCTTCGATGGCTCTTTGCTTTGATGGAATGTCGATGAAAGGACGCACAGTGCGGATAGGGCCAGAAGAACCAGAGAAATCAGTTAAACCACCGGAAGAGGGAGTTCCTGATCCCTTGGAAGATGAACTCAAGCTATTGGAAGAAGAGATCGAGTCAATAGAGGGAAAGGGAACCTCAGAATCGCCTGAGTCAGAACAACCTGTATCTCCAACCCCACCCCCAACCCTGCATCTCGAGGAGCAGACAACTGCTCCAGCGACTGCCGAGCCACTGGAGACTCAGGCAAAAGAGAAAACTTCAAGATTGCCTGAGCCAGAATCTTCTTCTGTGACTAAGACGACGCTAGAAACTCCGTCCGCAACTCCTGCTCTGGGGGCTGCCAAGCAAACAAAACGAAAACGGAAAAGCGGCTCCCCGAGACAAAAACTGCTCAGACAAAAGCGGGTTGCAAAAAGGCTGGTTTTGGGGATACTGCTAGTAATCGCTCTTCTTACCTTTTTCGCGCTGACAGCAAGAAAATCTGAGCGAACTGAGAAACGAACTGAGACGTCTCAGAAATTTCAGCAGCTGGACAAACAACTAGAAGAGCTAGAGCAGCTTCTGAAAGATTAATGAAGAAGTGAGAAAGATTTTGCATAAAATAAAAAGAAGCGAAATCTTTTTCACTTCTTTTTTTATTTGTTTATCTAATTTTATTTGTTTATCTAAATTTTTTCTTTTAATTCTTTCAACTCTACGTCGGCAAACCTTTCTGCTATTTTCCGCCGTTCTTCTTCAGTTGACTCTTTGCCATGAATAGGATGTTTTGCTAAAATTTCTTCATATTTTTTAATTAAGGCCTCTCTTCTTTCTTTTTCTTCAATCTCTTTTGAAATCTTTTCTTTAATTTCTTCTTTCTTCAATTTTTCTACGGTTGGTTCTTTTATTTCTACTTTCTTTTTTGTTTCTGGCTTTTTTATTTCTCTAATTCCTTCTCTTACTTCTTTTTCTTTTTCCAAAAATCCTTTTAACGCGCCAGTTAGTCTAAAATTAGGAGAAATTATTTTTTTAATGATATCTCCCAATGCAACATGAAGTTTTTCCTTGCCTCGCGGCTGAATATACATCGTGTCTCTGACCAAAACTCCTTGCAGTAAACCCAAATCCTTAAGTTTTCCTTTATTCAAGGCCAAAAAAAATCCTTCACCGCCTTTTTTGTAATTATAACTCAAATAACCGTCGTATCCTTCGGCCATAGTTGCCCATTGTCCGCCGCGAAGCTGACTTTCAATATCAACTACTATTTTACCGTATTTCGTGTCAACAATGAAACCATTTTTTTTCAACCATTCTAATCTCTTCTTAGAACTGTCAATTATTTCTCTTTGTTCTTTACTTCGATTTACAACACGACCCTCCTTATCTTTGTAAACAAAACCATACTCAACTAAATCTTTATCGCTTAATATGTCAGTAAAACTGCGACCAGTTTTAATATATTTTAATAAATTTTTAAATGTAATAAATCTTTGAAGGCCCAAAATAGTCCGGTCACTTATCTCAAAATATTTTTCAATGCTAGGATAAGAAAAATTATCAATCTGCGTCACAAATTCAACTAATTTATCAAATTCTGGGGTCTTTTCTAAAAGTTTAAATTCAACAAGCGTTTCATAAATTGATTTGGTTGATGAAGTGTTGCTGTCGCTTCTTGCACCGTGATGGTCAAAAAAAGTTGTAGCAATAAACTCCTTCTTTTCTCCCTCAGCAGAGTCGACTTGGACAACAAAACCGTCGCGATAGCCTGTGTCAAGATTAATAGCCCCTTTCTTCCAATCTCCGGGCGCAACAAATTTTACTTTGGTAATATCAATGCCAGCTAATTTAAGCAATTCTAACGAAATCCGTCCATCAAGATTTGTACGGCGCAAAATGCCCCATTTTTTTTCTTTTTCATTGAACGCCCAAACCCCCCTGACCACTAATTCATGAGAGGTTAAAAATTCTCTAAGTGCTTCTGTTTTTAACTCCTCTTTTGCCTGATTTTCAATTTCTTGCTCAGATAGACTAACCTCACCTAATCGCTCTTTAATCTCTTTTGCCCGATTGGCAATTCGCTCAGGTGTAAGTTTTTCCTCAAACATTTCCTCTAAAACCCCTTTTCCTTCGTACATTGTTTTTACATACTCTTCTTTAAAACCAGCCTCAATTAAAATTCTTTCTGCTTCTTCATCGCTTAATTCGTACTTCACTTTTTTTTCTGTTTTTACTTTTTTTATCTTTTCCTCTTTTTTAACTTTCCCTTGCCTAATATCTTTCAAAAGGGCATAGTGCGCTCTAACCTCTTCGTCACCGAACTCTTCAGGAAGGGGCCTATTCTCTTTCTTAGCTAATTCTAATTCATTGAGAAATTCTTTAATATAATTTTCAATATCAGAAACATCTACCGCCCCTTTTATATAAGCGTCAAGCAAATTTTTATAAATTTTTTCAGCCGTTTCCTTCTCAACTTCAGCCGCTTCTTTTCCAACCTTTGGCTCTTCTTCGCCAGGTTTTTTAAATGGAATTATATTTTCTCTGCTTTTATTCATATTAATTAAATAAATTTTAAAAATAATGTATCTCGCTTTATATCCACCAATTTTAAACATAAAGCAAGATTAATTTATTTTACAATAAAATAAGCATCTTGTCAATTCTAAACCTTGATGTTAAAATATAAAAAATATAAAAAATAAATGTCACTTGCAAAGCAGCCTCGCAGTGTGGTCCGATTATTCTATCTATTTCCGCCCTAATCTAAATGGGCAAAACGAACGCCGCTAAAAATCAATCTGACGCAAATCCTATCTATTCCGCGCAAAACGGACCGTTGGTGTAGCCCGGTTAACACGCCTCCCTGTCACGGAGGAGATCACGGGTTCAAATCCCGTACGGTCCGCTTTGCGTGGAATCGCGAAAAAATTCGATTCATTCCACCAACAATATTTCCCTATCGAATAAAAAAACAAACTTTATACGTTTGTTTTTTTATTTTAAAAATTTAATTGAATAAAAAACCACCTCAAAATTTTAGAGGTGGCGCGCGATCTGGCTACCTTTTAAAAATCGCTGTCAGCCTAATTTGCCGGCGTTTTTTGGTGTTAAAAGGAAGCCAGATAATCTTTTTGAAATTAAGCAAATCAACCACTCTGATCTTTCTTTTCTTCTTAGCCATTTTCTCCACTCCTTTTTGCTTAAAAAAATAATTGATGAACAAAACAAATTAATGAAAAGAACAATTTTGCCAGAAAAAACTAATCAAACAAGTAAAACACAAGAAAACAGGGCCTATTATTTTTTATGTCCATTATTCATTTTTTTATTTTCTAATTTTTTCTCCATTTCCAATATTTTTAAAGTTGTTTTTAAAACAGTGTCCGGGTTTAAAGAAATGCTATCAATGCCACATTTTACTAAAAATTCAGCAAAATCAGGAAAATCAGAAGGCGCTTGACCGCAAATACCAACTTTCAATTTATTTTTATGCGCTATTTTTATCAATTCATTGATTGGTTTCTTAATTGCCTCATTTCTTTCATCAAAAAGATGGCTTACCAATTCTGAATCCCGATCAACACCTAAAGTAAGTTGAGTTAAATCATTTGAACCGATACTAAAACCATCAAAAATTTTAGCAAATTGTTCAGCTAAAATAATATTCGATGGAATTTCTACCATCATATAGACTTTTACCTTTCTAAGTTTTTCTTTAGAAAAATTTGAAAGAGCTTTATTGATAATCTTAACTACTCTTTTCCCTTCTTCAATTGTTCTGCAAAAAGGCACCATAACAATAATATTATCCAAGCCAAATTCTTGTCGCACTTTAGAAATAGCAGCGCATTCCAACAAAAAAGCTTTTTGGTATTTAGGGTCATAATAACGTGAAGCGCCTCGCCAGCCGAGCATTGGATTTGCTTCTTTTGGCTCAAACTCTCTACCGCCAATTAAATTTGCATATTCATTTGATTTAAAATCTGAAAAACGAACAATGACCGGCTTTGGATAAAATGCTGCGGCAATTCTGCCTACGCCTTCAGCCAATCTATCTACAAAAAATTTTGCTTTATTTCTATATCCATAAGTTAGCGCCTCAATTTGTTTTTTATTTTTTGGGTTTTTAAACTTTTTAGCCAGCAATGCTAACGGATGAATTTTAATATAATTTGAAATGATAAATTCTTCACGCGCTAGACCAACCCCCTCATTTGGGATAAACGAAAATGCAAAAGCCTGGTCAGGTTCTCCAACATTCATCATTATTTTGGTTTTTGGTCTGCCAATTTTTTCTAAACTTATCTTTTTAATTTTAACAGGAAGGAGACCTTGATAAATTTTCCCTTCTTCCCCTTCAGCACAACTTACAGTTACTCCTTGGCCAGTTTTTAAAATTTCTCTTGCTTTTTTAGCGCCGACAACACACGGTATGCCAAGTTCGCGCGATACGATAGCCGCATGGCAAGTTCTTCCGCCGCTCTCAGTAACAATTGCGCTGGCTTTTTTCATAATCGGCACCCAATCCGGGTCTGTCATTTTAGTAACTAAAACTTCGCCATTTTGAAATTGGTCAATTTCTTTTATGCTGCCTAAAACCCTAATCCACCCCCTGCCGATTTTTGTTCCGATAGCCGTTCCTGTAAGCAAAATTTCGCTTTTTCTTTCTAAAATATGCTCTTCTAAAACTCTACCATTTTTTTCCGCGTGGACTGTCTCTGGTCGAGACTGCACAATGTACAATTTATTTTCTAGGCCGTCTTTTGCCCATTCAATGTCCATTGGCTTCTTATAGTGGTCTTCAATTAAAAGCGCCCAGCGAGCCAATTGTAAAATTTCTTGATCATTTAAAGAATATTTTAACTGTTCTTCTTTGGTCGATTTTAAATTTTGCGTAGACGCGCCATTTTTTTTATAGACCATTTTTAATTTTTTAGTACCCAAATTTTTCCCAATAATTGACTTAAATCCTTTTCGCAAAGTTGGTTTAAAAACAAAAAATTGGTCAGGGATAACTCTGCCTTTGACCACGTTTTCCCCTAACCCCCACGATGAATTGATAAGAACAACATCAGGGAAACCCGTTTCTGTATCTAAAGTAAACATCACGCCGGCTGATGCACGGTCAGAGCGGACCATTTTTTGCACGCCAACAGAAATATAGATTTTTGAATGATCAAGTTTTTGGTCAAAAGAATAAACAAGAGCGCGGTTATTATAAAGCGAAGCAAAACATCTTCTAACAACATCTAAAAGATTCTTCTCGCCTTGCACATTTAAAAAACTTTCTAATTGACCAGCAAAAGAAGCGGCTGGCAAATCCTCAGCCGTCGCAGAAGAACGAACGGCTACATCAGCTCCTCCTTTTCCAATCAATTTTTTATACGCTCGACTGATTTCTTCTATAAAATCTTTTGGTATTTTTGCCTGTAAAATCAAAGTTCTTATTTTTTTACCGACTTCCTCCAAATTTTTAATATTTTCCGGGTCAATAACTTGAAGCAAATTTTTAATTTCTTCTTCTAAATGATTGAATTTTAAAAACTGCCTAAAGGCATAAGCAGTTATTGCAAAACCGTTGGGAATGTTGATCCCTTTTTTAATCAAACTTTGGTACATTTCGCCAAGCGAAGCATTTTTGCCGCCCACTAGAGCCACATCTTTCATGCTAATCTCTCTAAACCAGAGAATTAATCTCTTTTTTTTGTCCATATTAAAATATACACAAAAAATTTCTATAAATTTCTATTAGTTTCTATGAGTTTCAGAAACTTATGGAAACTTGTAGAAACTTGCTCGGGCCCGATAAGTCGGCCCTCGCGAAACTTATTGCTTTTAAATCTCCTTTATCTCAATCAAATTGATGTTTCCTGACCTGCCGACTGGCTCGCCAGCAATAATGATAATTCTCTCTCCCTTTTTTACAAATTTTTTCTTTTTAATGAAACCTAAAGACCGATCAACCAATTCTTCAATAGAACGGCAAGGCGGCAGAACAAAAGGAATAACTCCCCATGAAAGAGTCATCTGCCGTTGCACACGCAGATTGTCTGTCGTCACCAAAATTGGTAATTCTGGCCGATAACGACAAACAATTCTCCCGGAATAACCAGACAGCGAGGCAGCCAAAATCGCTTTTGCTTCAACTGTTCTTGCTAGAATATTTGCTACCCGGCTGACTGCCTCATCAATTGGTTTTATTTTTTTAATAATCTCGCGAATAATGACATCGTCGTAAACCGATGCTTCAGTTTCACAAATAATTTTTGCCATCATTTCCACGGCTCTAAGCGGATAATTACCGCTCGCCGTTTCGCCAGAAAGCATAACCGCGTCTGTGTGGTCAATTACTGCATTGGCGACATCAGAAACTTCAGCCCTTGTTGGCCTTGGTTTCCTAATCATTGAATCAAGCATTTGTGTTGCAACAATAACCGGTTTAGCCGCTTCCAAACATTTATCAATAATCCATTTTTGAACAAGCGGCACTTTTGGCGCCGGCGTTTCAATGCCTAAATCACCTCGCGCAATCATTATGCCATCAGCAGCCTCTAAAATTTCGCTGAAATTTTTTACGGCTTCGTGTTTTTCAATCTTGGCAATAATTTTTATTGGCGCTTCCTTGGGCAGTTTCAATTCTTTTTCATATTCATGGATTAAATAGCGCAAATCATAAATTTCTGAAGCCCGCGAAACAAAAGAAAGGGCAACCCAATCAATGCCCTCCTCTACAGCAAATTTTAAATCATTTCTATCTTTTTCAGTAAGCGGCGGCAAACTAACAGAGGTGTCCGGCAGATTGACTCCTTTGTGAGAAGTTAAAAGACCGCCTACTACCACTTCAGAAATAATATCGCAGCCGCTAACTTTTAAAACTTTAAGTTCAATTAACCCTTCGTCTAATAAAATCCGGTGGCCGGGGCACACATCTTTGTGCAAATTTGAATAAGTAATTGGAATTTTATTATTAATTTTTCCCAAATCTGTGGTCAAAATTATCTCGCTTTTTGGATGTAAAATAACCCCTTCTTTTGGTAAATCGCCGACCCTGATGCGCGGTCCCTGAAGATCGCCAATTATTCCAAGCGGCTGGCCCGTCTTTTCTGAAATTTGCTTAATAACTTTGATAATATTTTTATGCCACTCGTGCGTTCCGTGCGAAAAATTAAGCCGAGCTACATTCATCCCAGCTTTTATCATTTTTTTTAAAATTGATGGGGCCTCTGAAGAAGGACCGATTGTACAGACAATTTTAGTGCGCTTCATAAACTCTGCAAAATACGAAAACGTACGAAAAATACGAAAATTATTTAAAAAGTTAAAAAAACAACAAGTTTCTATAAATATTTCGCGCGAAGGCCAGCTCGGTTGGTCGAAGCGCAAATTTCTATGAGTTTCTGAAAATTACCTGCCCGCCAATTGCCATCTGTGTATTTACTGATTTTATGACTATTGTTAGAATAGGGATTCGTAAACTTCAGAAAACCATCCTCAATTGGCTTTGGCAGGCGGATAAAAACTGATAGAAATTAATTGTTTTCTACTTTTTATTCTCGTAGGATTATAATTTTATCTTCTCAGCGTACTTCGCAAGATAAGGCAGTTCCCAATACTTGCCTGAAAGAGCTTGGACAGTCCCCATAATGCTTAAAACAAGCAAAACAACGCTGCCGAAAAAGGCAATGAACCAACCAAGATAAGGAATTATTCCTACCACCCAGATAACCACCCAACAAATAAATAAAACTAACCCTTGCTTGCCGTGGAATTGAGCGAATTTGCTTTCTTTTTTGCCTAAAAGAGGAATCAAACAAAGAATGCCAATATAACCGACAGCGGCAATTAGTTTGCTTTCCTCAATATCCTTGTCTTCTGGCATAGAATTAAACAGACCTTTGACTGCAATACTTGAATATCGATGCAGATCCACTGCGTTTTGTTTCGAAGACAAGCAGAAACGGAAAGATGCGGATAACAACACAAAAAACACTGATATTCGGTTTGCAATCAAGGAAAATTATTACTCGTTAATTCATTGTATCATAAAAATCAAAAACTAAAAAGCCGAGACAAATTGCCTCGGCTTTTTTATTTTTGTACCATCTATATCTAAGTTAAATCCGCATTTAATACTCCATGCCCCCACCCATGCCACTGTGGCTGTGGTCTTCTTTTTTCTCTGGCAGGTCAGTCACAACTGCTTCAGTTGTCAAAAGCATTGCTGCGATTGAAGCAGCGTTCTGAAGAGCTGTACGAGTAACTTTTGTTGGATCGATAATTCCTGCCTCAACCAAATCTTCGTACTTATCAGAAGCAGCATTGTAGCCATAATTTCCCGGCTGGCGTTTTACTTCTTCAATCACAACATCACCGTTTTTTCCAGCGTTAAAAGCAATCAATTTAATCGGCTCTTCAAGAACTTTTTTCAAAATTTCAATGCCAACTTTTTCTTCATTGTCAACCTTTACTCCATCTAAAGCTTTTGTGGCTCGAAGCAAGGCAACCCCGCCACCAACTACAATTCCTTCTTCAACCGCTGCCTTAGTCGCAGCCAAGGCATCTTCAATCCTTAATTTTTTTTCTTTCATCTCTGTTTCTGTGGCTGCCCCGACTTTGAGCACTGCAACCCCGCCAGAAAGTTTTGCTAACCTTTCCTGCAGTTTTTCTTTATCAAACTCTGATTCAGTTTTCTCTAATTCTTTTTTAATCTGAGCAATGCGGGCTTTTATTTTTTGTTCGTCACCCTTTCCTTCAACAATTGTAGTATTTTCTTTTGTTGCAATAACTCGGCGCGCCTGACCCAACTGGCCAATTTCTACATTCTCCAATTTTAGGCCAACATCTTCAGAAATGACTGTCCCGCCGGTTAAAACAGCAATATCATCCAACATTTCTTTTCGACGATCACCAAAACCTGGCGCTTTAACTGCTAAAGTATTGAAAGTGCCTCTAAGCTTATTAACCACAAGCGTTGCCAGAGCCTCTCCCTCCACATCTTCAGCAATAATCACTAATTCTTTTTTCCCGCTCTGCGCTAATTTCTCCAAAAGCGGCAAAATATCACTTAAGGCAGAAATTTTCTTATCAGTAATCAAAATATACGGATCTTCATATTCTGCTTCCATTCGCTCAGGATTTGTAATCATATAAGGGGAGATAAAACCTTTGTCAAACTGCATACCCTCAACCACTTCTTTTTGAATGCCAAAACTCTGTGATTCTTCAACAGTAATAACTCCCTCTGGTCCAACCTCTTCCATTGCCTCGGCAATAACTCGGCCGATTTCTGAGTCATTGGCTGCAATAGAAGCAACTTGCTGACGCTCTTCTTTGGTAGAAATATCTTGCTTCATCTTTTGCAGTTCCTCAACAATCGCTTTTACCCCCTTTTCAATGCCGTTCTTAATTAAAAGTGGATTAGCGCCAGCCGCTACATTTTTTAAACCCTCGGAAATAATTGCCTGAGCTAAAACAGTGGCTGTTGTTGTCCCGTCACCTGCCACATCGTTTGTTTTGGAAGCAACTTCTTTCACTAATTCTGCGCCGATATTTTCAAACTTATCCTCTAATTCAATCTCTTTGGCAATTGTCACGCCATCATTGACAATTTGAGGTGTGCCAAAACCTTTGTCTAAAACAACATTTCTCCCTCGCGGACCTAAAGTAACCTTTACTGCGTTAGCTAATTTATCAACTCCTCTTTTAAGAGCTTGTCGAGCTTTCTCGTCAAAAAGTATTTGTTTTGCCATATTTGCTAAAACGAATTAACGCGAATTTTGACCGCATTTCGCTTCGGTCTTGCGAATCTTGTGCAAATGTTTATTCGCTCTAATTCGCTTCTAATTCGCTTATTGATTAGCGAGTACATTACTCAATAATTCCTAAAATATCCCCCTCTGAAATAATTAATAATTCCTGATCGTCGACCTTGATTTCATCAGGGCTATATTTTTTGAATATAACTTTGTCACCGATTTTAACTGACATCGGTGCAATTTGACCATTCTCTAAAAGCCGACCAGGACCACAAGCTATAACCTCGCCTTTTTCTGCTTTTTCTTTTTCAACTGTATCAGGCAACACAATGCCAGCTTTTGTTGTGACATCTTCATTAATAGGTTTTACAACAACTCTGTCTCCCAATGGTTTTACTTTCATACTCCATACGCGAATCTACGCGAATTTTGACCGTATTTCGCTTCGGTCCCGCAAAAACAAATTTATTTGCGTTTTATTCGTTTTAAATTCGCTTATGATTCGCAATCGGTTAATTCTTCATTATAAAACAACGCTCAAATTAAATCAAGCGTTATTTCAAATTTCATTTTATTTTATAAAAACTGAAAAAACTGTCAAGTATTTATTTAACAGAAGTGCCAAATTTACATGCTTCTTTTATTCTGCTAAATATTGCGTACGCCTTAGGATAATTTTTTAACATATCTTCAACCCGTTCATCAAATTCTCCCTGAGCTAAATAGGTATAAAATTCCTCCCAATTCATACTCGCCGCAGCAATATAAAAACCTACGACAGCTTTTTCCCCATGATATTTTTCCCTAACAAAAGGAACGCTTCCTTCTTTTAAATAAATTATTTCTTGAGCCGTCTTTTTCATAAGTTCGTATTCTTCACTGCTCAATTTTTTAATAGCCTGATGGAATCTCTCGTGGGCCACTGCTATCGGGAAAAATTCTTTTTCTTGAAGGGCTGACTCGCGAAATATTAAAATATCAGTTGATTTAAATAACGATTCGTAAAAGGCAATTTCATTTTGAGGCAAACCTAATTTCTGAAGGCGAGTTCTAAATTCTTCTTGTTCTTCTTTTGTGTCTAAATAATTTTCAGCAAGATAACCTGCAGTTGGACTACTTAACCACCACGGCTTTTTGTCTACAGTTTTTGCAAAAGCGTCAAAAATTTCATTTTGAATTACAAATTCACGATCTCTCAAATATTTAAGGTAGCCATAGGGATCTTTCAATTCTTTTTTTTGAAATCTTTCTAGACCTCTTAAAATTTCTTCTGACCTTAAGCCGGTTTTCCCAGCCATGCAGCCGCTGGCTATTAAAGTTTCAAGACTGCCAAAACCTAAAATTGCCGCTCCAGCTGCTAATTTTTTAAAAAACTCACGGCGGGATAATTTTTCAAGTTTTTCCCACTCCTTTTGCTCACTCTCATCGATTTTCTCCCGCGGAAAAATTGCCTCAGGCTCTTTATCAAATCGCGTTTTTTCTGTCATAAAAATTTGTTTAAAAAAATTCATTTAAAAGTATAACAAATTTCAAATTTAAATTCAAATTTTTATCTAAAATTTCTATCTAAATAAAATAGTCTTATTTTTATTACACTTTAGTGGGCTTGCAAATCAAACCTAAACATAACCAGAACAATATTATTCCAAAATATAGGGTCCAAAGATAGTGGTCAAAAAGGCCAATTATACTAAGAAAAAGTGTAGTAAAAAACAATAGGGGATGCGAAAAATTTTTTTCTTTAATTAGTTTAAAAAATAAAATAACAAGATAGCAAAATAACAAGGTAACAAAAACGAAGCCGATGACACCTAACTCTGCCAAAATCAATAAATAAATATTATGAACTGGCTGATAATCCCATGATTGAAGATTAGAATTGATTTCATTGTGTACGGCTAGCGTATAATTGCCAATACCAACACCCAACAACGGGTAATTTTCAATCAATTGCCGGGCTTGCCAAAAATAACTTAATCGCTGTTCAGTAGATTTTATTTCCAATCTGTCTTCCCCGCGCAATCTTGTTGAGACCGGCTCCCAAAACACAGTGCTAAAAATTGTTGCTACTACCAAAAAAATCAAAGTAAATTTTAATAAATTTATTTTTGTTTCCTTATCTTGATGAGTAAAAAATATTATTAGCCATAAAAATAACGCAACAACTCCTAGGGCAATCAATGCGCTTTTTGAAAAAGTTGTTAAAAATCCTAGCGTTAAAATTGCAAAACAAACCGGAAGTAAAAGTTTTTTTAACCCATAATCAGTTTTTTGATAAAGCCAAAACACAAACATCATGGCCACAGATAAAAACCCGGCAAGCATATTTGGATGCGGCAATGAGCCATAAGCCCGAAGCCAACGACGCAGAACGGTTTCCACAACAAAAGTGCCTGGCTGAACCGCGTCATGAAGCGCCATGCCAAGCCACTTGCAGGCAAAAGTTGACTGCGATAAAAACTGCCAAGCCCCAAGCCCGGCTTGAAGAACAGCTGAGGCAACAAAAGCCCACGCCAATTTGACTCCATCAAATTTTATAATTCGCAAAATTAAAAATAATCCAACGCCTTCTACTAAATGAATCCATGCCTGCAGCGCCACACTTTTTAAATCTGACCAGAAAATTGAAACCAAGGACCAAAAAACAAAAAAACAAAAAAACAAAAAAACAAATTTAAATTTTGAAATTTGGAATTTGGAATTTATTTGTAATTTGTAATTTGTAATTTGTAATTTTTTTACAATCCACAAGACGGCTGTCAGCAAAAAAATTGCCCACAATAAAATCTCTGTAGCATAAATGCTTAAAGTTCCATATTCCCAATAGCCGTTTAAATTTCCTTCACGCAAGATCAACCTCGTCTGCCATGGCAGAAGGAAGACAAATAAATAAATCCCATACTCTATGATTTTGTTTAACAAATTTATAAACATTAATTTCGATTTAATAAAATTTCTAATTCCTAATTCCTAATTTCTAATAAATGTCCAATGACTAAATGTCCAAATGTCTAAAATTTTGGTCATTTTAAATTTGGGGTTTGGTTAGATCAATTAGGTTAATTAGAAATTTTAAAATTACATAACTTTTCTTCCCATATTTTTTTATATTCCTCGCGTCGGTCATTGACATGGAATTTCAATATTGAATCATTTACAATCACTCGACTGTCGCGATTTGCCATTTTTTTCAAATTTTCCGGCATTAACTTCATTTGTAACCAACGGAAAAATTTTTCTCCCACACCAAGCCAAGTTGGTAAAGTCGCGCCTCCCAAATACCTGCGTTCAGATAGTTCTATTTCAAAAAAATTAGGCAAATACTTTTTTACCCATGCATTGGCTTTTATAAATTTCTCATATATTCCACCGCTATCGTAAATTGGCAATAGTTGGGCTATCCAATAAATCAAATAAATGTCTGGCTGACCAACAGCAATAGATTCTAAATTTAAATGATTTTCGCCCGCGAAAAAACTCAAACAAATTTTATCTTTAGTTTTCTGGCGCGATGGCCTTAAACCAAAAATTTTTAAAAAACCAGCCGCCCAAAAACGAACAAACCAAATTTTGCGCGGTGCGACAACAACAAAAAAATCAATATCGCTTTCTTCCGGCGCATTACTCCAAGCTAAGTCGTTGCAAACTGCAACCATCTTAACGCCAGGAATAAGTTTTAAAAAACGAGATATCCTTAATGCTTTTTTAAATTTTTTTTCGGCTAACTTGTATCGCCCCTGCCTAATCTCCACCAAGTTTTCTCGTCCTCTTAAAAAATAAAATCCCCGACTGGAGTCTATCAAGGGGCGTAATGTTTCACTATATTCCAAATACTTTTTAATGTCTGCAAGATTAGCTACTTCCACATTTCCGATTTCCAATTTCTGATTTTCGCTTGATGATCGAGAATCTAAATCTGAAATCTGAAATCTTAAATCGGAAATCTTAAACAGCCACTTCCAAATTTCTACCGCAGTCAAAGGGTAATCAAAAATATCAAAATAAACAAGAGTAGCAAAAATTGACTTTTCTAAATTATTTTTAAAATCAGCCATCATTCTTTGAAAAATTTAATCTACTTGAAAGAGCGGGCGCTTCTCGATTTGTCCTGCGTAATAATTTTATAACCTCGCTTTCTTTAATGACATTATCCTCAACAATCATTTTCTCTGCGTCAATAGAGATAACATGATTTCTGTGAATGATAAGCTCCTGTTTTTTCTCAACTAATAATTTACTAATTAAATTTCTGCTTTTAACAAGATAACGCAGGATAATGTGCGTTTCACTGTCAATTTCAAAATTTTTAATTTTACCTAATGCTAAGCCGCGCTGGGTATAAACAGGTAAATCGATTAAACTTTTATAGTCTATTATCATAAATCCACCTTTTAGGGCAGTCGATAGTGAATTAATAATAGCCAGTTTTAAAATTTTGTGTTATGCGTCGCCGCTTGTTTTTTCTCTGCTTTTCTTAAAATAAAAATACTGCTGGCCAACTGTAAGAAGAGTAGTTAAAAACCAATAAAGGGTCAAGCCTCCAGGCAGTGAAACGCCGATAAAAACAGTTAAAATCGGCATAAAATATAACATCTGTTTATTCATCATAGCTGTAACGCTTTCATCTTTCGCCCCTGGCATGCTCTTCGGCGGCTGTTTTACAGGCATCATCTTTGCCTGCCAAAACTGAGCTGCCCCGGCTAAAAGAGCTAAAACCAAATTTGGTCTTGCTAAATCTAAAATCCCGAAAGAAATTGAATTGATATGCCCGGGATTGCTAATAAAAGGGTAAAGCATTTCCAAGCCTTCTGACCCGAGACCTTTTATAAAGACTCTATAAACCGCGATTAAAAATGGCAATTGGATTAAAAGCGGCAAACATGAAGAAAAAGGATTAACTTTACTCTTTTTATACAGTTCCATCATTTCCTGGGCCATCTTATCTTTTTGATCTTTAAATTTCTTTTTGATTTCTTCTATTTTAGGCTGAAGTTCATTAAGAGCTTTTTGTGCTTTAATTGCTTTCAAAGAAAGAGGATATAAAATTAATTTTATTAGAATCGTCAAAAAAATAATCGCCAGACCAATGTCATGGCCAGGAATGATGTTATAGAAAAAAATTAAAAGATTAAAAAGCGGCTGATAAAAAATTAAATTAAAAAGATAACCCACATCAGTAAAAATTAAAAATAAAAAAATTATTTAAATGTCTTAAACAAAATTACTCTTTCTTTTTTTTCGTCTTTTCTTCCTTAGCATTATTTCCTTTTTTCTTCTTTTTATTTCCTTCAGCCTTCTCCTCTTTCGCCTTCTCTGCTTCTTCTTCTATAATTTTTTCTTCTTTTTGGGATTTTGCCTCTTCTGCTAACTCGGTTTCTTCGGACGGAGTTTCTTCGATCCCTTCTTTACTTTCTTCGCGAACATTAATTTTCCAACCCGTTAATTTAGCGGCAAGACGAACATTTTGTCCTCCCTTGCCGATTGCTAAAGATAACTGCTCCGGCTTTACAGTTGCCATGGCAGTCTTTTCTGCTTCATTGATTTCCAAATTCAAAATTTTTGCCGGAGATAAAGCATTGGCAATAAACTCTGCTGGGCTTTCGCTCCATTCAACAACATCTATCTTTTCACCGTTCAACTCATTAATAATAGTTTGAATGCGAATCCCTCGCTGACCAATGCAAGCCCCAATAGGATCGATGCTCTCTTCTTTAGTAAAAACAGCGACCTTGGATCGGGAGCCAGCTTCTCTTGCAATGGCTTTAATTTCTACTGCCCCACTCGAAATCTCTGGGATTTCTAAAGAAAATAGCTTTCTTAAAATTTCAGGATGAGCTCTTGAAACTGTAACCTGAGGACCCTTTTTGGTCATTTCAACTTTTAAAATATAAACTTTAATGTGCGAACCAGAAGTATATCTTTCTTTAGTAATTTGCTCTTCAAAAGGTAAAACAGCAGTCAATCGGCCTAAATCAATTAAAATCGAGGTGCCCTCTCTTCGCTGAACAATGCCCGGCAAAAGGTCACCTTCTTTTGCTTTAAATTCTTCATATAAAAGACCTCTTTCTGCCTCTCTCAATTTTTGAATTATAACTTGTTTAGCGGTCTGAGCTGCCATGCGGCCAAAAGCATGAGGAACTTCTAGTTCTGTTTTAATTACTTCCCCTAAAGTGGCGTCTGGTTTAATTTTCAATGCTTCAGACAAAGGTAAATGATGTTTGGGATTAAATCTTAAAACTTCTTCACCATCCTCTTTTTTTTCAACCTCGGTTTCTAATTTAGGAACTTCAAGGCCGGCGACTTTTGCTTTCTCGGCTTCTTTTTTTCTCTCTTCTTCTAATATCACAAGTTCGTCAGGGACAACTGTTTTGATATCAAAAACTCTAAATTCTCCCGTTTCAGCATTAAACTCTACCTTAATGTTTTGGTTTTTCTTGCCAAAATCTTTTCGGTAAGCAGCAGCTAAAGCCGCTTCAACTGTCTCAATCACTGATTCGAGAGGAATATTTTTTTCGCTGCAAATTTGTTTAATTGCTTGATAAATTGGTGATGCCATATTTTCTTTAAAGTAAACCTTGCATTTTTGGCGACTTTCAGCGTGGCCCGCAACGTTTTTTGACTTCTGGGTAGAAGCTAATTGACCATTTGCTACGCAATTTACGCCAACAAATGTTGCCGTTTAAATTATCTTTTATAAAATGAACTAGTCCAAAAAGAACTAGTTTCATTTTTACTATAACATAAAATAAAAATTTAAACAAGTGGTTAATAAACTAATATCAATGATTACAAAAAATCAAGTGAGCTGTTGCGCCTTTTTTGCACGATTCAAATAATACTCTCTTCGTGTTTAATCTTTGCTTTTTTTGTCTGTTTATCAATTTCTATTGCAATATAATCAATACGGTAACTTTGATCAAAACAACGATGTTTTAGAAGATAATATTCAACTGTTTTTATAAGTTTTTGTTGTTTATAATAATCTATTGCTTCTTCAGGGGCTCCAAAAGTAAAATTTGTCCTTGTTTTAACTTCAATAAATACCAAAATATCATTAATCGTGGCAACAATATCAATCTCGCCGCTTTTTGCATGATAATTTCGTTCAATAATTTTATATCCTTTTCTCTCCAAATACTTGCAAGCCAATACCTCGCCGAACTTTCCTAAATCTTGTTTTAAAATTGACACATGCGTAAGAGCAAAAACAATCCCAAATTTATTTTGATTTATAGTTTATAATTCAATCCCTAAAAAACAATTTTAACGGGGTAAATACTTTTCAAACCTTTTCCTTTTCTCCAATTCCTTTTTTTCTTTGGGTATATTTTTAATCAAATAAACAACAACTAAAATAAACCAAACTAAACTGCCTAAAAATAAAATAAGATACCAAAAATAACTGCCTAAAAAAATAATCTGCTCATAAGTAAAAAATAATATTACAAAACCAATTAAACCAACCGTTAAAAACAATCTATGAAATTTTTTAAAAATTTTAACAAGAATTACATCTCTTCTGAAGAAATAAATTAAAAAACGCAAAACAAGGGCAGAAATTAAACAAAAACCAAAAGCGCCTAAAAAAAACCAAAGCATTTTTGGGGTCAGCGCTTCTGGTCGACCAGAGAACCAAAATTTGAAATTTAAAAAACGTTGAAACATAAACAATCAAAAAAATTTTAAAAATTACTAAAACTTTTTAAATACTATTCCATAATGATAAGGCCCCGCTTTAAATTCTTTTTCCTCCATCAGGTTATATTTTTTCGCCAAATCGCGCACATAATCTTTGCTGATACGCCTTTCGGGCGGTGGACCAAGCGGAGCTTCGCCAGCCCACCATTCAATCACAAGCAGTTTACCTCCTCTTTTAATTAATCTCACTGCTTCTCTGAAAACTGTCTCATTTTTTTTAATCTGCCAAAGCGTGTTCGCAAGTAAAACAAAATCTAAACTATCGGATTGAATTTTTGTTGCTTCATAAATTTCCAAATTTGACCAAACTGTTTCAACATTTGAAACTCCTTCAAATTTTGCCCGACTCAAAACGGCGGCTAAAACTGATTTTAAAATATCAACTGCATAAACTACCCCTTTTTCACCGACAATTTTAGCGGCTGGAATAACAAAATGACCGGCCGCTCCACAACCAAGATCAGCAACTTTCATCCCAACGCGAAGGCCGCCCTGTTCCCAAATATAATAAGGGTCAAGTAAAATATTGCCGCCAGAAATTTTTAAAGTACGAGGTTGTCCGTTTGGCATAAATAAAGAATTAAGAATTATGGAGTGTGAATTATGAAGTATGAAGTAAGAAATTTTGCTAACGCTTGCTGAGTAACAGCCAAAAATTCTAAAAAATTTAATTTTGCACTCAGCGCCCGCCAAAAAGCGGCCCAAAAATTGCTAAAAGCAAACCTTCCATTAGTCCAGTCATAATTAAAATAGAAACTAAAATAATCACTAAACCAAGCAGTTTATAAAACAAGCGTGTTCCGCCTTCTGCTCCTAAATGAATTTCTGCCCAATCAATTCTGCCAAAATTTGCCAAAAACCACTCTGACCTCATTAAAAAAACCATCCCCAAAATTATACCAATTAAGCCAACAATAATTTTTAATAACATATAATTATTAAAAATTATAAAGTTTCACTTATTATTAACACTTTCGTTTCTTTTAACCCCTTTGTTTTAGGGAGCGTTAATGATCTCATGAAACTAAACTACTTTACAAAGAGTATACCACAAAATTTAATTCAAATAAATTAAAAATCTAAGGACCTGCACCTAATAGAGCATTAACTTTATTAGCTTGCCAATTATCCATTTTTAAATGGTGCTTCAGAATTCGAATTTTTAAACCTTTTCGGCGTTATAGATTTGCCCATCCACCTTTTGGGCAATGGGCCCGCTCTGACTCGAACAGAGGACCTTCTCGGTGTAAACGAGACGCTCTAACCAACTGAGCTACGGGCCCAAAAGGTGGGTAGGTAAATCCAGACATCCAAAATTTTATCAAATTTTTTATTTTAAAACAAGTTTTTAAAATAAAAAGCGGCTCCCCATAGGCGCCGCTGCCTAAAATTTCTAACCCGCCTTCTCCTTACGCATCAAAAATTCTTTACCTTTGCCAACTTCTGTGTTGACAGGGACGCCTTGAGCGCAAAGCGGGCAATCTTTTTCGCTCCACAGATCGAATTTAAAATCGATGAGAGAAAAAAATTTTATCGCTCCCCCTTCCCTTCTTGCAAAATCCTCTGAAGTAAGCCCTCCGCGGTTGCAGAGAACGCCAAGGCCACAAACTTTGCCACCGAGAGCGCTAACCGCTGTGATAACCTTTTTTACCGAACCACCGGTGGTAAGAACATCTTCCACCACCAAAACTTTTTTCCCAACAATGAATTTACTGTAGCCACGCCTGACGACAAAATGATCGCCATAATTTGCTTTTTCAGCATAAACACTAAGCACCTCATGTCCAGTGATTTCCGAAAGATGATAAGCTATCCACTGCGAAAGAATCACGCCTCCAACCGCTGGAGCAATAACCACTTCTACGCTGTCATTTGCAAAGTGCTTAGCGAGCATTAGACACAAATCTGAAGTCACTCTTGCATGCAGATATATCACGTCTTTGTTAATATACACCGAACCATGCTTGCCTGAAGTGTAGACAATATGGCTATCTGTGATTATTGCACCGAGTTTATCAAGCGCGATCTGACTTAGCACCTGCATCGCTTTCTCTTTTTCCATGGTCCTGCCTCCTTCTTTTTTCTACAAAGATCGTTAGCCGCCAAAGACAAAAAAATGTGAACTAAATTATAAACTGCCAAACAAGTTAATATAACTTTTTATGGCTATGATAATATTCAATAAAAATTACTCAATTCCCAAATCTTTTAACTGCTCTTCAAGATTCTTAATCAAGGACTCATCACTCTTTTCTGCTGTAGAAATAATCTCACTTGCCATTTTTTTAATCTGCTCTTTTAATACCTCTTTTTTGCTTTCACTTTCAGCCTTTTTATATTGTTCTATAACCTCTTCTAATTTATGCCACTTTTCACCTTTTGGCACTGGCACTTCTCTTATTATTTCAGAACTCATAAAATAAAAATATTAAATGATTTTTAATAAAATAACACAAAATTTCCTTTCTGGTGCGTTTGTTTGACGAAATCCGAACCCATTTTGAACGGAACTGACGCTCCGCCCCGCCGCCGCTCGCTGTTCCGCAAAAAAGTTTTCTTCGCATTTTTTGATTTGGCGCGCGATTTCTTTTTCTTTTAAAAGGAAAAAGAAAACTTTTTTGCGGAACTCTGCTCTGAACGAGCGGGGCGGCGGGGCTTCGCTACGGCTCGGGCGAGGCGGAATTCCCCCTACACCCCCCTTCCGCCTCGCCCTCGCTTTTGGGCGGTCTTTTTTGGCGGATTTGGAGTGCGTGCCAATTTCATTGGCGCACCGCCTCTTATATATTAGAGTATAGCTTAAAATAAAATACTTGACAACGGTTATGGTAAAGAATAATATATGAATATACATTCACATATATTAACAATTAACGAATTAATATGAAAAAAGAGGATGAAAAATTACTAAATTACCTAAAACTTTTGTCAGACAAAAGTCGATATACGATTATTCTGCATTTAATGAAAGGCGAGGAATGCGTTTGTGTGTTAGCTGATGAGCTGGGATTGGAGCAAACGCTTATTTCTCACCATTTGCAGATATTACGGGAAGCGGGGCTTATCCAAAACAGAAAGGTCGGAACATGGGTGCACTATTCTCTTAATAAAAAGACATTTGCGGAAATGGAAATTTTGTACCAAAAAATTTTGGGTTCTAAAAATATTTCTGACAAGCCATGCGATTCGCACGACATTTGTCGTCAATTATTAAATGATAAAAAATAATATGAAAACTAAAATCGTTATCTATGATCCACCGATGTGTTGTTCAAGTGGCGTCTGCGGTCCGAATCCGGACCAAGCGCTTATTAACCTGCAAGACACATTGGAAAAAGTTAAAAAGTTAGGCGTGGAAGTCGAACGGTGGCTCATTACTCAAAGTCCTCAAAAATTCAAGGAAAATCCGGCGGTGATAAAACTTATTC
>JBBIUS010000010.1:0-28858 GCA_037440105.1 Candidatus Falkowiibacteriota bacterium
CTCCTACCGCTGCCTTCGACAATATTCAAAACTACTGCTATAGCAGCTCGCCTTAACTGATTCGACAGCGAAAACAATTCTTCTCGTGGAAATTTTTTAGTTAAATCATAAATTGAGTCAGCGATATTAAGCCCTAAATGATAAACTTCCAATTTTTCAAAATTAAATGACATAGATTAATGGCTGTGAACCGTTAACCGTGAACTGTTAACCATCAATATGCTCTAATAAAATTTCCCTCAGGATCCAATTCAACAAAATGACGCGCCTTGCCTTCACGATATGCAGGACATTGATTGGCTGGGTCATTATCAATTGCCTGCCGAGGCCAATGGACAACATCAGCCACCCAATCTGGAATCACTTCATTTGAGAGACAGGGGCCGTTCGACATATCCACGCCAGCCGCCTTCAATTGGGCGAAAACTTTTTTTGCTTCTTCGGTCGCTCTTTCCGCGTCAGTTTTTACTGGCGGCGCATTGACTTCTAGAACAGGTCTTCTTGTACAAGTCGCGCCTCCTAAAATGAGCACACCTATTATAAATAATAATCTTAAAAATTTCTCCATAATTCATGATTCTTAATTCATAATTCAAATTTTGTACATCAGCCAATTTTTGTCTCTAAATTTCACTAACGCGTAATTTCCTTTTAGTTTTCTTCCTTGTAGTTCAAACTTCAATGCGTTTTTTGTTTTTGATTTTAAAAAAAATTTTCCTTTATCCCAAATTTCTACAATGCCAGCCCCGTATTGACCTTCCGGAATTGTGCCATGAAAATCAATGTAATCAACCGGATGGTCTTCAACTTGTACTGCTAACCGTTTTATACCAACCTCTTTAGGCGGACCTTTTGGCACAGCCCAAGATTTTAGTACGCCTTCCATTTCCAATCGAAAATCATAGTGCAGATGCCTTGCTTGGTGTTTATGAACCACAAAACGATGTTCGCCAGTCTCTTTAATTTTCCCACGCGGTTCAGGCGTTATTTTAAAATGCCGTTTTTTATAATATTTTTCTAAAGGCATGAATTACACTAATCGACCTGCTTCTTTGCCTCACAAATTGCACTAATTCGTGCTATTACGGGCAAAGGCGTCCATTTGTTTTTATCCTCTATATACTAATTTATAAATAATCCCCAAAACAAATAATAATAAAATTAAGCCAGTAACAAAATTTGAAATTCTCAAACTATACTCAGGCGTCCGCTCGCCCATTTTTTTTGCTTTCAGCCAAATTAAAATTATTAAAATCCCTTCTAAACCGCCAAAAACTGCGCCGGTGAAAGCAATGACAGTTATAAAACTCGGAGCGCCCCATAAAAAAACTAAAAAAGGGAGAGCACAGGCAAGAAGCCATGATAAAAAACCATTAATTTTATAATCATACTTAAAAATGTGTTTTAAATTTAATCCTAAGACTAAAAAAGAAGTGGCAACAGCCAAAAATCCAAAAGCAGCTCCTAGACTAATAACGACTGGTCCCAGCTGACCAACCAAACCGCTAATTGCCTCAGGCGTTGTTCTATCTCCGCTCACGCCAATCACAACAAAAGTAAAAAATATTGTGACAAGAATTGGAATCAGGGTCCCTAAAATAATCACTTTTTTCATTTTTTCCTCACGACCGCGCAAAATTTCTCTTATCTCAGGGATTGCCGCTCCCCCAGATAAAGCGAATAAAACCACGCCGTAAGGGAAAAATAAATGCTTCAGATTGACTATGTATAAATTAGGATACCAAACATAAGGCAGACCAAAAATCAAAATTATAGCCACGACTACCAAAAGCAAAGAAGTCATAAAAAATTCAATTGGAGCAATTAATTTCAAACCGATAAAAACCGCTAATGACATTAAAACAAAAAATACTATTTGATAAACAAAAATGCTACCGCCAAAAAGTGGAGCAAAAATAATATGCAAAAATTGACCGCCAACAATAATATAAGCAATAAGTGCGCCGTAAAAAGTAAAAATTTGCGCTAAGCCAGCAATTACTTTTCCTCGTTTGCCTAAATACATTTTCGCGTAACCGACCAACCTATGTTTTCCTTCTGTCCGCAAAACAACCTCACTATAAAGAAGATGCATCAACATTAAAATCAAACCCAAAATTAAAATATAAAAAAATCCCGGAACAAAGCCAACCTTTTCTATCGCGTAAGGAACACCAAAAATTCCGACCCCAATAATCATGCCAATTAATATTGCGACTGCATGTAAAAATCGTTTATTCATAATTGTTTAATTAATTCTTATATTATAACAAAATCAACCCCAAACGTAAAATTGAATGAATCATGAATTATGAATTAGGAGTCAGGATTAAAAATAAGTGTGGTGGATATTTTGTGTAAAATAACCATTTGCTTTTTTTCTGCAAATTGTTTAAGATTTAAAAATCTAGACCAACTCTATGCCAGAAAAAATTACCCCACAAAATATTGAAGCTGAACAATCACTTTTAGGGTCACTTTTGATTGACAAAGACGCAATCATTCGCGTTGCTGATTTGGTTAGACCAGAAGATTTTTACAAAGAAAACCACAAAATCATTTATGAAGCAATACTGGAGTTATTCTCAAAACATGAGCCAATCGATCTTTTGAGTCTTGCAAGCCGACTCGAGGAACACGGAAAACTTGAAGAAATTGGCGGGCGAAGTTATTTAATGGCCCTTGCAAACACTGTTCCTACAGCATCGCACGTTGTTCACTACGCAAATATCGTCCAAAAAAAAGCAACTCTCAGAAGATTAATAACTGCTGCGGCAGATATCTCAGCTCTTGGCTACAGCGAAGAAGAGGAAATAGAAAACATTTTAGATAAAGCCGAGTCAAAACTTTTTGCCGTTTCTCAAAAATATCTAAAACAAATTTTTATACCGATAAAAAATGTTTTGTCTGAAGCGTTTGAACGAATTGATGAACTGCACAGAGAAAAAAATAAACTTCGGGGACTGCCAACCGGCTTTAATGACCTGGATAATATTTTAGCCGGACTTCAAAAATCGGATTTGGTTATTTTGGCGGCCAGACCATCAGTCGGAAAAACTTCACTTGCCTTAGATGTCGCAAGAAATGCCGCTGTCCGCTCAAAAGTACCGGTTGGTATTTTTAGTTTAGAAATGTCAAAAGAACAATTAGTTGATAGACTTCTCTGCGCTGAAGCCGGCGTCGATCTCTGGAAAATGCGCACCGGTCGACTCTCAGACCATGAAGAAGACAATGATTTTATGCGCATTGGACATGCAATGGGTGTTCTTTCCGAAGCCCCGATTTATATTGACGATTCAGCAACAGCCAATGTTATGGAAATTAGAACAAAGGCAAGAAGACTGCAGGTTGAGCAAGGCCTTGGACTTTTGATTGTAGATTATCTGCAGTTGATGGAATCACGAACTCGCATCGAAAATCGCGTTCAAGAAATTGCTGAAATCACTCGTTCCCTAAAAGGAATTGCCAGAGAATTAAATATCCCCGTGCTTGCCTTGTCTCAATTGTCTCGGGCTGTAGAAGCGCGCTCGCCAGCTATTCCAAAACTGGCTGACCTCCGCGAATCAGGCAGCATTGAGCAAGATGCAGATGTTGTTTTATTTATTTATCGAAAAGCTATGGACCGCGGCATCCGAGAAGTTGCGCCTGAGGAAAAAAATATTGCGGAAATTCATATTGCCAAACATAGAAACGGGCCAACGGGAATAGTGCAGTTATATTTTGATGAAAACAGAGTGTGTTTTAAAAACTTAGAAAAAAGAATTGAAGAACCACAATAATTGATAAATTCCAAATCACAAGCACCAAATCTCAAATAAATTCGAAATCCCAATTTTCAAATTTTGGATTTTGATCATTGTAATTTATTTGGAATTTGCGATTTTGGATTTTGAATTTTTGACTAAAGCTTTCTAATTTAGCATGACTAAATTTCCACCTCCACTGCAAAACCTCATCGACCACTTTTCCCGCCTTCCCGGTGTTGGCCCTAAAACCGCTCTCCGGTTTGTTTTTTATTTATTAAAACAACCAAAAGAAGAGGTGGAAAAATTTGCTGCAGCAATCAGGGCCGCAAAGTCCTCTATCTCTACCTGTAGCATCTGTCAAAATTTCTCTGAAAAAAATCCATGTCCGATCTGCGCTGATCCTAACCGTGATCAATCCGTAATTTGCGTTGTGGCTGAACATCAAGACCTGTCAGTTATTGAAAATACTGGCGAATATCACGGCACTTATCATGTCTTGGGCGGCACGCTCAATACGCTTCACGGCATTACTCCAGAACAATTAAAAATCAAAGAACTTGTTGCCCGGATTAAAAATTTAAATGGAAAAATAAAAGAAATAATTCTTGCTTTAAATCCTGACCTTGAAGGCGAGACGACCATATTGTACCTCACAAAATTAATAAAATCAGTCCAAAAATCTATAAAAATCACTCGCTTAGCTCGGGGCCTGCCAATGGGTTCGGACCTTGAATACGCTGATGAAATTACAATCTCTGATGCGCTGAAATGGAGGAAAGAAATTTAAAAGTAACCAGTAACGAGTAACTAGTAACCAGTAATCAGTAACCAGTAAGCTGATAAATGATAAAAAAATCCGCTGACTAGCGGATTTTTACTTTATTTTTTACTCGTTACCCATTACCTCACGCTCGTCACCTTCACCTTCGTGTACATCTGTCTGTGTCCAGTTTTTCTGCGGTAGCGGACTTTTGGTTTGTATTTAATAATTGTTACTTTTTTTGCTCGCCCCTGTTCTAAAATTTCTCCTATTACTTTAGCTCCGGCCACAGTTGGATTACCAACGTTCACTTCTTTACCATCTTCATCTGCCACAAGGAGAACTTTATCAAATTCAATTTTATCGCCAACTTTACCAGCGATTTTTTCAATTTTTAAAACTTCGCCTTCTTTTACTTTATATTGCTTTCCCCCTGTTTTAATTACTGCAAACATATTTTTTAACAATTAACTATTAACTTTTAACAATTAACTATTAACTTTTAAGTATTTAAACATTTAATTTATGGCCTGTCAAATTTTATCTTATAACTTGTAACTTGTAACTTGGAACTCAAAAATTTAAAAAATTGAAAATTGTAAATTGAAAATTGAAAATTTTATCAATACTCTATCTCCACTCTATCTCCTGCCTTCAAGCCGTGTCTTTCTGAAAACCCAGCGTTCACTTCTAAAACAAAATTAACCGGCTCTTTTGGCTTGTAAGTTTTTAAAAATTCGCCTGCCACAGTTGGGACATTGTGGGCTATATCAACAATTCGGTCATTACTAATCCAAATAATGTCAATAGGAAATTTCATTTCTTTCATCCAAAAGGAATGAAAATCTTTTATTTCAAAAACAAAAAGCATGCCTTTATTTTCCTCTAATTTTTCGCGTCCGCTTAATCCTTTCTCTCGCGCCAAAAATGTGTCCGCGACTTCAACTTCAATTTTGACGCCATTTACCGCAACAGTGCCATGTTTTAGTCTCCCCTCCCAAAACTGCCAGACCCGAAGAACAATCGCTGTTACAACAATAATCACTACTAAAATTATGTGAAATTTTTTGAATTTTGTTCGCTCTTCCATAAAATACTCACTGCTGACATTTATTAGATTTTACTATATTCCAAAGAATAAAACAATTTAAATAATAAAAAAGTAGTATGGTTTCAAAATCAGGGTTATTTTTAATTTTTAATAAAAAAGCGGAACTTGATAACAAGTTCCGCTGAACTGCCAAAGTTCTTGTCACGCTTGTAATTACGAACAAGCGTAATTTCGCAAACTATTGGCAGTCGGGGTCTTCGTCATTGAAGAGCCCGTCGCAGTCTGCGTCGGTGCGTTGGCTGAAACCACAGGCCTCTTGGCCTCCTGGCTCGAACCCGCCAACGCACTCGCCTATCACGCCATCGGTGCAGTATTGGGCTCCCCGCCAGCAGGAGTTGGCTGGCGAAGGGCCGCTTCCGCAATCGCGGAAGTAGAGTCCCTCGCAGGGGCAGCCCTCATCGACCGATCCGTCACAGTCGTTGTCGACCAAATCGCATTCCTCCTCTTCGGGAATGCATTCGTCGCATCGCTCATCTACCTCGCCATTACAATTGTCGTCCTCGCCGTTGCACATCTCCGGCGCGCCAAGATGCTGAGCAGGATCGCTGTCGTCGCACTCGATCATGCCGCAGGCTGTGTATCCATCGCCGTCGTCATCTCGCTCAACACCACGACAACTCCCTTCTACACATAAAAAAATGTAGCAAGGGTTTCCGTAACCAAAGGCGAGGCAATCCTCGTCGCTTTCGCACTGAGGAGTGGGCAGGCACTCGGCGGCCACTGCGTACTGGCATTCACCAGCATAATCGCAGATGTCCACGGTGCAGTTGTTGTTGTCATCGCAATCAGTGCTTGTTACGCATGCCGTTTCCGATTCATCACACTTATCCCCGATGCCGTCGCCGTCGGCGTCCGCCTGGTCCTCGTTGGGGACCAAGGGACAGTTGTCTTGGAAATTGATGATTTTGTCGCAGTCGGCATCATTTTGATAATCATCGCAGGGATTTGTCGTGTCCACCCCGCCGCAACCCGCAAACATCAGCGCCAAAATCATCACTACTTTTTTCATCTCTCTACCCTCCTTCTAGGTTAGGTTTCAAAGAACTTTGTTTCTCTACCAGCACCATTGCTAGTGGAGAAATTCTTAAATGGCATCGGTGGGATCTGCCCCCACTCTGGATCCTCAGCTCACCCTGGCGGGCTGCCGCTTGGCACTTTTTGGCTGAGCGATGCCGCATTGGACACAAATTTTTTGCGTCCAGAAGTCTGATTTTTATTAATTTTTAAAAATCAAACTTCTAATAAAAAATTCCCCCTTAAAGTCAGTTGTCTTATTTTGTCAAAATACTTTTGATTGTTTAACACTATAATATAACATAAAGTTAAAAATTTGTCAAGAGGTTTTGACAAATTTTATATAAAAATTATGATTTTCCGCTAAAATTAGCCAAAATAATTATGTTTAAAAATGTTATTATTCCCAAATTTCCTTAACAATTTGCGCCATAAAGAAAAAATCATTGTTTCTCTTTTCTTTTATCTCTATAACCCTTCAATAAAATTACTGTCCAGAGTATGCCAAAAAGGCATAAAAGGCCCAAGGCAAATAATTTACCTTCTGATTTTAAAATCAGGGTCGAGGTGCCAAAAACTAAAGTCACAAGATAAAGAGAAAAAACCGCCTGGCGCTGGGATAAGCCAGCGTCTAAAAGCCGAAAATGAAGATGCCTTTGGTCTGCTAAAACCAAACTTTTTCTCGCTATCAGCCGCTGGAGCAAAACCAAAAAAGCATCTAAAATCGGCAAACCCATAACAAGCAAAGTAGTAGCAATTTTTCCGCCGGCAATGATTGAAAGTACGCCAAGCATAAAACCAGTAAATAAACTTCCGCCTTCGCCCAAAAAAATCTTTGCTGGATTAAAATTCCAAACCAAAAATCCAGCGCAGGCGCCGGCCAAAATTATAGAAAGCATGGCTGTTTCTGGCTGAGAAACTTCTGCCATTAGACTAACAAAGAAAATAATCACGGCCCCGATTGTTGTCACCCCGGAAGTAAGGCCGTCAAGACCATCCAAAAACTTAGTTGTATACATCATGCCTAAAAGCCAAACAAAAGTAAAAATATCAGCAAACAATGTAATTTTGTACGGAATGCCGTGCCACCAAAAAATAATCTTCTGCCATTCATCAAGCCGCAGAACGCCGCCCAATGGATTTGTAATATAAGTAATGCCAATGCCGCTTAAAATCACTACGATCACTGCTAAAATCGGCCAAATAATCTGCCACTTTGGTTTCAAATTATATTTGTCATCCAAAAATCCGCCAATCATTAAAATCAGCCCGCCTAAAAAAATTCCAATCAAATGTTTCCCTAAAATTTGACCGCCTAAAACTTTGTCAGTAAAAAAAGCATAGTAACCCAAAACTAAAAAGAAAGACAAAAAAATTGCCAATCCTCCTAAAAGCGGGGTTGGCTTTTTGTGAATTTTTCGTTTTTCGGTTGGTTCATCCACAACTCGCCACCTTAAAGCAAACCGGCGCACAATGCCTGTTAAAATAACGACTAGTAAAAATGTAATGATAAAAGGGATGAAATACATAACAAGAAATTTCTAATTAACCTAATTAATCTGATTTCTAATAAATGACCAATGTCAAAATATTCAATGCCTAAATATTTTGGTCATTTAGTCATTGGGATTTATTTAGATCAATTAGAAATTAGAAATTAGAAATTTTTCTAAAGTTCCCTGGCTTTTTCTACTCTCATTACCCCGCCTGCCTCAAGATGGACCTCATCCCGCCGGCCGAGCCGCTGTTTTAAAATTAATTCGGTCAGCGTATCTTCTACTTTTTCCGCAATCACCCGCCTCAGAGGCCTTGCGCCAAAAATCGGGTCAAAACCAGCTTGGGCCAATTCTTGCACTGCTTCAGGGGTAACGCGAAGAATAATTCCACGTTTATCTTCCAGTTGTTTTGCGATTTTGTCAAGCATTAATTTCGCAATCTGCTCAATTTCGGTTTGGACAAGCGGCTTAAAAACAATTATTCCATCAAAACGATTTAAAAGTTCTGGTCTGAAATAAGGCTTCAACTCAACGCTTATCAGGTGTTCTTTAATTTTATCAAGACCAAGACCATGCCTCAAACCTTCTTGAATGTAAGGTGTTCCAGCATTTGAAGTAGCAATTAAAATTATATTTGTAAAATCAATTGTTCTGCCAACATTATCAGTCAGCCGGCCGTCATCCATTACCTGAAGAAAAATATTCAAAATATCAGGATGGGCCTTTTCAAATTCATCCAAAAGCAAAAGAGTAAAAGGATTTTTTCTAACTTCTTCAGTAAGATATCCTCCTGGCGAGCCGCCCGGCATCCCAATTAAACGGTAAAGGCTTGTTGGGTCTTGATATTCTGACATATCAAGCCGAATCATATTTTTTTCGCTGCCAAAATAAACCTCTGCTACCGTTTTTGCGGTTTCAGTTTTGCCAACGCCGGTCGGGCCCAAAAATAGAAAATTTGCAATTGGCCTTTTTGCCTCGCGAAGTTCTGCCCTTGCCCGCCGCAGGGCTCTTGCCACTGCCTTTACTGCCTCGTCCTGCCCGACTATTCTTTTATGCATCTCTTCCTCTAAGCGCAAAAGTTTTTCTGACTCAGCCTCAGTTACAGCAGTAACTGGAATTTTTGTCTTTTTTGCAATCACTTCAGCAACGTCTTCTTTTAAAACAATCGCGTTTTCGCCCCGTTTACTGCGAGTTAGATGGGCTGCTTCTTTTATAATCTCAATGGCTTTCTCAGGTAAATAATGCTCATGCATGTATCGACTAGAAAGTGTCACGGCCAATTCTAAAGCACCGTATGAAAAGAAAATTTTATTTTGGTATTCAATTCCGCCGGCCTTTGCTTCCAAAATTTGAATTGCTTGATTTGTTTCCGGCTCGTCAATTAAAACTTTTTGCAAAACATTGCCAAGAGCGGTCCGCTCAATGTGTTTTGAATAATTGGTTGGCGTAGTTGAAGCAAGAACAAAAAAATATCCGCGGGCTAGTTCATCAGCCAAAACTCGAGAAAGATCAATGCTTTCTTTTGTTCCGGCTGTTATGCCGATCATTCCTTCAATATTTGGAATGTAAAGAACAATGTTTCCTGCCCTGGCAATCTCATCGCAAATTAGCAAGAGCCTTTCTTGCGCTTCAGAAGGGGTTGCCCCAGCCACAAGTTCTCCGATATTTAAACTAACTAACCTTTTATCTTGTAAAATTTTTGGCACATCTTCTTCAAGCATCCGCTGGGCAATGCCTTCAATTATGGTTGTTTTTCCAACGCCGGGCGGACCGACTAAAATCGCGCTCTGTCTGCCTCCTTCAATAATTCTAAAAATTTCATCAATCTCTTTTTCCCGATCAATGCAAGGGGCAAGGCGGCCATACTTTGCAAATAAAGTCAAATCTTGACTGAATTGGTCAAGAAACGGCGTAGCAAGGGCGGTCATTGCCCGCGACATTGGTCCTTTGGGTCGGAGGCGAGCTAAAGCCCGGCTCTCCTTCCACCTTTTTCTTAAAAATTCTGAAATTCTAAGCCAAGCCGCTACATTTTTTAATTTATTTAAATCGATTTCTAAATCGTATAGAACTTCTTGGATGATTTTTTCTTCCTTTGCCGCGGCTAAAATTAATTCAACCGCGCCTACCTGTCCCTGCTTTGCTGCAGATGCTTCTTTATAGGCTTTAAAAAATAAATTTATAGAATTAAAAGAAAAAACTGACTCAAATATTTCTTCTGGCTCTTTTTCAACCAGGGCTAACTGATGAGCGACTTTTTCTTGAAGATGTTTAAAATTAACTCCCAACCTCACAAAAAGGACAACTGACTTATGAGAAGAAAGAAGAGAGGCAAAAAGATGGAGAGGCAAAACTTGACGGTGCCCTAACCTCTGTGCCATCCGCCAAGCTGATTCAACTATTTTTTTTGCTTCAGGGCTTAAAGCGCGCCAAACATCAACTTTTGTTTTTTTATCCAGACGTTTGATTTCTGGCCAATCAATTATTTCCGGCCTCTCAATTTTTTTAACCTCATACCCCTTTTTTTCAACTCTTCCTTTTAAAGCCGCTTCTTGGCCAAACCGATAGATTAAAAATAAATCTCCTAAAAGAGAAAACAAAAAAAGCAAAACAGCTGACTCGCCAGAAGCCCAAAATGAAATGGAAAATATTGAAACTAAACCAATCTCAGAAATTCGCCATAATAAAAATAAAAAAGCGGCTGCCCCAAAGAGAAATAAAATACCGCTTGTTAACAATTTTAAAAATCTTTCAATTTTATTTTTTTGAAGTTCTTGATTTGTGATTATTTTATTCCAATACAAAAATTTTCCTTCAAACCAATGGCCGATTCCTAACCCACCACATCCTAAACATTTGTCTCTCCCCACTCGACCGCTCCCGTTGCAAGTGGGACAAATAATCATATCTTTGTCAGACATATTTTAATACGTTGAATCAGGAATTATGAATCATGAATTATGAAAATCAATACCCTGATTCCCAATTTATAATTCATAATCAGTTATAACGCTGCTAAATTTATAACAATCCCCAGAATTATTATGACCGGAAAACACAACCAAACAATAATTAAAGTAAACATCAAAGCGCTCCAAAAAATTAAAATTAGTCCGCGAGCAATGATTTGGAAAACTCTCATGAAAAAACTAATAATTTTGCCTGGAATATCGTACTGGCCAAACATTGGCTTAAAAATATTTATAAGCCAGATTTTAAGCCCTAACCTCATTTCCATTGACTTAATGCTCTCTAGGCGAGAAGCAGCGGTTTTTCTAAAACCAGCGCTATACCACCAAACAGGAAAATACAAAATTTCCCTACCTAAATCTAAAAAAACATCTTTAAATAAAGTAGATTGAATTTTTGAATTCATATTTAGTTATTTTACCACAAATCATTAAAAAAGAAAAATTTAAAAATATTAATAAAAAAGACTCGCTTTTAGCGAGTCAACCTTAAACCTGTATCGTTTTAGATTCAAGGTCAGCAGCGTGGAGAATTCTATTTTTACCTGCTCGTTTTGCTTGTTTTGCGACCGTATCAGCCGTATTTATCAGTTTATGGGGAGAATTTATTGTCTGACTTATTTCAGAGATGCCTATCGAAACTGTTACCGAAATGCCTGTCTCACCGCTCATAATTTTCAAACTCTCGACTTTCCGCCTAATTCTTTCCGCGATCTCAAGAGCATTCTTTTTTGTTGCGCCGGGGATAATCACCACAAACTCATCTCCTCCATAACGCGCAACGACATCAGTTTCTTTTACTGAGTCTGATATTATTTTCGCGATATTAACAAGCACTATATCGCCGGCTGAATGCCCAAATAAATCATTCACTTTTTTAAGGTCATCAAAATCAATAAAGAGCAATGACAGCGGGTACTTAAGTTGGATAGCTCGACGAAATTCTTCTTCTATTTTTGTATCAAAATATCGTCGGTTATTCACTCTGGTTAGATGGTCGGTCATTGATAAAAGCTCTAACTCTTTGTTTTTCCGCTTCAGGGCTGCTTCAATGTCCATCTCGTATCGAATGCTTTTAGCAATGCCAACTACCCGCCTAACGCGCCCTCTTGCGTCGCGAGCTAAATTTACTGTGAGGAGAACAGGCTCTTGCCCGCCGTCTTTTTTTCGATAAAAACAACGCAAATTCTCAACCTTCTGTCTCTTTTTAAGCATTTCTTTTAAATCGCTGCCGTTTATTTTGCCGTTTTCGTCAACAATGAAATTCAAAATATTTTTTCCAAAAACTTCATTTTCTTGGTAACCTAAATATCTTTCTGCGCCAGAATTCCAAACCAGGATATTTCCTCTTTCATCTGTAATGATAATAATATCTGAAGATGCTCCAATAACTGCTTCAAGCAATTCCGCATGGTCTTTCAACCTTTTGTAGTTCACCTTTCCCTCCTTTTAAAAAGAACAATAAAAAAATCCCTCCTTTTGATGATTAAATCATAATAAAAACAGTTAGGGATGTCAAATTCAAATTTATAATTTCAAATTCTGCCTAAACTTATTTCTCTTCTAATTCGCTCCATCAATTCTAAATAAAAATTTACATTATGAATCGTTGCCAAGCGCAATGCTAAAGGTTCTCCAGAAATAAAAAGATGGCGCAAATAAGCGCGAGTGTAATTTTTACAAGTATGGCATTGGCAATTTTTATCAAGCGGAGAAAAATCGTTTTTAAACTTTTCATTAGTAATGTGAAGAGTTTTATAGAAAGCCGCCGAGACCGTACTTTTCGGGAAAAACTTCCGCGGTTCCTCCCGAGATGAGTCACTCATCGAAGAACGAGCGGTCTTTTGACAGAACGAGACAGAATGCAACTGAGAAGGTTTTCTCAAAAAAGAAAACTCATCTGATCTGTATTTTAGAGGTGACCAAACATAAAGCAAACCGTGCCTTGCATTCCTCGTGGGTATTACACAATCAAACATATCAATTCCCCGCCGGACCGCTTCAACAATTTCTTCTGGCTGACCAACACCCATTAGGTATCGCGGTTTGTTCTCCGGCAGCTCTGACACTGTATAATCCAAAACTTTGTACATCTCTTTTCGCGGTTCACCTACGGCCAAACCGCCGATGGCATAGCCGTCAAAATCAAAGTCAATCAATTCTTTAACACTTCGCAATCTCAAATCTTTATACACGCTTCCCTGAACTATTCCAAAAAGCAATTGCTTTTTGCGTAACGGGTAACGAGTAACGCGTAACGAGTAATTTTTACTTCTTGCGGCCCAGACGCCAGTCAGCCGCACCGCTTCCTCTGCTTCTTTGCGCGAACACGGATACGGCGTGCAGACATCTAAAACCATGGCAATGTCAGAGCCCAATTTTTTTTGAACTTGCAAAACTAATTCAGGCGCCAAAACAAATTGCTCGCCGTCAATATGCGAACGGAAAAATGCCCCTTCTTCTTTTATTTTTCTTTGTTTTGCTAAAGAGAAAATTTGAAAACCGCCGCTGTCGGTCAAAATCGCGCCTTGCCAATTCATAAACTTATGGAGTCCGCCGCTTCTTTTTATAACTCCTATCCCAGGACGCAAAAGCAAATGATAAGTGTTTGAAAGAATTATTTTGGCTCCTAATTTTTTTAAATCAGAACTATCTAAGGCCTTAACTGAGGCTTTTGTGGCAATCGGCATAAAAAACGGCGTATCAAGCATGCCGTGTCCTGTTTTTAATTTGCCAACTCGAGCAAAAGAAATTTTTGATTTTTTAATTATTTTTAACATATTAATAAATATTAGCATAAAACTTTTTTTACTTAAACAAAGTCAACTTAAAAAATAATTCTAAAATTCTCAAAGATAAACAAAAACAGCTTCTTCATCCTTGGACAAAGGTAAGAGGAAGCTGTTTAAATCACAATTTTTCTGGAAAGAATTTTAAATTTTTAAAACCAAGAAAAATTGTGGATGTATTTCATTTTTTGACTGCTAAATTGGAAGGTAAAAGATATTCTATTTTAGCGACTGAAACCATCCCCGCGTCTAAAGAATCTAATTTTTCTTTAATTGTATCAAATGATTGAAGCTCTGTGACTTGCAGAGTGAGTTTCTCATTTTCTTTCTTAAACTGTTCTATCTTTTGCTCTATCTCTTTAATTCTGAATCCTTTTGTCGCCATGCTGCTTATTTCTACTACATGTAAAACACCAACTAAACAAATTAAACTAATTATAAGAATATTTAAAAATTTTATATCAAAAACAAAAGACTTCGGACTTCTGCTAAATTTGCGTTTAATTTTAGTTAAAATAATAAATTTTGACATATTCTGCAAACAATTAACGATTAACAATTAACAATTAACAATTAACTAATGCTGCCCTGCTAATTCGCTAACTTTTCTGCAACTCGCAATTTTGCGCTGCGGGACCTAGGATTTATTTTTGCCTCCTCCTCAGTTGGAATTATTGGTTTTTTAGTTATTATTTTTAAACTTGCTTTATGTTTACATTGACAAACAGGAATATCTTTTGGGCACAAACAATCAGTTGATTCTCTCTTAAAAAATTGTTTAACAATTCTATCCTCAAGCGAATGAAAAGATATTACCGCTAACCGTCCGCCTGGCAAAAGCATCTCCACTGCTTGCGGTAAAGCGATTTTTAAATTATTTAATTCGTCGTTCACCGCAATCCGAAAAGCCTGAAATGTTTTTGTCGCAAAATGAATGCGGCCGTGTTGAAATTTTTTTGGCACTCCTTGCGAAACCGCCTTTACTAATTCAAAAGTGGTACTTATTGGTTTCTTCTGCCGCATCTCGCAAATTTTTTTTGCGATTTGTTTGGCAAATTTTTCTTCTCCGTAATCTCTTAAAATTTCTATTAACTTACTTTTCGACTCGCTGTTTATTATTTCTGCTGCCGTTATTCCTTTTCCGCTATATCTCATATCAAGCGGGGCGTCTATTTGAAATGAAAATCCTTTTTTTGGATCAGCGATCTCCAATGACGAAAAACCGAGGTCAAATAGAATGCCTGAGATGTTTTTAAAATTGCTTTGAAGAACAATTTTTTTTAAGTCCTTAAAATTTCCGTTTACTGCGATTAACCGATCAATTTTTAATTTTTCATTTTTAATTTTTAACTTCGCGATCTCTATGGCAGATTTATCTAAATCTATGCCAAGCACCATCCCATGAGGACTAGTTATTTTGAGAATTTCTACCGCGTGCCCCCCACCCCCTAATGTGCAGTCAACAAAATTCTGATTTGATTTTGGGTTTAAATTCTCTATTACTTCTTTCAAAAGAACGGGGACATGGTTTTCAAACATAAACTCTTTTTAGATTTTTACATTATTTCTGCGTCATCGCTGCTGTCGGAAATATATTTGAAATAGTTTTTGCTTTTCAGCGCCTCGCTCGAATTACTTTTAAAAGATGAAAAATAATCTTTAGGAGCAATATTTATACAACACGAATCGCCGTAAAGATCTTTTAAAAATTCATAGATTTGTAAAATCATTATTTCATCAGCGTCAACGACAAGCGAAACAGATTTTGAAGACGCGGTTTTAATCATTAATTTCATATATTTTGTTTTTATTTTTTTATTTTTATAAATTACTTTGCGGTAAATTACACACCGAGCTCGCCAAGCGCTTCCGCAATATCCCCGCTTGTCTTTTCAGTTCCTTTTTTATAATTCTCCCATTTTACTTTGTCCCAAATTTCTAATCGATTATAAAGCCCAGCAATAATTGCATTCTTTGATATGCCGGCATATTTTCTTAAATAATCAGGCAGAACAATTCTCCCCTGCTTATCTAAAAAAACATCCATTGCTCCGGCAAGCATTAGTCTCGCAAAAGCCCGAGTATTTGACTTGCTAATCGGTAATTTGGAAAGTCGATCAGCTAGAATTTTCCACTCATTAAGCGGATATAAGAAAAGACAATTATCTAAACCGCGAGTCACAACCGCGCCTTTTGCTAATTTAACCCTGAATTTGGCTGGTACTGCCAATCTCCCTTTTGAATCAATTGTGTGCTGATATTCGCCTATGAACATAAAGGTTAAAATGAATTATTTTTTGGATAAAAAGTATGAATAAAAAGTGAGATGTGGAAAAATTAGCGTTAAATGTCTTGGCTAATTTTTAAAAGAAGTTAAAAAGTTATCCACAATTTCCCATTTTTATCCCCACTTTTATCCACTTATCACCACTATTATTTAATTATACACCACTTTTTTAACAAAGTCAACCACAGCACTTATCCACAGAAAAAAATTAAATCAAATAAAACAATTAAAAATATTTTTGCTAGAAAAAAAACAGCCGTTTTTCATTTTTCTTTAATTTTTCGTTTTTTTATAACATTTAAAATCAAATCAACACCATTTTAAATCAAGTAAATTTAAATTCTAATCTAAGCTAAGGCCTGATAAAAATTTATGGGTCAAGCCATAACCAGACAACATTAGTAATAAAATGTTATTGCTAGGCAATTCTGTAACCGTCTGGCTTCACACGAATTCACACGAATTTGGGCCGCAAGAATCTTTTATCTTAAAAGTTTGGTTCTGCTGTGCGGCCTCACGAATTAACACGAATATTTGATAATTTTTTTAAAAATAAAAAAATAATAATTTGTTACCGAATTGGTCGGAGATAGTACAAATAAAAATAAAAGTGGTAAAATTACCACTTTTTAAAAACTTTTGCTAACTTTTATTAAAAATTAAAAAACAAATTTTTTAGGTTTAGTAATATTTGGCTCTTTTTCGTAAAACGGCAAAATAAATTTTCCGACCTTTGCTTTTTCCAATTTTTTAAAACCAATTTTTATTAAATTCTGATCATTTTTAAATTCTCTTGCCGTTACGCCAACCACAGGGATATTTAAAACAAAACTCAGCGTATTCCCAACTACTGCACTGGCGCGTACAGATGTAAATGACCCTGGGCCAGAAACCACAACAATCCCTTTTATATCTTTTATCTTTAATTTATTTTCTTTTAATATTTTATCTATCACGAACAAAAGCCTGTCTGAACGTGTTTTAACTTCTTTCTTTTTAAAATTAACCTTATCAGATAAAATTATTGAAATTTTATTAAGAAGCGTTGTATTAATAAACAATATTAAATGTTTAAATTGTTTCGGCATAAAAAAAGAAACAAGACTTACATTTCATTTCACGGCTGAACAATCACTGCTGTGCCAAGACTTGCCCAGTGGTAAATTTTTTCTGCGGCATCGAGCGGCAGTCGAACGCAGCCATGAGAAACTCGAAGCCCTAAATGGTTTACTCCTTCATAAATTATGCCTCTCGCTGTTTTCCAATAAGGCAGGCCATGAATCCCTGCCCCGCCTTTTGTAAACTGCATAAAATGGGGCATATAAAGATTGTAAGAATTTGAATATTCAACTAGTGATTTATAAAAAATTCTAAATGCTCCAAGCGGCGTCGGCATTTGGAACGTTCCAGTAGAGACCGGATATTCGCCAAGTTCAAATCCGTTTTGATAAAATTTTAATTTTTGCCTTGAAATATCAATTTCAATATATTTGTAAAAATCGCTTCTTCCGTCTGGGTTAACTCTTGCCGGCATGACAACGATTGTATTTTTCGCGCCATTAAATTTACCTGCGCTGACCAAAACTCCTCCTCTAAAATTTCTATCAAAAGCAAAAAATTCTTTTTTTAAATTGCCGTAACCGTCAAAAATCCTAATGTGCGGACCGCCTGGTGGAAGAGCCCCAGCGATTATTTCTTTTTTCCCATCACTGTCAATGTCAGCTGATGTTAAATTTATTCCGCCGCGAAAATGCGAACTATATGCTAAAAATCTGTTGATCAATGAGCCATCAGTCCGGTAAATTTGAACTTCTGGAATATTCCCCCAACCACCAGCAGCTAAAATTTCATTTATGCCGTCACTTCCTAAATCAACGCTTGTAACATTTACTCCGCCCCATTTTGAAATATTCTGTGGACTAAACTCTGATAAAATTTCACCTGCTTGATTAAAAATTCTAATTTTCGGTTCTATGCCCTCTCCGCTTCCGGCAATAATTTCATCTCTGCCGTCGCCGTTTATATCCCCTGCCCCAACATTTACGCCGTTCCTCAAATTTTGATCAAAAGCAAAAAATCCATAAATAATTTTTGGCTCTCCGTTGCTGTCAAAAACTCTAATATGAGGCCCGCCGCCAAATCCAGCGCCAGTAATTATTTCTTTTTTCCCGTCCCCATCAAAATCCCCTACAGACACCTTTACGCCGCCAGTAAAATTTTGGTCATAGGCTAAAAATTTTAATGAGATCGAGCCGTCTTCACGATAAACCATGACCTCCGGCTTTTCTCCGCGAGGAGCGCCGATTATTACTTCGTCAATTCCGTTACCATCGATATCACCGGTCGCCAAACTAAACATCCACTTCAAATCTGGCCGTAAAATTGGGAATTCTTTTATTTCTAATAAATTTTCTCCGTCAAAAATTTTAAGCAGCGGCTGCTCTTTTCCCCAGACGGAAAAAGGCAAACTAAAAAATAAGCCACTATTTAAAATAATTAAAATTAAAAATTTAATTCCTTTCATTTTAATAAGGTAAAAAAAATTAAATAAAGTTATCTACAATTACTAATTTTTTGTTTTCTAAAATATCGTACAAAAACCTGTCTGTGATGTCTTTTCGGTAATTAAATTCTTTTTTAGAAAGAACTGTATAATTGATTTCTCTATCAAAATCTTTCTCAAAATTTTTAACCAGCGCTTTTACTTTCCTTCGATTTAATTTTCCAACTATTAAAATGTCTGTTCTTGCATCTTTTTGTCCAACAAAAAAACCGGTTAAAACCAAATAATAAACTTTCCCCAATTTCTGAATTCCTTTAATCAAATTTTTTTCAAGAAGCAATTGTGACTTCAAAAGAAGCGACTTTAATTCTTGATAAAGTAAAAAATCAGTGTTTGCCTTAAAATATTTTTTCCCCAAATAACCATTTTTTGCTTTATTTTTTTCAGAAATCTTATTTTCTTTCTTTTCTGGGATTAATTCGACGATAATACCTAAATTTTGCAAATTTTCAAGTTCTCGACGGATTGAATTAATTTGAACATTTAAACCTCTAGTTATTTCTCGGATATAATAAAATTTGTCAGGATTGTTTAAAAAAAGTTTCAAAAGTTTTAGCCTCGTCTTTGAACCAAATAATTGTTCAAGCTTTGGCTCATAAATTTTATTGGAATAACGCCTTTTTATCATACAATCAATATTTACTTTTTTTATAATTATACTATAATATTAACATAATATAATATATAATTCCAGAGAACACAATATGGCAGAAAAGACAATCGAATTCGGACAACTTGCCATCCATCCGAAAGATAGCAGATCAATCTGTAAAACTTTTATTTCAGAACCTGAAAAAGAAAAAGAATTTGGCAGATTATTCGGCATAATTGAAATTGAATCGCCGCAGAGCAAATTAAATTTCCAAATTTTGGAAAAACTCTCTGCAGAAATTCAGGATATTTATTTTAAAACCGCCCAAGCTGAAATTAAATCTCGCCCTAACGCGCCTTTAGATTTTGAAACTATTTTTGAGCATTCACTGCATAAAATAAACCAAGTATTTCTTGAAATAAACAACCAATTATTTTTATCCCAAGTATCATTTGAACCAAGTATTAAATCGCCTGGGAAAATTAACGCCGCTTTAGCCCTTGTACAAGATAAAAAAATATATCTTACTCAGTCAGGGCGCGTCTTCTCATTTTTTATCTATCAAACAAAACCAAACGATTATAAAATAATCAATATTTTAGAAAATGCGGCTGGCCAAGAAGCAAAAAATGAGATCAAAAGAATCTCCTTTTTTCCAAATATTATTAACGGGCAAATTGAAATCGGCAATTCAATACTACTCTGCACTGAAAGCGTCCTTGATTACCTTTCAATGGATAAAATTAAAAAAACAATCGGGGGCCGCTCCCCAGAAGAGGCCTCGTCATTAATTAAAAATCTTTTAGATGAAATAGAAAGCAGCAGTTCTTTTGGCGCGCTCATAGTAAGATACCAACCAGAGGCCAAAAATCTTGCTTCTCTGCCGGCCACCCCAGTAACAAATATTGAAAACCTGCCGCCTCTCCAATCAATGCAAGATCTGCTATCTACTGAATCAAAAACTGAAAAAATTCTTGCCCCTTCTCTTGGCTTAAATATTAGAAAACCTTTTCTTAACATTTTAACCGGCCTAAAATCTTTAAAGCCAAAGGAAGGTAAAAATCTCAAAACCTCTTTAAGCAAAATAATTAAACTTTTGATATTCTACCCAGCCCTTTTCGTTGGAAAAATTCTCTACTTATTATTTCGCCTTTTTTATCAATTTATTTTGCTAACCGTATACTTTGTTTTAGGACAAAATAAGAAAAGGAAAAAAATAACGCAAGAAATTGCGCAAGAAATAAAACAGCCGTTTAAAAAAACCGCTGTTTGGTTTTCTACCCTGCCGCGGTTAAGCAAAATATTTTTAATTATCGCCTTAATTTTTATTTTTCTTTTCGCCCAAAGCATTTTCTTTTTAAATAAAAAATATAAAAATGAAATAGAAATAGAGGCATACAACTCAGCAGTAAATACAATCCAAAATAAAAAGAACGAGGCCGAAGCAAGTTTAATTTATAACGACGAAGAAAACGCTAGAAAAAAACTCTTAGAAGCCCAAGATTTGGCAGAAAATCTTTCAGAAAACTCGAGAAAAAGAAAAGAAACTAAGGAAAATTTACTTAAAGAGATTAAAATTTTACTGGCCAAACTTCAACATATTACAGATGTCGAAGACCCGTTTTTGGTCGCAGATTTATCAAATCAAGATCCGCAAGTCACAGCGCACGGCCTTTTTGCGGCAGACGGTTACCTCTATACCCTAAATTATCAAAATAATTTGATTTATAAAATTAACCTGGAAAGCAAGGAAATCTTACCAGTTGATCCAACAATCTCCTCTTCAATTCGTATTGAATTAGGAGTACAGAAAAATAAAAATTCAATTTTGTTTTATCATAATGCGAATGGCCTTTTTGAATTTGATTTAGAAAATCAAACTGGCAAAACTGTAGATATAACATTTGAAAATAACGAACAAAGTGTCAAAGATATCGACCTTTATAACCAAAGAGTTTACATTCTTGATATAAAAAACAGTCAAATTTGGAGACACTCGCCAACACTTTCAGGCTATGCTCGCGGTACGCCATGGCTAAAAGAAAATCTTGATATAACCTCTGCTTCTTCTATGGCAATTGACGGAGAAATTTATTTAATAAAAAGCAACGGCGAAATTTTGCGATTAGCCAACGGCTACAAAGAAAATTTTGAAACAAAAATTGATCCGCCGCTTTCTTCGCCGACTCAACTGTGGACTTCCACTGATTCAAATTACCTCTACATTTTAGAACCCCAAACAAAAAGGCTCGTCGTTTTAGATAAAAACGGAAAAATTAAAATTCAATATAGAAGTAGCCAATTTGACAATTTAAAAAATTTCGTTGTTTTAGAAAAAGAGAAAAAAATTTATTTGCTTTCCGGAACTAAGATATACGGCATTGCCGCAACTCATTTGTAATGAATAAAACTAAAGACCACTAATATAAAACAAAGTACCACGAAATCATCGTGGTACTTTTTTATTCGCGGTCTTTCGCGTCTACATTCGCGGCTCTTCGTCTTATTTCAAAGTCACTTTCGCTCCGGCTGCCTCTAATTTCTTTTTTATATCCTCTGCTTCTGCTTTCCCGACCCCTTCTTTTATAACCTTAGGCGCACCGTCAACTAAATCTTTTGCATCTTTCAACCCCATTTGCGTAATCTCTCGGATCACCTTAATCACACCAATCTTATTTGCTCCTGCGTCTGTCAATTCCACATTAAAAGTAGCTTGCTCCTCTGCCGGAGCAGCTCCCGCTGCTGGGGCCCCAGCCGCAGCAACGGCCATAACTGGCGCAGCAGCCGAAACTCCAAATTTCTCTTCCAAAACCTTAACCAATTCTGCTAAATCTAAAACTGATAATTTTTCGATTTGCTCGACAAGTGCCTTAAATTTTTCAGGCACTTGCACTTCTTTTTTTTCTTCAGCCATATGTTTCACAAATTAAAAATTAAAAGTTAAAAATTAAAAATTATTTAACTGCCTGTTTTTCGGAAATCGCCTTTAATACTTGGACAAACCCGCGTAAATTGCCGGCCAAAACATTTACAAATCCAGAAATCGGGGAATTGATGCTTCCAACAAATTTTGCAAACAATTCTTGTTTTCCAGGCACATTGGCTAATTCCAAAACTCCTGCTGCGTCAATATATTTATTTTCCAAAATTCCGCCGATGAATTTTACCATTTCATGCTGAGCCATAAATTGCTTTAAAAGTTTGGCTGGCATTACCTCATCTTCATAGCCAAAAGCAACCGCGATATTTCCTTCAAATTTTTTAGGTTCAATATCTTTATATCCAACTTTATCTAAAGCCAATTTCAAAAGCGTTTTTTTTGTCACTTCATAATCAATTTTCTCTTTCCTCAAAATATTCCGCAAAGCGGTTGCGTCTTTTACGCTCAGACCGGTAAAGTTTACAAAAACCGTTGTTTTCATTTTTGATAGCTTTTTTTCTAAGTCTTCCACCGCTTTTTTCTTTTGTTCTTTAGTTTTAGCCATATTACTCAAAAATTATTAATTACGAATTACAAATTACTAAAAAATCTGTGGTTTTACCACAGACAAATTCACAAAAGTTAACTGTTAACGGTGAACTGTTAATTGTTTTAATTGCCTCGGCAGGAAATTAAGGTCTGTTTTTGACCACCTGCTGTCTGCGGTAATTTTATTAAATTACAAAAAACCTCTAAAAATGTCAAGGGCATTTATCCACAGCTTTAAATTTATTTTTTCTTTTTACTAAAAACAAAAATATAAAGAATTTCAAACAAAGCCAAAGTATTTACTAAAAAAAGAACAACAAACCATCCTTTATGATTATTTCGAGCTGCTTTCCACAAAGCCACGCCTTTCCACGGCAAAGCCCAAAAAATAGCCAACAAAATTATCCATTGATTTTGAGTTAAAATTTGTTCCATAGATTTATTATATTAATTATTTAAAATATCCTAATTTTACTATACCAAAAAAATAATAAAAGCCCATTGCTCTATTAAGCAATGGGGTAAAAACAGAAGAGAAAATCAGGCCCAGTCAAACAATTAACCGAGAGGCTGACCCATAAAAAGGATTGGCATGGGTATCCCAGCGCCAGCTGAGTTTAATCCGGCCATCCTTTTTAAGGAGACATGCGACGCTCCTCCTTGATGTGCGATAGATTGAGCCAGGAAGATCTATTGCGTTGCCGCCAGAGGATACAATGTCAACAACAACATCTGGATAAATTATATACATTGAAATGCCTTGAAGCGCTGTCAGTCCGACCTCATCAGGCGCAAACAAGCGGCGGCACTCAGAAATTTTTTTGCCTTTATTTTTCCGCCCGTCTTGCGCCCGAATCCAAATCGGCGACATCGACTCTTGGCATCTGGAATCCCATGGAATAAAAATATCGTCATCGCCATCAAAGTCTATCCCGCTGAGTTTGCAAAGTCGCAACAAACCAATTCTTGATTCTACAAATATCAAATATGGAAACCTCTCGTTTTCCGCAGCAAGGATAGGCGGAATATTAGGAACTGTTTCAAGATACAAATCGAAATTTCTAATACCGAGTACGCGTCCAACGCCGAGGTCAAAAAAACGCTTTGCCTCTGTTACCCGCAAATCAACTGCATTGTTCGGACCCTTATCTAAATTGGGACGGCGGCGAATAACTTTTCCTGTTATATCTTGACCCATCTCATTCCTCCTTCTGTCTTAAAGGAATCAGTAAAACTCTTTATCGCGGCTGAAACTGTCAATGCGCAATACGTTAAGATGTGTCGCTGCTTTACTTTAAAAAGAACTTTTTTTCTCTCTTTAGATCGGGTAAGTTGCTAAACTACCCTAGGATTATATTATTATCTATTTTAAAAATGTCAAATCTAAAAACCATTCCCTTATTTTATTACGCTTCCTCTGAATCTTTTACCTCTCAAAAAATTTTCCAAATTCTTCAAATCAGTACCGCGCATTACTACGACCTCTATCCCCCATTTTTCTGCCAACCGCGAAGCAACCGGGTCAAAGGGCGCGTGCATCCGCGGCACCCATCTGCCGCCAATTAATTTTTTGTAACCTTCCCACCCCAAAATTTTTAACGGCTTCGCATTTTTAAACTTTTTCGGATCCTTGTCGTAGACATAATCAATATTTGTGAGGTTAACTACCGCGCCCGCTCCCACATTTTTTGCCCAAAGCACCGCATCTTTATCCGATGAACATCCCGGCAGCCAACCAGAAGCAATAATAATTTTCTTTTTAGTTTCTATTTTATGCGTTGGATTCACTGCCACTTTTTCATATGCTTGCTTACCAAAAATCACTCTCAATAATTCCGCATTTAATTTTGTCGCGGCAATTCCCAGCCAATCTAAATCCACACTTTTAATTTCTGCCACTTTTTGCGCCGCCTGATTGTATTTTTTATTTGTTCCACCGCCGCCAGCCACGATAACGACCCTACCGCCTCTTTTGATAAAATTTAAAATTAGCCTACGAAATTTTTTTAAAAAAATCTCGTCCACTTCATTTGGAACAATAACGGATCCGCCGAGGGAAACTATTAATGTTTGCTTCTTCAACACGTTATTAATTATTTGTTATTTGTTAATCTAGTAAACTTTTTATAAAGTTCTTCAATTAATCTTTTCTGCTCTGCCGAATCAGAAACTTCCCGCCGAATGCGGGCTTTTTCTTGGCGAATATATTTTTTTATGCTTCGGCTAAATTTTCTTTTAGACATAATTCCCAAATCTTAGTAGTTGCTTTTTAATGTCAAAAAACGCCATGGCCCCTTCTTTTAATGCGAAACAGTGTCTTTGCTTTGCCAAGTCGGCCTCAAGCCAATTAACGCTGATATTTGGCTTTTTCTCTTTTTGCCCTTTCCGCGGCCATGACTTTAAACATTGATGGTGTCCGATATCTTAATTTTCCTTTGTTACAACGAGCGCATGAATATTTTTTCATAACTCTACGAAATACGAAATTATTACGAAAATAAGAAAAATTTTTAGACAAGTGAAATATACAATTTTAGTCAAATTTTCACTGCTCGATATAGTTTTAAATTATTTGCAAACAAAAATAAAAAATTTACGGTTGAAGAGCATGTTCATCTCCTTCAATAGAAATTATTACCCCGTCAACTCTTGGAAATTGTTTTAAGGTCTCGCTAATTTCAGCCTTGATAGCCGCTACTTTACAAGAGCCGCCTCCATAAGCCTTCAATTCTTCTGAAAAATTAACATAGGCTGTGCCGGATAAAATCTTCAAACTTTTTAATTTAACTTCGTCACCCTCGTACGGCGCTTCGCCGGTTTCTTCTTTGACTTTTTCTCGAAACTCGATTACCTCTTCTTTGGAAGGAATGCTTGAATAATAACCCTGCTCTTTTTCTTCCGTTGTTGGCCCCTTAAGCAGTTCTTCAATCGCAGCTCTTCTTACAACTAAATCATTTTTAACTATTCTTGTCACGGGAAAAACAGCGCTACAGTTTGCCGCGCCAGGATTATTTTTTTCATTACCAAAAAAAACTTTAACGGCTATTTCTTCTGGAAACGGCCTCTGGGCCCATTCCCGAGCATGCTGAAGTTGGAACATTGATTCTTCAACTTTTGTAAAATACCAAAATATCATAAAAGCAGAACCAACAAATAGTAAAAAAATTATACCAATTAAAATAATTTTTCTTTTCATAAAAATAAAAAAGTAAATCTTCAATATCCTTTAAAAATTATCGCAATTTTAGTTCGTCCAAAATTTCTTCAGGGATTGGAACCTGACGCGCCTTGCTTATCCCTGGGTATCGCCAGGCAGAAATAATTTTTGTTTGCCCATCTTTAGTTTTCTGATGCATTAACCAAATCTCTGTTTTTCTTTTGCCTCCAACTGTCTGCATCATAGCAACTGTTTTAGGGACAACACCTTCTTCTACTCTGTCCGGATTTCGAAAAACTTTTTTAACACGATTTGGGGTTAAGCCATAAAATCTCATTTTTAAAACCGCGTGGCGAGTCCAAGTAAACTCTTTCGTATCCTTGATATTTTTAAATTTCATAAAATATTATAAATACGCGCATTTGCATTATCATTCGCGTATGTTCGCACCGCTGTTCGTATGTTTACTTTGCCTTTTCCCTAATCCAATCCTGCCACCTTACCTCAAGAGCCTCCATTAAACTTTTAGTGTCTTCTTCTTGGGAAATCTTTCCTTCGCTAATAAAATCATTGATTGTTTGCTCGGCCTGTTCAATAAAGTCTTCTCTATCCTGAGGCAGGTCATAATCAAAGCGCAGCATTAATTCTTCCCAAATTAAATCTACATCAGTCATATAGTTTAGAGTTTAGAATTTGGAATTTGGAATTTGAACAATTGTAATTTTACCATAAAATTTATTATTTGTAAAAATTTTACGCAGGAACTACGCTTAAAAAGAGAATTTAACTTTACTAAAAATAAAATAAGCAGTATTTGCAAAGCAAATACTGCTTTATAAGCCAATTGTCTATCTCAAGGCTAGTTGTTACAACTATGTGTTTCCTTGAGATAGAAGAGAATTTTCGCCTGGTCGTAACCGCCAAACAAAAGATCTGCTTGATGCGAATTGATGTAGGCGGTCCCAGAACATTCACAGACGAAAACAGCAATGATTTCGTCTGTGGGAGAAATACAGCAGCCGGGCGTCAACCTAAGCGTCCGAGAACCAGATCCAAGATTTACGTCATATGCGCTGATAGCATTGCCTGATTCCCGGCTCGCATAAATCGCCCGGCAATGGAGTGACCCAGTTGTTATCGCTACGTTAAGCGACACCAACCAGTCATCGCATCCTGAGGGAGAATCCTCCCACCAAGACGCGGACAAGGCGATGCTCGCCTCGCAACGTGGCACACATTCATAATTCTGACATATACTCTCCGATGGACATGTGCCACAGTTGCATGTAAGGCTTCCACCACTCACTTGTCCGCATTGCCTGCCTTGGCAAAGGTCAACGCAGGTCGGGTCAGGCGGGGGACTGCAGGCAGTTGCCCCCTCCACACAGCCATAGGAGCAGCGCTCCTTCATGTCTTCCTGACCGCCGCACGAGTCGTACCAATAGATGTTTTCAGAATGGCAGCGGTAATAAGCATGAGAAGCGCATATGCACTGCCCTGCCTGGCAGAGCGCTCCAGCCTGACAGGCCAATGGCTCACTCCAAGCCAGACAGCCGTTTTGACTCCAGCTGCAGTTCTGAACGGCGTTGTTCCCAGAGCAACGGCTCTCGCCAGGAGTGCTGCACTCATCAGTGCAGGAGGCAATGCATGGCCCCCACTGGCAGTCAGGGCTGCATTTTTTTGTCCCTGCTCTGCCGTCCTGAGTACACTCCTGCACTGTACCAGGGGAGCAAACCCCTTCTCCAGTGCAGGCGCCCCATTCCCCCCAGCGGCAAGCCGCAGAGCACACCCTGGTGCGGAGCCCACAGAGACCGCAAGCCTGCGATTCCTCCATGAAGGCGCAACATTCGTTGCCTTCGTCACAGAGGCCGTCGCGGTCATTGTCCGCGCCATCGCAGACCTCGCAGTCCTCGTCCACCCTGCCATCGCAGTTGTCGTCAACCGAATTGCCGCAAATTTCTCGCGCCGCTGGATTGACGAGAGACTGGGAGTCATCGCAGTCCCCCTCGGCGGGGGTGTAGCCATCGCGGTCTCCATCAAAGTTGGGGCCGCACTCCCTCTGCGACCAAAGGGTTCCACCTTGGTCAAAGAGGGTTATTGTGCCAGCCTCAACAACCGTCTCCCCGAGTATTCCAACATCAATGAAAGAAAACTCGGAAGAGAGGTTGTTCACTACCCCCCAACAAGGGGCGCGGCCATCCATTGGCGTAAAAGCCAAGGTGGTCGAGTACTTCAGCAATTCCCAGGATGGTCCAGCCACGCCGTAAAGCTTTGCCGTGAGCGTGGGAGTCACCTCAAAGGTGACACTCGCATCACCATCAAATCTCACTTGCGGCTCACCAATTTGGAGGCCATCAAGTGGGTCAAACACAAATGATGATTGCCAGTGAGCCTGGTGGTCATAGGTGACGCGGGCATTAAAGGGGGGCGAAGAAGCAATCTCAACTGAAGAAGCAATTGCCCCTTCAGTTTCAAAGTTGATGCCCCCTTCCATCTGGAAAGAGACAATCAACACGACGGGGACAGGCCCAATTGTCCCCGAAACCACATACGATGGCGGTACGGGCAACAACGATATCTCCCTCCCGACTTTGAGGCCAGCTGATGTGCGTAACTCAGGGGTAAAACTTGCCTCAATGTCGCCGGCAAAAGAGATTTCCAAGCTCTCCCCGCTATCATAGGCATAGCGGAAAAGAAACCTGGGGTTGCGAATTTGAAATTTCAAATTCGCAATGGCTGCCTCTACCTCCACCGGGCCAACCAACCCGGAGTATATTGATACCTCTTCGGTGTCAATAATTGTCCAGGTTTGTTCTGGCACCAGGTCCAAAGCCACTACCCCATCCTTTACTTCCGCTGCCTCCAAGACCTCTTGCAGGGTAGCGGGTTCGGTGTGTAAAAAGAGACG
>JBBIUS010000011.1:0-28015 GCA_037440105.1 Candidatus Falkowiibacteriota bacterium
TATCCGAACCGATTTCATTAACGGGCTCGGCGGGCGGAAGGGCAAAGACCGAACCCCCCTTCCGCCCGCCTCGCCCGAAAGCGGAAGCGAAAAGGCAAACCGCCAAAGAACCTGAAAAAATGTCGACTCGAACTTTATTTTGGCCAGAAGCGGGCTTTTCATTGTTTTATTTTCCTTGCTTGGTTTTAATTTATTTGGTATCATTATATTGAAAGCAAGGATTGTTAATACTACAATAACATACTATCAAATTATTGAAAATATGGCAAGAGAAAATAACATCGGAGAAAATGTAAAGAAATACCGCACAAAACAAGGTTTGTCGCAGGAAGATTTTGCCAAAAAATCTGGCGTCAAATACACTACCCTAACCAAAATCGAAAGTGGAGTTATCAAAAAACCTTCTGTTTTGGTAATGGCTAAAATTGCCAAGGCGTTAGGAGTTAATATTGAGGAGTTAATAAAATAATATGCAAAATATAAAAGTAACACCTCAAATAAAAATTCCTGACTCATTTGAAACTTCGTTAAACGGGGTAGACCTTTCTTTTGCGAATGTAAAAGAGTACGAACGAACAAAGCATGTTCATAGATTGCACCCTTATCTTGGAAAGTTCATTCCCCAGCTGGTCGAAGTTTTTTTAAGGCACTATTTCAAAAAAGGAGATTTCATTCTCGACCCCTTTATGGGTTCAGGAACTACTTTAATTGAAGCCAATGTTTTAGGAATGCATTCGGCTGGAATTGAAATATCTCAATTTAACTGTCTTATTACTGAAGTCAAAATAAAAAAATATGACATTCCTTTGGTCGAAAAAGAAATTAAAGATATACTTTTTAAGACAAAGGAATTTAGTCGTTGGTTATCACAAGGTCAAAAACAAGCAACTTTTCTTTATAACGATTTTAAAAAATACAAAACAGATAGCGAATATCTTAATACCTGGTTATCGGATAGAGCGTTGCAGGAAATTTTATTTTATCGCGAACAAATAAAAAATTATAAAAATCAAGATTTACTTAAAATTATTTTAAGTAGAGCAACAAGAAGCGCCCGTTTGATTCCACACTATGATTTAGCAAGACCAAAAAAACCAGTAAGAGAGAAATATTATTGTATAAAACACCGCCAAATTTGCGAACCAATCAATGAGGCGATGAAGTTTATTAACCGTTATAGCTGGGATACTATAAGACGTATTAGAGAATTTGATAAATTAAGAACCGATGCAACAATGAAGATTATTCAAGGAGATTCAAGAGAAGTTGATTTTAATAAAGTTGAAGGATATAAAGGCGGAAAGTTTGATGGAGTTTTTACTTCGCCGCCATATGTTGGTTTGATAGACTATCACGATCAGCACCGTTATGCTTATGAATTATTTGGTTTTGATGATAATGGGTTCAAAGAAATTGGACCTGCCTCAAAAGGAAGAAGTAAAGAAGCAAAAGAAGAGTATAAGAAAGATATTATTACTGTATTTCAAAATATGAATAGATTTCTAAAACCAAAGGCAAAAATTTTTGTGGTTGTAAATGACCGTGATAATTTGTATCCACAAATTGCCAAGGAATGTGGTTATAGCATTGAAAAAATATATCACCGCCCCGTCCTTATGCGAACAGAAAGAGATAATACTCGATTTTCAGAAAGTATTTATTATTTTGTAAAACATTAATATGGCATTATCTAAACAACAACATAATGAGATTAAAGCTTTCTTGGTTTCAAAAATAAGAGAAAAACTAGCAGAATATAATCCGGAAACCAGCTCGATGCCTTTCCATTTCCGTTTACTAGGAAAAGATAGAATGGCATTATTTTCATTTATTCAATCAGTTAATACTATTCTTGGGACATCAATTTTTGAAAAAGTAGGACAATTGATTGCTAAACCCTTATTTCAAGAGGCAAAAGATAGGTATGACCTAGAAGGCTTTATTAGCAGTGAAGCAGTGTTAAAAATTGATTCTATTATGCGTGAACTTCGCTCAGCAAGTCGCAAACCAAATAAAAAATTAGAAACTAAAGAAGTTTTGTTAGTTGCACAAAAGGGTAAATTAGGTCAAAAACTCAAAAAGAGAGTTGATTTATTTGTAGTTAGAAAAGACAGAACTGAAAGTTATTTTGAAATAAAAACAGCAAAACCCAATATCAACGAGTTTACAGGAATTAAAAAACAGCTTTTAGATTGGATAGCAATGAAAGGGAGCGTTAATCCAGACGTTAAAATAAAAACTTTTGTTGCCATCCCTTATAATCCTTACGAGCCACGACCTTACGAAAGATGGACATTGCAGGGCTTGTTTGACTTGTCAGAAGAAGTATTAGTAGGCCAAGAATTTTGGGATCTACTTGGAGGTTCAAATACTTATGAAGATTTATTGAGGGTTTTTGAAGAGGTAGGCATAGAATTAAGGGAAGAAATTGATAAGAAAATCAAATCAATTAGATAAAGAAGCAAAATTTAATATTAGTAAATATAATTCTGCAAAAATTTTAATAAGAAGAAAGGCGCGGTCTAATTATTTTTGCGATCAATGCAGAAAACCTAACATAAACGCAGGAGATTTTTATTATTCGTGTGAATTAAATAAGATACATTCTCCACATTTTAAAAGAAAAACATTTTGCGAAAAATGTTACGATCAATACGGTAATAATTTATTAGAACAATAATATGGCCAAAAGAAAAGGAGTCAGAGCTCATTATGAAGCTGTTTTTGAAAAAATTTTGAGAGATTCAGAAATTCCATACATTGCCATTAATGAATTTAAAAGGCCAATAATTAAAGGCAGGCCTGTCAAAAATTTTGATTTCATCGTATATTCAAGAAAAGGTAAATATCTAATTGATATTAAAGGGAAATTTTTTCCTTACGAATACCAAAAAGGATTACCAAATTATTGGGAAAATTGGCTATCTGAAGATGATTTAGAAGGGTTGGGTCTATGGCAAAAAATTTTTGGCAAAGATTTTCAAAGTATGATTGTATATCCATATTTGATAAAATATAAAAGAGATGTAAAAAATTTTAATAATGTTTGTCTTTTTAAAAATAAGACATATGGAATAGTGGGAATTTATTTAGAAGATTTTTTAAAAAATGCTAAAAAAAGATCTCAAAAATGGCATGCGATTTATGTTTCAAGAGAAAAATTTAAAAACCTTGTTAAGCCAATAAAATATTTTATACCTGAGATAAAAATAAAATAAAAGGAAAGAATTTGCCGCCAGGCTCGGCAGAGCCGAGCAATCCGCCGAAGGCGGATTAGAAATAGAAAAACTTGAAATCGTCCTTTTCGCTTCCGCTTTCGGGCGAGGCGGGCGGAAGGGGGGTTCGGTCTTTGCCCTTCCGCCCGCCGAGCCCGTTAATGAAATCGGTTCGGATTTTTTCAAATACACACCGCCAGTTGGAAAATGTTAAGGCAACCGGTGAAATAAAAACTATGGCTATACAAGGTGAAGTAAAATCAATTGTGAGGGAATTAAAATCCTTATCGAATCCAAAAGCCGTGGCAGGTATGGCAAGATTTGGAATTAATCCTAAAAATACTTACGGAGTATCTATTCCAAATCTTAGAAAAATAGCCAGGAAAGAAGGCAAAAATCACAAACTGGCTCAAAAACTTTGGCAAACCAAAATTCACGAAGCAAAAATACTGGCAGGAATGATTGATGAGCCAGGCATGGTGACTAAAAAACAAATGGATAGGTGGGTAAAAGACTTTGATTCCTGGGATGTTTGCGACCAGGTTTGTACGAATCTTTTTGATAAAACAAGGTTTGCCTACCAAAAAGCGATTGAATGGAGTAAAAATGATAAAGAATTTATTAAAAGAGCAGGCTTTGTTTTAATGGCTGTATTGGCTGTTCATGATAAAAAGATGAGTGACAGCGAATTTATTAAATTTTTCCCGCTTATTAAAAAAGAGGCGAGAGATACGAGAAATTATGTTAAAAAAGCGGTTAATTGGGCCTTGCGGCAGATTGGCAAAAGAAATGGAAATTTAAAAAAAGAGGCAATGAAGTTAGCTGAAGAAATTAAAAAAATTAATTCCAAGCCAGCCAAATGGATTGCTAATGATGCGCTAAGAGAATTAAAAGTGAAAGTTTTTAAAAAATAGTTAAGAATCTGCTAGCGAGCAAGGTGAAACTAAACCGGTTAATAAATCATTTTAGGTTATTTTAATATATACCGTTTATTGGCATTTATTTGTTTATTAAAATTTTATGGCTCGTTTTGATTGGTTTAGGGCATTTTTAATTTTTCTTGCCACTTCACTTTCTGATATTCTTTGGGTTTTTTATATTCGCCGAACAAGTGAAGGAAAGGCTTTTTCTGCTGGTTTGTTCTCTGCTCTCATTGTGGTAATTGGCGCATTTGTGATTGTGAGTTATGTTGACAATAAATTTTATCTTATACCTGCCGCACTTGGCGCATTTATTGGGACAATAATTACGATAAAATTTGATATTGGCAAAAAGAAGTATAAATAATTAGTCGTTTTAAATGATTTTTTAAAAATATTTAAGAAATTTTTATGACTAAAAAACTTTTTTTCTTAGCCATTCCCATTTTAATCTTCAACTTTATTTTAATTGGACCGGTTTTTGCTCAAGAAAAATCTTGGGATTTTGAAAAATGGTTAGTCAATATAACAATAAATAAGGACAGCACTTTTTTAGTTCGCGAAACACAAACTTTTAATTTTCGCGGCAATTTTCATTGGGTAAGACGAGATATTGCCAAACAAAAATTAAGGAAAATCTCTGATGTAAAGGTTTTTGATGAGTCAGGTAGAGAGCTTTTTCCGCCTGAAATCGAAATTAGCGAAAACGCATCTGCAGTAGGCATTAAAATTAATTTTGATCTTACTGACACGCAAAAAGTTTGGACATTTGAATACCGCGTTCACGGCGGTTTAGGATTTTTTGAAAAACACGATGAGCTTTATTGGAATGCAGTTTCTTCAGAGAGAGATGTACCAATTAAAGAAGTTGAAGTTATTGTTCATTTGCCTGAAGAAATTGATCAAGAACAAATAATGCAAAAACTTTTTCTTGGGCCGACAGGCAGCACGACGACCTCAAATAATTTCGCTGCAATTGATAAAAAGACCGTAAAATATTGGGACAGTAATATACGTCCATATGAAAATTTTACTATAGTTCTCGGTTGGCCGAAGGGTAAAATTTATGAGCCGGGCATAATAAAAATTAATTCTTCGCCATCGGCTAATATTTTAATAGATGGTCAAAAAACTAATTTTTACACGCCAGCGGTTTTAGAAGAGAATTATGAAATAAATTCTGGTCAACATGTTATTTCAGTGAAAAAGACTGGTTGGGAGATTAAGGGTGAAAAATCTTACATTGTGCAGGTTGGACAGGGGCAGTTGCTTGAACTAAATTTTACTTTACAAAAAAGTCTCTGGGTAAAAATTGTCAATTATCTTCTATATTTTTTGCCAATCTTACTTTTTATTCATCTCTTTAAAAAATGGCGCGAAATGCCAAGAATTAAAAAAACGATCATTGCTCAATATGAGCCGCCTGATAAAATGTTGCCAGCTGAAGTCGCTTTTTTAGTAAAAGGGCAACTCGCAAACCAAGACTTTACGGCCGTCCTTATTGATTTGGCTTATCGCGGTTATCTTAAAATAATAGAAAAAGAAGAAAGAGGATTTTTGAGTAAAAAAAGAAAATATACTTTTGTTTTAAAAAAAGACATTGGTCAAGATTTAGAACTCCAAGACTATGAAAAAAAATTGCTTAAAGCAATTTTTGATTCAAAAACAGAAATTAATCTTGATGATCTCGCAAAAAAAAGAACATTAACATATGAGTTAAATAAAATTAAAAAGGAGGTCCATGAAAAACTTTTGAACTTAGAATACTTTAAAAAAGCTACCATTAAAAGCAAAAATGAAGCAATTATTTTTGCAATTGTAAGTACTTTTTTTGGTGCTTTGTTGATTTGGCTTCTTTGGTCATTTATTTTAATTTTTTCTGGACCAATTTCATTTTTAGGGCCACTTTTGGCATGTTGGTTAATTTTTATTTCATATCTAATTGCCAGGCCAATGCCTTTGACTGAAAAAGGCGTTGAAGCAAAATGGTATGCTTTGGGATTTCGCGAATATCTTAGCGTCGCCGAACGCTTTAGATTAGGCGCCTGTACGCCCGAGACCTTTGAACAATTTTTATCTTATGCTATTGTTTTTAAGGTAGAAGACAAATGGGCAAACCGTTTCGCTGATATTTATAAAAAACAGCCTGATTGGTACGAAGGTCCTTATGATGCAAGAACATTTAATGCAGCGGTTTTTGCGAGTAGCATTTCTTCAATGAGCAGGTCTTTTTCGTCGACTTTGGCCACGAGCAGCCCATCGAGCTCTTCAGGTTTTGGCGGAGGCGGCAGTGCCGGCGGCGGAGGTGGCGGTGGAGGATCAAGCGCGGGTTAAATTTATTTATAGTTTATAAAAAGTTATAAAAAAGATTTATTAGGTCAAAGAATAAATTTTATTTATGTCCAAGCGAAAAAGAAAAATTAAACATCCGCGAACAACGCCAAAAGATTCTTTGATGGTGCCATTTCCTTTCGCCAAAAAAAGAAAAATACCAATTATCGTTGGCAAGCCGCGCATTTTTGATTCAGAACGAATTTTAGATGAACACGAAGAGCGACTCAAGGGGCTTGAAATTGAAGAAGCGCGCCTTAAGGTAGAGCGCGATAAATTAGAAAAAAAACGAAAAGAAATTGCTGAAAGGCGAGACGAGTATAAAGAAAAGGAATGGGCTTTTGGTTTAAAAATTGTTAACCAAGAACTTGAAACAAATCGTTTTGTTCTTGATCGAATAAGGGAAGAAATGAAGAATATCCGTGAAGCATTAGCCCACTGATTTATTTAAAATAAAATACTAGATAGAGCGTTAAATTTGAAATCTCAAAAATATGCTTAATTCGCAGGTTGATGAAATAAAATCTCGGCTTGATATTGTAGAGGTTGTCCGGGAATATATTCCAAATTTAAAACAAGCGGGTTCAAATTGGAGAGCGCTTTGTCCGTTTCATAATGAAAAGACGCCTTCTTTTATGGTTTCCCGCGACAAGCAAATTTGGCATTGCTTTGGTTGCGGCGAAGGCGGTGATATTTTTAGTTTTTTAATGAAAATAGAAAATTTAGAGTTTCCTGAAACATTAAAGATTTTAGCAAAAAAAGCAGGGGTAATTTTGAAATATCAGGATCCTAGTTTAACAAATCAAAAGACTAAGATTTTAGATATTTTAGAAACAGCCGCAAAATTTTTTCATCACAATCTTTTAAATTCAAAAGAAGCAACAGAAGCTCGAGATTACTTACTTAATAAAAGGGGTCTTAAAGAAGAAACGGTTGAAGATTTTTATCTTGGTTTTGCTCCAAATTCTTGGGACGAGCTTTTTAAATTTTTATTAAAAAAAGGTTTTAAGGGAGAAGAGATTTTTCTTGCTGGTTTGGCAGTCAAGAAAGAAAGGGGCACAGGATTTTACGATAGGTTTAGAGCAAGAATTATGTTCCCAATTCGAGATGTTCATGGGCATGTTGTTGGATTTACCGGTCGCCTTTTGCCAGGAGATGAAAAAAAAGAAGGCGTTGGCGGAAAATATGTAAATACACCTCAAACTTTAGTTTATAATAAAAGCCAAGTTATTTATGGGTTAGACAAAGCAAAACAAGCAATTAGAAAAGAAAATTTGGCGGTTTTAGTCGAAGGAAACATGGATGTAATTGCCTCGCATCAAGCTGGCATCACTAATGTCGTTGCTTCTTCTGGCACAGCTTTGACAGCAGAACAAGTTAAATTATTGAAACGTTATTCTGAAAATTTAGCCATTTCTTTTGACGCTGACTCAGCTGGTGAGGCAGCCTCAAGAAGGGGTATTGATGTTGCCCTAGAACAAGGAGCAACAGTTAAAGTGATTGTTTTAGACCCTAAAATAGGCAAAGACCCAGATGAATATATTAAAAAAGCATGTCAGAAATGGATTGAAGCAATATCTGGAGCCCAGCTTTTTATGGATTATTATTTTGGTTATGTTTTGAATAAATTAGATCTAAATAAAGTTGAATCAAAAAAAGAGGCGGCAAAAATTCTACTCAAAGAAATTTCCAAGTTGCAAAATAAAATAGAACAAAGTCATTACCTACAAAAGTTAGGAGAAACTTTGGGCGTCTCAGAGCAAGTGTTAAGGGAAAGTTTGCAGGTTGCAGCAAAAATGCTAGTGCCTCGGTCAAATTTACAATCAGTAAATAAAAATACCTCAAGCGAAAAACCTCCGAGAGACAGAAATTTTCTTTTGAGTGAAAGGCTGCTTTCTTTAGCAATTAAATATCCAGACAATTTACCCTATATTATAAATCATCTGTCTCCAGAAACTATTAGAGATGCTTCTTTGCAAGAACTTTACAAGAATTTAATTCTTTATTATAATAATATTAATACAAACATAGACAGATTTTGTCTTAACACATTTTGTTCGTCTTTTTTAAACGATAAAAATCGATCTTTACTTCGATATAAAATCGATACTTTATTGCTTTTGGCCGAGAAAGATTTCTGTAATTTTAATAATGATGAAATCAAAAGTGAACTCCAAAAAAGTGTTCGACTTTTGAAAGAAAATTATTTAATCGATGAAAGAAAAAAGATAGAAAGAGAAATGAAGGAAGCGGAAAGAAGAAGCGATTATAAAAAAATTTTTGAATTGTCTGAAAAATTTAACCGTTTGATGAATTTTAATGAATAATTTTTTATTATTTTAATTTTAAAGGAGGGTTTTTTTGTTATTTATCTTGGATAGAATTTAAATTTTTAAAAGCCGTATTTAATTTGCGTAAAAAGAAACTGTTAAGTTCAAGTCTTATCTGCCTATGATTTTGAAAAAAAAGGCAAAGAAAATAAAAACAGCAAGAGGCAAAAAAAGAGAACCCATGGCTAAAAAATTGAAAAGAACGGCTTTGCGATTGAGGAAATTGAAGAAAGAGAAAATTAAAAAGGCAAAAGTTAGAAAATTAAAAGTTTTGCCTCCTCCGCCAGATGCAATTCAATCTCTTTTAGATAAAGGTAGAATAAGAGGATTTATTACTGATTCTGAAATACTTCAGGTTTTTTCAGAGGTTGAGGAATATTTAAAAGATTATGAATTTTTTTTAAACGAACTAGAAAGAAGGGGGATTCCTGTTGTTGAAGTCAAACCAGGAATTTTAGAACGAGCAGAAGAAAGGAAAAAAATTTTAGAAAAAATCGGAGTTACAAGAGAAAAAAAGCGATTAGATTTAGGAGACATTTCTGCAGATTCTATCCAAATGTATTTAAGAGAGATAGGGAAGGTCCCTTTATTAACGCCTGAAGAAGAAATGGCGTTAGCAAGACGGAAAGAAAAAGGCGATGAAGAAGCGGCAAAAAAATTAATTGAGGCTAATCTTAGATTAGTAGTTTCTATAGCAAAAAAGTTTGTCGGTAAGAGTCTTTCGCTCGCAGATTTAATTCAAGAAGGCAACATAGGATTATTTAGAGCAGTTGAAAAATTTGATCCTAAAAAAGGATACAAGTTTTCGACTTATGCCACTTGGTGGATAAGGCAGGCTATTACTCGGGCTTTGGCAGATCAGTCGAGAACAATCAGAATTCCGGTGCACATGGTTGAAACTATTAATAAATTCCAAAAAGTTGAAAGGCAGCTTACCCAAGATTTAGATCGGGAGCCGTTGCCAGAAGAAATTGCGGCTGAAATGGGAGAAGATGTGGAAAAAATTCACCATTTAATTAAAATCTCTCAAGATACAATTTCGCTCGGCACTTCAGTTGGAGATGAAGATGAGGACAGCGTCTTAGAAGATTTTATTGAGGATGTTAAAAATGTTACTCCAGATCGAGCGGCAGCGCTTCAACTTTTGAGAGAACATGTTAAAGATCTGCTTAAAGATTTATCTCCCCGCGAAAGAAAAATTTTAGAAATGCGTTTTGGTTTAGTCGACGGGGTGTCGCATACCTTAGAAGAAGTAGGGGAAGAGTTCGGAGTAACTAGAGAAAGAATCAGGCAGATTGAAGCAAAAGCTTTAGAACGGCTACGTGGGTTTGAGAGTATTGAAAAATTAAAAGATTATTGATAAAATAAATTGATAAATAAATAATAAATAAGTTATTCTTTTAGGAGATTCGTTTTCAGCGTTCCGAGGTAGCTCAGTGGTAGAGCAGTTGGCTGTTAACCAATTGGTCGTGGGTTCGAATCCCACCCTCGGAGCGCTGAAAATGAACATAATATCGTAGGGAAGATTATAAGTTTATTTGACCATTTGACTCAACGTCCAGTCAAAGGAGAAATTCAAAATGAAAACGCAACTAAATATCTCAAATATTCTAAGTCTTCTGCGGATATTTTTAGCGTTTATTTTTACGATTCTTCTTTTTGAATCTTATAAGTTCCTGGCAGCGGGAATTTTTTTGTTGGCAATTTTTACTGATATTTTAGACGGTTATCTAGCGAGAAAATTTAAGCAGGTTACATTGCTTGGAAAAATTTTAGACCCAGCCGCTGATCGGTTACTTTTTCTTTTAACTTTTTTGGTTCTTTTATTTAAATTCAATTTGCCCCTCTGGCTTGCTGCGGTTGCTATTAGTTATCACTTGCTAGTTATCTTCGGTTGGATAATTGTTTTTGAATTAAAGAATATAGCGATTCCTCATACTTTTTGGGGAAAAATGAGCTCGTTTTTTCAGGTTCTTATGTTTTTTGCTGTTATATTTAATTTTTATCCAAAGATATTTTTTGTTTTGGTATCTTTTTCAATTTCGGTTGCTTTTATTAGTTATGCAATAAATTTTTTTCGGGTATTTAGCAAAAAGGGGGAGGAAAAATAAATTTTTTGATAATTTTGTATAGTTATGGTCTTTTTATTAAAATGTTTGTATTTCATGCTGCCGGCCTATTTTGCAAATATGGTGCCAGTTTTCGCGGAAAAATTTGGTTTGTTCAAATTTTTGGCGCGTCCAATAGACGGTAACCGCACTCTTTTCGGCAAACCAATTTTCGGCGTAAATAAAACTTGGCGCGGATTTATAGTAGGTATCTTAGTTGCTATGGCTACTGCGTGGCTGCAGTCTCTGTTGTATTCTATTCCGTTTTTTAACAGAATCAGTTTAGTGAATTATTCCAAAACTGATATATTGCCGCTTGGTTTTCTTTTTGGGTTCGGCGCTCTTTTTGGAGACTTGATAAAAAGTTTTTTCAAAAGAAGAGTTAACCTTAAGCCAGGCGCTCCTTGGGTTCCCTTTGATCAGTTAGATTTTGTGGTAGGAGCATTGGTTTTTGTAAGTTTTATTTTTTTGCTTTCATGGAAGGCAGTATTGGTGATTTTACTGGTTACGCCTATCTTGCATATTTTAACTAACCGGATTGGCTATTATTTAAAAATTAAAAATACAAAATGGTAGTTTTTTCATTTTTACGTTCAAAATAAAAAATGGTATAATTGTTTATGAACAAATTATATATTGTTGCTACGCCAATTGGAAATTTAGAAGATCTTACACTTCGTGCTCTTCGAATTTTAAAAGAAGTTGATTTAATTTTATGCGAGGATACAAGAAAGACGTACATTTTAATGGATAGATATGGAATTAAAACAAGACTTTTGAGTTACCATCAACACAGTAAATTAAAAAAACTTGAGCAAATTATTGAACTTTTAAAAAACGGAAAGAATCTGGCTTTAGTTTCTGACGCTGGAACACCAGGTATTTCTGACCCAGGCGGAAAGTTAGTCCAAGAAGTATGGAAAAAGTTGGCTGACAAAGTGGCGATTATCCCCATTCCTGGTCCATCAGCTGTTACCGCCGCGGCTAGTGTTTCGGGTTTGCCAACCGACAAATTTTTATTTTTAGGATTTCCGCCGCATAAAAAGGGTCGTAATAAATTTTTCCAGAAAATTGCCAATGCAGATGAAACCGTAATTTTTTACGAATCTACTTATAGAATTTTAAAATCGTTGGATGAATTAAAAAACATAATAGGAGAACGGCAGATTGTAGTTTGCCGTGAATTGACCAAAATATTTGAGGCGATTTATCGGGGCGCAATAAGTGAAGTGATAAAAAAATTACAGAGTGATACGACGAAAGGGGAGTTCGTGGTTGTAGTTGGAAGAAAATAAATTTAAAAATTTAGCCTCATAATTTATGACGAAAAAATTTTATATCACAACCCCAATCTACTATGTGAACGATGTCCCTCACATCGGCCATGCTTATACAACTATCGCAGCAGATGTTTTAGCAAGATATCACCGAATGAAGGGTAATAAAGTTTATTTTTTGGTCGGCACAGATGAAAATAGTCAAAAAAATGTTGAGGCAGCTAAAAATAAAGGATATAAAAGTATCAAAAAATATATCGACGAGATGAGCGCAAAGTGGCAGGAAACTTGGGATAGTTTAGGAATTACAAACGATGATTTTATTCGCACCACAGAAGCGCGGCATCTTAAAGCAGTAAAAAAATTTTTTGATGCAGTTTATAAAAATGGTGACATCTATAAAGGAAAATACGAAGGACTCTATTGTCCAGGATGCGAAGCATATGTCACTGAATCTGATCTAATCGACGGAAAATGCCCGAACCACAAGATCACCCCTCAGAAAATAAAAGAAGAAAATTATTTTTTCAAATTAAGAAAATACGAAGAGCCGCTTTTGGAACATATAAATAAAAATCCTAATTTTGTCCAACCAGAGGCGAGAAAAAATGAAATTATAAACTACATTTCCCATCATTTAGAAGACATTAGTATTTCTCGGGTAAGCCAAGAATGGGGGATACCGGTACCAATTGATAAGAAACAAGCTCTTTATGTTTGGTTTGACGCTTTAATTAATTATTTAACTGGCATCGGCTATGCTAAAGATGAAAAAAAATTTTCAAAATGGTGGCCGGCTGATTTGCATCTTATCGGAAAAGACATTATCAAATTTCACTGCGCACTTTGGCCGGCAATGCTCTTGTCAGCTGGGCTACCTTTACCGAAGAAAATTTTTGCTCACGGATTTTTTACGCTCAATGGACAAAAAATAAGTAAATCTTTGGGCAACGTTATTGATCCGGTTGATTTAGTAAATAAATACGGCATTGATGAAGTCCGCTATTATCTTTTGAGAGAAATTCCATTTGGTGAAGACGGCGATTTTTCTTTAAAACGTTTAGAGGAGCGATATAACGCAGAGTTAGCAAATGGTCTTGGTAATCTTGTGGCGAGAATTTTAACAATGTGTGAAAAATATTTTGACGGCATGGTACCACCGAAAGTTTCCGGCAGCGCGGCTTCGACTTGGAACAGTTATGAATTAGCCATTCAAGAATTAAAATTTCATCAGGCTCTTACTGATGTCTGGGACTTGATTTCTTTTTGTGACGAAATGATAAATCGAGAAGCCCCTTGGCAATTAGTAAAGGTAGATAAAGAAAGATTAGAAAGGGTAATTTATACTTTACTCGAAACCCTTCGTCATATTGCTTGGCTTATTGCTCCGTTTATGCCTTTAACTTCAGATATGATTTTTGAACAGTTAGGTCTTTCATTAAAGAGTGAGAAAAGAAAAAATTTAGAGCAGGCAAAAAAATGGGGCGGGATGGTACCAGGGAAGAAAATTAAAAAAGGAAAACCTTTGTTCCCTAGATTTAAATAAAAAATATGACTACTTTTGATCTCATTTTACTTTTAATTTTAGGCGGATTTGTAGCGTATGGCTTATGGTTTGGTCTAATCCATTCGCTTGGCGCGCTCGTTGGAACAATCGCGGGAGCATTTTTTGCGGCGAGATGGTACGACGATTTTGCCTCTTGGTTAGGGTTTCTTTTTGGCGGACGAGAGAATCTTGCAAAAGTTGTTTGTTTTCTATTTCTTTTCATCATTATAAATCGTTTAATTGGTTTTGGTTTTTGGTTGGCTGATAAAATTTTTTCTATTTTAACTATAATTCCCTTTTTAAAAACAATTAATCGGCTGCTGGGGGCTGCTTTTGGTTTTATAGAAGGAGTCTTAGTCTTAGGTTTGACCCTTTATGTGGCCTTGCGCTTTCCGCTTGGTGAATGGTTCACTGAAAGTCTGGCTAATTCAAAAGTGGCGCATTATTTAATTACCGTAGCAAATATCTTGAAACCACTTTTACCAGAGATACTTAAACAAATAAAGTCGATTATCTAATTTCTACAAGTTTCCTGAGGCCCGCTCAGCGGGCCGAACAAATTTCTGTGATTTTTAAAACTTATAGAAACTGATGAAACTTGCAGAAACGTATTGTTTTTTATTTATGAATATTCTTTTTGACACCCATGCCCATTTAAATTTTGAGGCATATAACGGAGATTGGAAGGAGGTTGCTAAACGCGCTCTTGATAAAGGCATTTGGATGATTAATATTGGTAGCGATCTTAAAACAAGCAAACGCGCAGTAGAAATTGCTGAAGAGTTTCCAGAAGGCGTTTACGCCGCAGTTGGACTCCATCCGATTCATGTTTTAGATGAAAATTTTAATATCAACGAATACGAAGAACTAGCCCTTCATCCAAAAGTAGTAGCAATTGGTGAGGTTGGTCTTGATTATTATCATCTGCCGGTTACTTTAAAACCTGAAGGAATGGGAAAAGTTGCCGGTCGACAAATTAAAACGCCCAATGACATTAAAAACCTTCAAAAAGAAATTTTAAAAGAGTTTATAAAATTATCAGAAAAATTAAGACTTCCCTTAATTCTCCACTGTCGTGACGGTGTTGTCACTGAAAGAGAAATACATGCCCAAAAACTTGCTGGGCCAAGCCACAAACAGAAAGGTTTAGGAGCGCATTATGAAATGCTTAATATTTTATCCGAGTTTGACGTTTCTTCATCTGGTTTTGATACAAGAGGCGTAGCTCACTGTTTTTCAGGAGATTGGGAACAAGCCTTGAGATATTTTAATTTAGATTTTTTAATCTCTTTTACCGGTGTGATTACTTTTGCCCATTATGAAGGAGAAGTTTTAAAAAAAGCTCCTTTAAATAAAATAATGGTTGAAACAGATTGTCCATTTTTAACCCCTGAACCGTTCCGTGGCGGGCGAAATGAGCCTTCTTATGTGGAATATGTGGCCCGCGAAGTTGCGAGAATCAAAGAAATTGGTTATGAAGAAGTGGCAGAGCAAACCACTGAGAATGCCCTATGTCTGTTCTCTAAAATCAGCAAGATAAGCGAGAAAAAACCAGAAAAACCTTGTAGAGTAAAAGGAGCAAAAAGCGCAAAAAAAAGTTTTCACATGCTAAAAAGTAATTAAACACCTCGCTTGCCGGGGTGTTTTACTTTTCTACAGGGTTTACTTTTTAAAAATGGTTCTTGACTTTTTTTAATTTTGTCGTAATATAGTTGTAATATAATATTAATAAAGTTTTTAATAAAATAATTTGCAAAAATTATAAATTTTAAAGTGTACGAATAACGAATAATTTACGAATTTGCGAATTCGCAGATTCGTAATAAATTCGCAATTCGAACCCCAAGACTATGACTATTTTAGTTGTCGAAGACGAGCACAAAATAACTCGTTTTATTCAGAGAGGTTTAGAGATGGAGCATTATACTGTTGATATAGCATATGACGGAGAAGAAGCATTGAAAAAAATAGAAATAAACGGTTATGATTTAATCATTTTGGATCTCATGCTCCCTAAAAAAGATGGCATTGAAGTATGTAAGGAGGTTAGAGCAAAAAAAATTGACACGCCGATAATTATGTTAACTGCCAGAGATACAGTTGAGGATCGCATCAGGGGACTGGACGAAGGGGCCGATGATTATGTTGTTAAACCATTTGCTTTTGGAGAACTTTTAGCCAGGGTCCGCGCCCTTCTTCGCAGAGAAAAAACTGTTAAGCGAACTAGGCTGCAAATCGCTGATCTAATTTTAGATCCAGCAACTCATGAAGTTACAAGATCAAATAGCTCAATCCAATTAACAAGCAAAGAATATCGTCTGCTGGATTACTTGATGCGCCGGCCGGGGCAAGTTTGTACAAGAACAATGATAGGTGAGCATATTTGGGGTTATAATTTTACAGATAATAGTAATGTGATCGATGTCACAGTCAGCAACCTTAGAAAAAAAATCGACGACGGCCAAACATTGAAGTTAATTCAAACTGTGCGCAATGTTGGATACAAGATAATATCAGATGCAAAATAAAAAATTAAAGATTATGACGCGCCAGTTTAAAAAAGACGATTTAAAAGAGTTTCGAAAAGTCCTTTTATTGTTTAATAAAATCAAAACTCATTTTGAGGATTATTGGTTTTTTTATCTTTTAAGCAGTGTTGGTTTTGTCCTGGGCATTTTTTATTTTATACATCAGTTTACCAATCGCCAATTTAAATTCTTAGATAATATTATTTTTGGCCATCAAACATTAATTTTTCCGTTAATTAACCACTTTTGGATAGGACTCACAGTTATATTATTAATGACCAGTTCTTTTTTGTATTGCAAAGGGCGAAAAGCATTACGCAAGAAAAGTAAACTAGAAAGCAAAATAGAACAAATAAGTAAATTTTACCATAAAATTATAGAAAACGTCCCGGTCAGCATTATAACTTTAAATAAAAATGGAGACGCTATTTCAATAAACCCTTATTTTTCCGTGCTCTCTGGCAAATCAGCAGCAGCAAGAATTGGAAAAAATATTTTTGATTTTTCTTTTGTCAAAAGATCTGAAGAATTATATTTAAAATACCAGAATCTTATTAAAAATGGGGTGCCCTTTCATCATTACAATTGTTTTTATCAACCTTCGGCAAATGAAACTTCTCCTAAATATTTGGATATATATGCAATCCCTCTAAAAAATAAACAAGGCAAAATAGAAGGGGCAATTTCAATTGCCCAAGACAACACTGAAACATATCTTGCGCTAGAAGAATCAAAGGCCAAAGCTAGACAACTTTATTTAATTAGTCAAATTTCCAGAGCAGTAAATTCAAGTTTAAACTTAAAAGAGGTACTTTGGTTGATTTTACGGAATGCCGTGAAGTTGACAAACGCAACGAGCGCGGCTATTCTTTTGCGGGAAGGCGAGGACGAATTATTAGTTAAAGATGCTTATAATATGCCTTCTGGCTGGCAAAACATAAAAATTAAAATTGGACAGGGCATTTGCGGCCATACGGCTTTTATTCGCAAACCTTATCTCAGCAATGATGTAAAAAAAGACCCTTACTATATTGGAAAAGTAGAAAAAGCCACAGTAAAATCCGAACTTGCTGTGCCTATTCTTTCTGAAGGAAAGGTGATCGGTGTAATAAAAGTTGACAGTGATGAAGTTGAGAGATTTACAGACAAAGATATAGAACTAATGACTACTCTTGCTAACAATGCTTCTGTGGCTATTGTGAACAGTAAATTATATGAAGAAATTAAAAATTTAAACAAAACTTTAGAAGAAAAAGTAATCCAAAGAACAGAAGAATTAAAAATTGTAAACCAAAAATTAGAAAAAGCCATAGAATTAAAATCACAATTTATTGCCGATGCATCTCATGACCTTAGAACGCCGCTTACTGTTATAAAAGGGAATCTTGATTTAGTTATGCGCGATTCTCAGGCGACTGAAGAAGAAATAAAAGAAACTTTAAAATTGATTGATGAAGAGGTAAAAAATATGGCCGGCATATTGGCTGATTTGATGATTTTAACTCACGCTGGTGCAGGAAAATTGCATTTGAATAAAACCAAAATAAATTTAGATTCATTGTTAAAAACTGCTAAACAATCAATGGAAGTACTAGCAAAGGAAAAAAACATTAAAATTGAAATTAAAAAATCAAACAATGAGAATATTTTTGTTGACGAGAGTAAATTTTTAAAATTGCTCATAAATTTAATTTCAAACGCTATTAAATATGGCAGAAAAAATGGCCAAGTCTATCTTTTTGCAGAAAATAATGGTCCCGAGGTTACAATCTCTGTTGAAGATAATGGCATCGGAATTCCTGAAAATGAACTTCCGTATATTTTCGAGAGATTTTATCGAGTTGATAAAGTACGAACAAGAGAGCCGCACGGGGGCAGCGGTTTGGGATTAGCGATTTGTAAATCTATCGCTGAAGCGCACGGCGGATTTATAGATGTTATAAGTCAATTAGGCGTGGGAAGTAAATTTGTTGTGCATTTGCCAAATAATAATATTGAACATTGACAAAATTTTTAAACTCACATAATTTAAATTAAGTTCTTTTCACATAAATGGGATTAATTATGATAAAGGCGGCTCTCTGAGCAAGGTCAGAAAGGGATAGTAAAAAGCCGCGCGGTGTGGTAAAAACTGCCAAAACAGCAAATTTTACTGTAAGAGGAGCAGAGAATGAAGAAAAAAAAGACTGCGCGAAAAAGAAAAACCGCGCAGAGATGCATAATAATTACACAAAACCGTTACGCTGAAAATTTTTCAAAACTTTTTAGACGCAAAGGATACGCAGTACAGATGTTAAAAAACGAAGAACAACTTCGGCTAGCCGCGGAACAAAAAGATTTTAACGCTAACGTGATACTTGCAGACAGAGTTTTTGGCCCTGAAAGTCTTAATGTTATCAGCGAACTGAAAGAAAAAAACCCGAAAATCGATATTTTCGTCATTTCAGACTACGGCGTTCCTGAACTTCACAGTGCGGCTAAAGCAGGACTTATCGAATTTTTTACTGGACCAAGACCGTCGCTTAATTATCTCTGGTCAATTCTTCAACGGCGGAAGCAAAGAAAGGAAGACCTTGCTTTCCAAAAACTTCCGCGCAGTTTTCTAAAGGTGATTGCCAGAGCAGTTAGCCGAGGAGCCGAAAAGTTTGTTTTCGCCTTATCGGACGACCAACTAATCGAAGCCGTTGCCTTAGATCTTTGGTACCGCCCGATACGTCATGTTATTTGCGTTTCAGTTCAGGTCGGCTGTGTAATTGGCTGTAAATTTTGTGCCACAGGACGAGTCAACTTTGGGAGAAATCTTACTTCTGAGGAAATTGTAGGTCAAGTCGAAAAGGTGCTAGGCAAAAGCGTTCTTGGGCAAGAAGTGCTCAATAAAAACAAACCTTTTCACGTTACCTACATGGGTGAAGGTGAGGCGATGGCAAATTACGACGCAGTAGTAGACGCAACAAGAACCTTGCGAGGAATTTTTGGCGAACGTATCACTTTCACTATTTCAACCGTGGGTATAACTTCTGGCCTACGAAAAATTCTTAAAGAGGGCTTTGGTCCATGGGTTAATCTTCAACTTTCTCTGCACGCCTCTTCTGAGTCACAGCGTAGAAAATTAATCCCTTTTCAAGGAGGGAATCTCGAAGAAATAATTCTTCTCGCGCGAAAATATGCTGAACAAACTGGCCAAAGGGTGTGTGCAAACTATATTCTTATCAGAAGGCAAAATGATACCCTACAACATGCAGAAGAATTGGCTAAGCTCCTCGATCCAAAATCCTTTTATATCAAGTTATCGCAACTCAATCCGATTGCGGGGGTATCATTTAAACCTGCTAATAAAAAAGTTAGAAAAAACTTCCGCCATTTTTTGGAGAAGTACGGCTATAACGTAAAATATTTTGTTAGCAGGGGAAGGGAAATTGGCAGCGGCTGTGGTCAGATGATAGGCGCTCCTGTTTTGCCAGAGGAGGATGACTGATAAAGGATTTATCTGCTATCTATAGTAGGATAAAAGATAAATCCTTTTTTATTCGAAAATGATTGACTTCTTATTTTGAAAAGTTTAAAATATGTAAATTAACATAAAAACTGTGGATAAAGTCAGTTTATAATTCTTTGTGGAAAATTATACTCAACAATCAAAAAAGAAAAATAAAAAAGACACTTGGTCAGCCCTTTCATTAGCTTGGCAATTAGGGTATACGATCGCTATTCCGTTGGTTATTTTGGCCTTAACTGGTAGACTTTTGGATAAACGTTTTGGGACATCGCCGTGGTTGCTTTTGGTGGGTATTTTTTTATCTTTAATTATTTCAACATTGGCAATTTATTATAAAACAATAAAAATTTTAAGTGAGGCAGAAAATAAGATAAACAAAATAGACAAAAAAGAAAAACCAAAAAACAGGACTTCGAAACCTGAAACAAATTCAAATTACCAAAGTCCGCTTGTATGAATATTTCTCTTGCCGCAGAACCAATTTTCTATATCAACACTTTTCCTGTGACCAATACGCTTCTTGTTGCTTGGGCTATTATTTTATTTCTCTTTTTGATAGTTTTTCTAACCCGTAGAAAATTAAAAGAAATCCCGGCTGGGTTGCAAAACATTATTGAACTTATAATTGAAGGAGCATTTAATTTCATCGATAGTATAACTCATGATCGGCGGCAGACTAAAAAATTTTTTCCGATTGTTTTTACAATTTTTGTCTTTGTTATTCTTTCTAATTGGATAGAAATTGTGCCGGGTCTTGGAACTATCGGAATTTGGGAAGAACACCACGGTAAAACAATTTTAGTACCTTTTATCCGCTCTTCTTCAGCTGATCTTAATTTAACATTAGCTATCGCTATTATTTCTGTTTTTTCTACGCAATTTTTTGGGATTGCTACGCTCGGTTTTTTAAGATACGCTGGGAAATTTTTACCGTTCAAAGGATTATTCAAAATTAAATACGGCTTCTTGCCGATCCCTTCCTTTAATGGTTTTATTGCTTTTTTTGCAGGAATTTTAGAATTAGTTGCTGAAATAGCAAAATTGGTCTCTTTTTCCTTCCGACTTTTTGGCAATATTTTTGCTGGTGAAGTTTTACTTTTGGTTGTTAGTTTTTTAGTCCCGTATATTGTTCCTTTACCATTTTTATTTTTAGAAATTTTTGTTGGATTTGTGCAGGCGTTGGTTTTTGCAATGCTGACACTCGTATTTTTGAAAATGGCAGTAACCGAACATGAAGCTGAACACTGAATACAAAATGAATTAATTTTATTTCAATCAAAAATCGTAAATCATAAATCTAAAATCTTAAATCTAAGTTTGACAGTTAATCGCCGACGTTAAATAAACTTATTTCCGTCGAAAGTGGATAACTGTCAAAATAAATTATGGCTGTTGAAGAAACAAAAGAGGTCGCGACTGGCCTTCTTGGTAATTTGGATGCAATAAAAGCTATTGCCGCTGCCCTTACTATCGCTATCGGCGCTTTTAGCCCAGCCATGGCAATTGGTAAATTAGCCGGGAAAGCCATGGAGTCAATCGGCAGAAATCCAGAAGCTGCTCCTAAAATTCAAACTGCGATGATTTTGGCGATCGCTTTTACAGAGGCTATTGCCATTTACGCGTTGGTTGTGGCTCTCATCATCAAGTTCGTTTAGTTCACGGTTCGCAGTTCACAGTCAAGACGGCTGTGAACTGAAAACTTTGAACTAATAACTAAGCTTATGGAATTACTACAAAAATTAGGCATTGATTGGCGACTTCTTATTGCCCAAATTTTTAATTTTTTAATTTTGCTTTTTATTTTATATAAATTTTTATATAAACCAATTTTAAAATTATTAGAAAACCGTCAAAAAAAGATTGAAAAAGGTCTACAAGACGCAATAAAACTTGAGGAAGAATTAGCTAAAACTAAAGAATTGAAAGAAAAAGAAATTCAAAAAGCAAAACAAGAAGCGCAAATAATTATTGAGAAGGCGCAAAAAGTAGCGGAATCCGCCGGTCAGGAAATAAAATTAAAAGCAAAAAAAGAAGTAGAGAAATTGATTGAGACAGCAAAAGATCAGATTGCCGACGAAAAAGAAAAAATGATGGCTGAAATTAGAAAAGAAGCAGCACTCCTTGTCGTGGCCGCAGCTGAAAAAGTGGTGGGGAAAATTGTTGATGTAAGGGTTCAGCAAAAATTAATTGAGGATTCTATAAAAGAAATTCAGCAAAAATAGAAATATTGTTAAAATCGTATGTCGGCCATGCGATGGCCGACAAACATGGTATGAAAATTAAATTAAAACAATATGCCGTCGCCCTATACGAAGCGGTGAAAGACGCGCCCAAAGAAAAAATTGGGGATATTTTGGATAATTTTGTGAAGATGCTTATAAAAAATAATGCTCTGCGTTTTGCACCGCAAATTATTAATTATTTAGATAAATACGCTAAAAAAACCGAAGGAGTGATTGATTTAAAAGTAAAAACCGTCCAACCCCTGGAAGAAGAAAATCTTTCACAATTAAAAAAAATCGTTCCATTGCTTCTTGAAAGAGAAATTGAAAAAATTAATGTCCAACAAGAAATTGATCCAAATTTAATTGGCGGTTTTGTCTTGGAATGCGATGATTTGGTTTTTGACGCCAGTATAAAAAATAAGTTTAACGTCTTAAGAAAAAATCTTATTCAATAATCTAAAATCTATCAATATGGCAGATGTAAATTTCATTATTGAAACTTTAAAAAAACAAATAACTGAAGCAAAAATTGAAGCAACTCGTGAAAAAGTGGGGAAAGTTGTTGAGGTAGGGGATGGCATCGCGAGAATCGCTGGACTTTCTGATTGTATGGCTAATGAAATGTTGGAATTTGTTGGCGAGGGCAAGGAGTCGGTTTTCGGCGTGGCTTTGAATCTTGAAGAAGACATTATTGGGGCAATGATCCTGGGAGAATATACGCATATTAAAGAAGGCGACACTGTAAAAAGTACTGGCCGCATTTTGTCAGTGCCAGTCGGAGAAAAATTAATTGGCAGAGTGGTAAATCCGCTTGGCCAAGCAAAAGACGGCAAAGGAGAAATTAAATTGGAAAAATTTTATCCAATCGAAAAAATCGCGCCGGGTGTTATCACAAGACAAAGCGTTAGAACTCCTCTTCAAACAGGTATTAAAGCAATTGATTCAATGATCCCTATTGGCCGAGGCCAAAGAGAATTAATTATTGGTGACCGGCAGACCGGAAAAACTGCTCTGGCAATTGACGCGATCATCAATCAAAAAGGCAAAGATTGTATTTGTATTTATGTGGCAATTGGTCAAAAAGAATCAAAAATTGCTAAAATTGTTGCAAAACTTCAAGAGTTTGGGGCAATGGATCATACAATTGTTGTGGTAGCCAGCGCCTCAGATCCTGCTTCTCTTTCATTTATTGCACCTTACGCCGGCTGCGCCATGGGCGAGTATTTTATGGATCAAGGAAAAGACGCACTTGTTGTTTATGATGACCTTTCAAAGCACGCCGCGGCTTATCGGCAAATTTCATTGCTTTTGCGCCGACCGCCGGGACGCGAGGCCTATCCGGGTGATATTTTCTATTTGCATTCACGGCTCTTGGAACGCGCCGCAAAAATGAATCCTGATTACGGCGGAGGCTCTTTGACAGCTCTACCGATTATTGAAACCCAGGCAGGCGATGTTTCTGCTTATATTCCAACAAATGTTATTTCAATTACTGACGGCCAGATTTATCTTGAAACAGATTTATTTTACCGCGGCATTCGGCCAGCTTTAAATGTTGGTCTTTCAGTTTCCCGCGTTGGTTCTGCGGCTCAAATTAAAGCGATGAAAAAAGTTGCTGGCCGGTTAAGATTGGATTTGGCGCAGTACCGCGAACTTGAAGCCTTTGCTCAATTTGCCGCGGAATTAGATGAAGCAACGAGAAAACAATTGGAGCGCGGCAAACGGCTAACGGAAATTTTAAAACAAGACCAATATGTACCAATGCCGGTGGAAAATCAGGTCGCTATACTTTATGCCGGTGTTAACGGCTATCTTGACGATGTTCCGCCAGAAAAAGTAAAAGAATGGGAAGAAAAATTCCACAACTATCTAAAAACTGAACCAAGCAGAGTCCTGGAAGATATTTCAAAAGAAAAAGATTTAACCACGGCAGTTGAAGAAAAATTAAAATCAGTAATTTCAGATTTCAAATCAACAGTCACTTTGTAACAGCAGAATAACAGCAGAAGAAAATCTTCTGCAAAGCAGAAGATTTTCTTCTGCTTCATGTTCGCTTCATAATTTACCGCCATGTCCGTTTCTACTAAAATCATCAGAAGACGCATTAAGTCCATTACCAGCACTAAAAAGATTACTAAGGCGATGGAATTGGTGGCTGCTTCAAAAATGAGAAAAGCGCAACTTGCTACGCTTGCCACTCGTTCTTACGCTGACCGGGCCTGGGCTTTTATTGCTGATTTAGCGTCAAAAACCGACCCAAGTTTGCATCCGCTCTTGGCTCACAAACCAGAAATTAAAAAGGTTTGTTTGGTTTTAATTACTTCTGACCGAGGGCTTTGCGGTGGATTCAACGCGCAAATGATTAAAAAAGCGGCAGAATTTATAAAAAGACAAACAAGCGATGACAGAGAAGTGGAACTAATCACCATTGGCAAAAAGGGCAGAGATTTCGCAGCTCGACATAAATTTAAAATCGCGGCCGATTTTGTAAATTTGAGCAGTGTGACAAAATTAGTTGAAATCAAAGCCGTTAACAAAATTATTCTTGACGATTTTATGACAGGCAAATATGATGAAATTTATTTAGCCTACACTGATTTTATTTCAACAATCACGCAGAAACCAAAATTAGTAAGATTATTGCCATTCTCACGTGAGCGAGATGTTGAATTGGGAAAAGTTGGCAAAGAAAAAGAAACCGAAGTAATAGAGCACGATTATGAATTTTTATTCGAACCTTCGCCAAGACAAGTTTTAGAACATTTGCTCCCACGCATGGTTGAAACACAAGTTTACCAAGCAATTTTGGAATCCAATGCTTCAGAGCACTCAGCCAGAATGGTTGCCATGAAAAACGCTTCTGACGCAGCAGGAGATATGATTTTTGACTTAACTTTAAGTTACAATCAAGCAAGACAAGCAGCTATAACCCGTGAAATCGCGGAAATCAGTGGCGGTAAAGCCGCATTAGAATAAAATTAGTACTAGTATTCAGTATTTAGTATTTAAAAATAAAATACTAAATACGAGATACTAAATACTAAATACTAAATACAAAATATGAACAAAGGAATTATCAAACAAATCATCGGTCCGGTTGTAGATTTGGAATTTAGCCAAAAACTTCCGGAGATTTATAACGCTGTGGAAGTAAAAAGAGATGATGGCACAAGGTTAGTTTTGGAAGTTCAGCAGCACTTGGGCGGTTCAATGGTCCGAGCTGTGGCTATGGGCTCAACTGATGGTTTGCGACGGCAGACCGAAGCAATTGATACAGGCGTGCCAATTACTGTGCCAGTTGGCAAAGAAACCTTAGGCAGAATGTTTAATTTACTCGGCGAACCAGTTGATGGGTTAGGAGAGTGCAAGGCAAAGAAAAAATATCCAATTCACCGGCCTGCGCCGCGCTTCACTGATCAGTCAACTAAAACGGAAATTTTGGAAACCGGCATTAAAGTCATTGATTTAATTTGTCCAATTGTTAAAGGCGGCAAAGTTGGCCTTTTTGGTGGAGCCGGCGTTGGAAAAACAGTTGTTATTATGGAATTAATTAGAAACATTGCCACAGAACACGGCGGTTTTTCAGTTTTTTCTGGTGTAGGCGAGCGAACACGCGAAGGTAATGATTTGTATCATGAAATGAAAAATTCCGGGGTATTAGATAAAACAACATTAGTTTTTGGCCAAATGAATGAACCGCCAGGGGCAAGACAGCGCGTTGGACTCTCTGGTTTGGCTATGGCAGAATATTTCCGCGACGAGGAAAAACAAGATGTTTTGCTTTTCATTGATAATATTTTTAGATTTACCCAAGCAGGTTCAGAAGTTTCCGCACTTCTTGGCCGTATTCCCTCAGCTGTTGGTTATCAGCCGACTTTGGCTACGGAAATGGGCGAATTACAAGAAAGGATTACCTCGACTCGTGAAGGATCAATCACTTCAATGCAGGCAGTTTATGTGCCAGCTGACGATTTGACTGATCCGGCTCCTGCCACAACTTTTGCCCATTTGGACTCGACTGTGGTTTTGGCCCGTTCACTTGCAGAATTAGGTATTTATCCAGCTGTTGACCCATTAGATTCTACATCTACTATTTTAGACCCCAAAATTGTTGGTGAAGAACATTATAATGTTGCGAGACAGGTGCAAAAAGTTTTGCAGAGATATAAAGATTTGCAAGACATTATTGCGATTTTAGGTATGGAAGAATTGTCAGAAGAAGACAAGTTAACTGTTGCTCGTGCTAGAAAAATTCAGAAATTTTTATCCCAGCCATTTTTTGTTGCAGAAACATTTACTGGCACAGCCGGAAAATATGTCCCGCTTAAAGACACCATTCGTGGCTTTAAAGAAATCCTGGAAGGCAAATGTGATGATAAACCAGAACAAGCGTTTTATATGAAAGGCGGGATTGAGGAAGTAGTGGCATAAATGTCTAATGTCTAATTTCTAATTGACCTAAATAAATCCCAAATCCCAATTTTGGAACCTAGGATTTGGTCATTGGGATTTAATTAGACATTGGATCAATTAGGTTAATTAGAAATTTCAGTTATTATGGCTCTTAAATTACAATTTGAGATTATAACCCCCGAACGCATCGTCTATAAAGACGAAATTGACCAAATAACTCTTCCAACTGTCGAGGGTGAAATTACGGTTTTACCAAACCACGTTCCTTTGGTTGCTATTCTACGACCAGGGGAAATTGTTGCTAAAAAAGACAAAGAAGAAATCGCCATGTCTTGCTCTGGTGGATTTATTGAAGTGACGCCAAAAAAAGTTGTAGTTTTAGCTGATACAGCTGAAAAAGCAGAAGAATTAGTTGAGGAAGAAATTTTAAGAGCCCGGGAACGAGCAGAAAAAATTCTTAAAGAAAAACATATTGACACAGAAAAGTATGCTGAAGCAGCCGCAGCCCTTGAGCGTGAATTAGCCAGATTAAAAGTGGCGCGTAAAAGAAGCCGCATTCGCATGGCGCCAAAAACAAGAGTAGAAGAATAAAAAATCTACGAAACTACGAATTTTTGCAAATATTCATAGATAAACCTAACCCCACAAAAAGGAAAGGAGGAACAAAAAACATGCAATACCCATTAGAAAACATTCACAAAGTTCCAGTAGCTGCTTTCTTCTGTCTGGACCCGCGATTCTGGAAACAGACTATCCGATTTATTCAAGAAGAACTTGATTTTCGAGAAGAGTTCGATTCTGAAAACTTTGATCCTTATGTTATGCCAAGCGGTCCGAGAGTACTGGTAAAAGATGAGACTCGAGAAATCTTTTTGAACAACATCGAGAGAGTTTCGATTGGACTTCATCACATCAAAGAAGTGATTTTAATTGCCCATCGCGATTGCGGCGCCTACGGCGGATCAAGAGCATTTCCTTCGCCTGAGGCAGAAAGGGCAACACAAGAAGAGGATCTAAAAATCGCTCGCGGAATTCTCAAGGAAAAATTCCCGCAACTTGTGGTGAAATTATTTTATCTTGAAATTGTTGGCGACAAAATAGAATTCCAACCAGTGAAATAATCTGCGCGCTGAACACGAATGGTAGCATGCCCGATCCACGTTCACACCGTGGATCTTTTTATTCCATTTGACCTTACCACTGTTTAGGCCGTATTTTTCTTGTTTTTTCCTTAAAAATCGGCTATAATAATTCAACAAAATATGGCACCAAGAATTAGCGTAATAATTCCAACTTATCAGCACGGAGACACGATTGAAACGTGTCTTTTATCGTTGTTTAATCAAACATTTAAGGATTTTGAAATAATCGTTGTGAACGATGGTTCAACCGATAACACTGCACAAATTTTAGAAAAATATGTTGATCACATGCGCAGAAGAATTTCTTCTGCGTATGCAGAAGAAATTCTTCTGCGCGTTATCCATCAAGAAAATCAAGGCGCGCCGGCGGCCAGGAATAGGGGATTTAGGGAATCGTCCGGCGAATTTGTTATTTTCTGCGATGCCGATGTAAATGCCAAGCCAGAAATGCTTGCCAAAATGCTTGAAACGCTTAAAAAACACC
>JBBIUS010000012.1:0-27011 GCA_037440105.1 Candidatus Falkowiibacteriota bacterium
AAAATTCTAAAAAAGTTTTAGAAAAAGCAGACAAATTTTTAAAAAGAATTGGACATCATTTTTGACTATTTTAACTACAGACGATTCTCCAATTTTTTCACGATCGTGAAAAAATTGGAGAAGGATGAATTTTTGGTTTGGCTGCATTAATTAGTTAATTTTCTCTGTCAAGAAAATAATTAAAGGAGGAAAGAGGATCCCTTAGCAAGCAGGAATTTTATTTATTTGATTTTATAACAATGGCTAAATTTGGTTTGGTTGTTCTGCTCGTTAGTTTTGGTGTTTATTTACTGTGGGACACAGTCTTTAAAAATGTCCGCAAATTTAGTGTAATCAGTATTATTAAAGGATTAAAGAAATAATATGGATGTCCTCAGGGTAATTAAAAATAGGCGGAGCATTAGAGAATTTCAAGATAAGAGAATTGAAGAAAAGAAAATTAATAAATTAATTGAAGCATTGATTTGGGCGCCGTCGGCTGGCAATTTGCAAGCGCGGAAATTTTATTTTGTTTTTGACAATGAAATAAAACAAAAATTAGCAAAGTCGGCAATGGATCAGGATTTTATTGCAGAGGCGCCACTCGTAATTGTTGCTTGTGCTGATTATGAGCGGATTGAATGGAAATACGGCGAACGGGGTAGAGAGTTGTATTGCGTGGTTGATACGGCATTAAGCGTTGAAAATTTGCTTTTAGCAGCTTGGGAGATTGGTTTAGGCGGGACAACGGTTGGCGCGTTCGATGATGAGGAAGTGAAAAAAATTTTAAACTTATCAGAAAAACAACGGCCGATTCTTATCATTCCACTCGGCTATCCAGCTGAAAGTCCAGAACCGCCAGAGAGAGTGAGTGAAGGGGAGGCAGTGGAAATTGTAAGATAGATATTTGATAAACCGAATGAATAAGAAATCAGGAATCATAGTTTTAATTTTTTGTATGATTCACGATTCTTAATTCATAATTCACACAAATATGCTAGAGAAAGAAATTGGAAAAGTGACCCATTATTTTCCAAAAGTTGGGGTTGCGATTGTTAAATTGACAGACTCGCTTGCTTTGGGTGACGCTATTCACTTTAAGGGAGAAACAGTTGATTTTGAGCAAAAAGTTGAATCAATGCAGGTCGAACATCAGTCGGTTAATGAGGGAAAAATTGGAGAAGAGATGGGAATTAAAGTTAGCGGAAAAGTGAGAGAGGGGAATAAAGTTTATAAGGTAATCGCAGAATAGTTTTTAAGTTCTTGAGTTTTTAAATTCTTAAGTTTTTAAGTTCTAATGAGAACTGGAATTGCCAATCTGCCGCTCCACTTGGGCTCGGCCCCGTTGTGGCTTTTTGAGAGGATGAAATTGTTGGCCAGAGAAATTGTTTGGGCCCTGCGGTGTGAATTTGGCCCAGAAGAAATCTTACAGCGGTTTTCAGATCCTTTTTGGTTTCAATCGTTCGGCTGTGTTCTTGGTTTTGATTGGCACTCGTCAGGGCTAACAACCACAGTATGCGGCGCACTAAAAGAAGGTTTGCGGGGTCAAGAATATGACCTCGGTCTTTTTATTGCGGGAGGAAAAGGTAAAGCTTCGAGAAAAACGCCAAATGAAATTGTGGAGTGGGCTGACAAATTTTCTTTTAATGACAGCGTAGTCAAGAGGTTGGTTTACGCTAGCAAAATGAGCGCTAAAGTCGATAATACGGCTGTGCAAGACGGATACCAACTATACCATCACAGTTTCATTTTCACTGAAGACGGCAAGTGGTCTGTTATTCAACAAGGTATGAACGAACAAAACAGAATGGCGCGAAGATATCATTGGTTAGGAGAAAATGTTAATGATTTTGTTGATGAGCCGCACAGCGCGGTTTGTTGCGATAAAAAATCGAAAACATTGAATTTAGTGGCTCATGAAAGCAAGGACGCAAGGAAGATAAGTGCAGAATTAGTGAGTAATGAATACCAAACATTGATGAAAGATTTGAAGAAAATAGAAAAATTGGAAATGCCAAGACACCACGAAGTAAAAGAAGTCGATTTTTCCTCAAAACGGCTAGCAAAAATTTTACATACTGCGTCTGAAAGAAAACCAAAAAATTTTGAAGAACTTTTGGGTATTGAAGGGGTGGGGCCAAAAACCGTTCGTGCCCTGGCTCTTGTTTCGGAGTTAATTTATGGCGCTAAACCATCTTTTCGTGATCCAGCTCGTTTTAGTTTTGCTCATGGTGGTAAAGACGGTTATCCTTATCCAGTAGATCGTGAGCAGTATGATCAATCAATCGAGATTTTAAGCAGTGCGATACAAAGAGCAAAAATCGGAAAAAGAGAAAAATTAGAAGGATTAAAAAGATTGTATTTACATTAAAAATATAAAAAGCCAATAAGTTTCTATCAATTTCTATAAATTTCAATAAGTTTTAGAAACTGATAGAAACTAGTAGGAACTTGTAGAAATTTATTGTTTTTGTTTTTATTTTTTGGTTTAAAATTATGATTGACTATATTTCTTGGTTTAAAAATTTTCCTCCAGAACTGGCTACTTTCCTTCTCTCCATGATTCCAATAGCAGAACTTCGCGTCGCCTTACCTGTCGCATTGGTGGTATACAAACTTCCGCTCTTAGTAGCTTTTTTTTGGTCATTTTTAGGCAACATGCTGCCAATATTTTTGGTTGTCTATTTATTGAGGCCATTTGCTGCTTTTTTAGCCAAACACTCAAAGTTAGCAGATAAATTTTTTTCTTGGTGGTTTAATCGTGTGCGCTATAAATTTGAGCAAGGAGCGTTAAAATACGGCGTTAATTTTGCTTTAATTATTTTCGTTGCCATTCCCTTCCCGTTAACCGGCGCTTGGTCCGGGGCCGTGGCTTCGTTTCTTTTTGGTATTCCTCCCCGCCGTGCCTTGATTTTGATTTTTTTAGGTGTTATAATAGCAGGGATTATTGTCACGTTAGTTACCTTAGGTGGTAGGTTATTATTTTAATTTATGTTTGATTTTAGAAACAAAAAAATAACTGTAATGGGACTCGGCCTTTTGGGTCGGGGAATTGGGATTGTTAAATATTTAGTGGGTAAGGGGGCGAAAGTGACAGTGACGGATTTAAAAAATGTGAAAGAATTAAAATCACCCATTGATGAGATAAATAAGTTTTATCAAAAAATTCAAAATTCAAAATTTAAAATTCAAAATTACAATTCAAAATTAAAAATTTATCGGCCAAAGTTCGTGATGGGCCAACATCGACTGGAAGATTTTAGGGATGTCGACATGGTTTTTAAGGCTGCTGGTGTGCCATTAGATTCGCCGTATATTGCCGAGGCAAAAAAGTACAGTGTACCGGTTTATATGGACGATGCTCTGTTTGCTCGCGAAGCGCCGTGCGAAATAATTGGCATTACTGGAACACGTGGGAAAACAACGACCTCAACTTTGATTTATGAGCTTGCCAAGGAAACTGGTAAAAAAACATATTTGGGCGGCAATATCCGCGGTATGGCCACTTTGCCGTTTTTAGATAAAGTGAAAGAAAATGATCTTGTCGTTTTAGAATTATCAAGTTGGCAACTGCAAGGTTGGCGTGATTTAAAAATTAGTCCGCATATCTCTGTTGTTACAAACGTTTATCCAGATCATCAAAATTATTATAAAAATAGCATGGCAAAATATGTCCGCGATAAAGAAGCAATTTTTGCCAATCAAAAGAAAAATGATTTTTTAGTTTTAAATAAAAATTGTCCATGGTGTCAGAAAATGGGCAAAAAGGCAGCGGGGAAAGTGATTTGGTTTTCCGGAAGTGATGTTCCGCGTAGCTGGAATTTAAAGATTTTAGGAAAGCACAATTTGGAAAATGTTGCCGCGGCTATGGCGGTGGGAAAAATTTTAAAACTGCCACTATCCAAAATTAAAAAAGTGGTAGAAAATTTTTCTGGGGTAGACGGTCGACTGCAGTTTGTAAGAAAAGTGGATGGTGTTGAATATTATAATGACACAACTGCGACAATGCCAGAAGCAACAATTGCGGCACTTACTGCTCTGGCAGAAAACAAAAGAACCAAAAAACGGATAGTGTTAATCGCCGGTGGAGCGGATAAGAATTTAAACTTTAAAAATCTGGCGCTGGAAATTAAAAAATATACTAAGGCAGTAGTGCTGCTTAATGGCACAGCCACACCTAAATTAAATTACAAATTACAAATTACAAATCACAAATCACCAATTGTTCATGCAAAGAGCATGAAAGAGGCGGTAAAAGCAGCAGAAAAAATGGCGCAAAAAGGTGACATTGTCTTACTTTCTCCGTCCGCTGCAAGCTTTGGAATGTTTAAAAATGAATTTGACCGCGGTGAACAATTTTTGAAAGAGGTGAATAAAATTAAAAATTAAAAATGCAAAATTAAAAATTACAATTAAAATTTTTATTTTGTATTTGACATTGCATGAACTTAAAAGAAACAATTAAAAAGATTATTCCGCGTTTTTTGCTACGGTGGTATCATAAAATTTTAGCTTTAGCGGCTAATGTTTTTTATGGTTTTCCATCAAATAAGATGATTGTGATTGGCGTAACAGGCACGAATGGTAAATCTACAACCGTGCATTTGATTGCAAAAATATTTGAAGGCGCAGGTTATAAAGTAGGCGCGACTTCTACAGTTGGTTTTAAAGTTGGTGACCGTGAATGGTTGAACAATAAAAAAATGACCATGCTCGGTCGTTTTGCTTTACAAAAATTGTTGCGCGAAATGGTAGATGCAGGATGCAAATATGCTGTAGTTGAAACCTCATCTCAAGGTGTGGACCAGTTTCGTCATTTAGGTATTAATTATGACGTGGCAGTTTTTACTAATTTAACGCCAGAACACATTGAAGCTCACGGAGGTTTTGAAAATTACAAAAAAGCAAAAGGAAAATTTTTTGCCCACTTGACTGCTAAGCCACGCAAAGTGATAGATGGGAAAGAGGTGCCAAAGGTAAGTGTGGTCAATGTGGATGATGAACATGCGAAATATTTTTCAGGATTTCCGGCGGATGAGAAATGGGACTACGGTCTTAAATTAAAAATTAAAAATGCAAAATTAAAAAGTACAATTCAAAATTTAAAATTAATTGGAGCAGAAAATGTGGTGTTGGGGGCTGATGGCGTGGATTTCATGGTTAGAGACGTATCATTTCGTTTAAAATTGTTTGGCGAATTTAATGTTTATAATGCTCTGGCTGCGGTATGTGTTGGATTGTCACAAGGGTTGTCTCTCGAGATAATTTCAAAAGCATTGGAAAAAGTAGGTGGTGTGCCAGGCCGAATGGAATTTATTGGCGAAGGACAAAAATTCAAAGTATTAGTAGACTATGCGCCTGAGCCTGCTTCAATGCTACAACTTTACAAAACAATCCATGATTCCAGATTCATAATTCCTGATTCAAAAATAATTCATGTTCTCGGCTCGGCCGGCGGCGGACGCGACAAAGCCAGAAGACCAATTTTAGGCCAAATCGCCGCAGAAAACGCTGATTATGTTATAATTACTAATGAGGATCCGTACGATGAGGACCCCGTGGAGATAATTAGGCAGGTGGCGGCAGGGGCCAGAAAATGTCAAATGTCAAATGTCAAATGTCAAATGAAGGAATTGTGGGAAATTAAAGACCGTGGCGAGGCAATTGCCAAAGCCTTGAGTTTAGCTCGCGAAGGCGATTTGGTGCTTATCACAGGCAAAGGATGCGAGCAGGCGATTTGCACTGAGGGAGGCAAAAAGATTCCTTGGGATGACCGAAAAAAAGTGAAAGAGATTTTGGAAGTTATAAAATCAAAAGTATAATTTCTATTAGATTATGGAAATTGTTAAAGTAAATCCAAAACAGCCAGAAAAAGCAGTTCTAAAAAGAGCAGTAGACATTTTAAAAAGAGGCGGGGTGATAGTTTATCCCACGGAAACAGTTTATGGTTTAGGAGCTAATATATTTGATAAAAAGGCCGTAAAAAAAATTTTTTTAATAAAGGGACGAACCTTTCGAAAACCCCTCTCAGCTGCCGTTAGTGGATTAAAAGAAGCGGAACAGATCGCCAAGTTTAATTTGAAGGCAAAAAAAATTTTTAAAAAATTTTTACCAGGCCCCTTGACTTTAGTTTTATTTAAAAAGGCGTGTGTCCCTGATTTAGTAACAGCCGGTAGAAAAAAGATAGCTATCAGAGTTCCTGACTTTAAAGTTACATTAGATTTATTAAAGAAATGTCGTTTTCCGATAACTTCTACTTCAGCAAATATTTCTGGTAAATCGGCTCCTTGTTCTGTCAGTGCTGTAACCAAACAATTCAAAAATAAAAAAAATCAGCCAGATCTCATTTTAGATGTCGGAAGAACACCAATTGGTCGCCCTTCAACTATTATTGATTTAACTCAAAAAAAACCAAAAATTTTAAGAGAAGGACCAATCAAACAAAAAAATTATTTGAGTTCTTAAAATGTTAGCATTAAGCGATTTAGGGGGCGCTTGTCTTTGCTCGAGCCTGTCTTTTGTGAATCAGCTAGATAATAATAAAAATAAAAGGGCAGATAATTTTGTGATTAAAAAATTAAATCTAAAAGAAAACGAAAGAATAGTTAAGATTGTGCGCTGTTATCCTTTAACATATTTTTTTCCTATTTTAGCCACTTTTATTTTAATTGCCACTCCTTTCTTTTTTCTTTTTTTATTTTTTTCTTGGGGTTTGATAGGTTTGGTTATTTTTTTGGGCCTCATTTTTTTAGGTATAATTTATGGAGCAAGAGAATTTGTTTTATGGTATTTTAATGTTTTTGTAATTACAAACCAAAGAATCGTAGATATTGACCAAAGAGGGTTTTTTGACCGAATTGTTTCTGAAGCGCCGTTCGAAAAAATTCAAGATATTTCATATCGAATAAAAGGAATTTTTCAAACTTTATTTCATTACGGAAATATTCAAATTCAAACAGCTGGTACTGCCTTAAGGTTAGAACTAAAAAATATTTACCAGCCAGAAAAAGTTCAGGAATTGATTACTTATCTTATAAAACAAGATCAAAAATTAAAATCGCAAAGCGCAGATTCAATTATTTCTGGAGAAAGAGTCGATAAGATTCCTCTTAACGATTTCGAATTTTTAAAAAAGAAAATTGTCGGTTTAGACGGAAACCAATTAGCAGAATTAGATAAAAAAATAAAAGAAGAAATGAGAGGTAAAATGATAAAGTCAATACAAAACGAAGAAGAATTGTAATTTTTTAGTTTATTTGTTATTATTTTGTATGAAGAGGCAAGAGAATTTTTTTAAAAAAATTATCACTTCAAAGATTTTTTTGGTAGGTGGTTTAATAATTTTAGTTTTTTTTTCTTTGAGTTTAGGGAAAAGAATTTTTGAACAACGCAAGATTGACCAAGACATTAAAAATTTAGAGGAAGAAATCAAAGTTTTGGAAAGTCGCAATAGTGAATTATTAAAATTAATAGATTATCTTAATACTAATTTATATATCGAGGAAGCGGCTAGGCTAAAATTAGGTTTGCAAAAACCTGGTGAATCAGTAGTGATTGTGCCAAATGAATTTTTGCAGCAAGAGAAGAAAAATGAAGAAAGAAAAGAGGATTCGTCATTTAGCGAAAGGACTATTTTAGAAAAGAGCAATGCAGTCAAGTGGTGGGACTACTTTTTTAAAAATAAATAAAATTTAAACTAATGACTTTTGATAAAGACAAAAACAATAGTGATTTAATCATCGGCCAAGCAAATTTTCACGAGGTCGCAAAAAAAATTGAAAAACTGCCCGAAGTTCAAAATAGCAGTTTGGAAACTAAGATTAATATTAAAAAATTAATTTTGGGAATAATTTTGGGTATTTTTGGCGTTCTCTTTTTTAGTTTATTTATTTTTGCCATTTGTTTTTATAAGTATGAATGGGAAAATGAATCTGTCGATAGATTAATAAAGATTATTCCTCTCCCTGCCGCGGTTGTGAACTGGGATTCATTACCTTATTATTCGTACCGTGAAGATTTAAAGGCATTGGTTAAATTTTACGAGAAACAAGAAAATGAACAAGTGGAATTTGAAATGCCCGACTTATTGGAAATCAAAAAGAACATTTTAGATAGAATGATTAAGAACAAGTTGGCAGAGCAGATCGCAAAAAAAAGATATAATATAAGTATTGGTCGTCAGGAGATTGAACAAGAGTTTGGAAAAATAATTGACGAGAGCGGTTCGCAAGACCAAGTAGAAAAAATTTTAGAAGAGATCTATGGCTGGTCGAGCGAGCAATTTAAAGAAAAGGTTTTAAAACCGTTTTTATTACAGCAAAAACTTCAGGAAGCAGTGGCAAAAGATTTAAGTTTAAATTCAGATAATGAAAAAAGGGCCAAAGAAGTTTTAGCCCTGGTTAAAAAAGGCGAGGAGAAATTTGAAGATTTAGCAAAAAAATACAGCGAAGACCAGAGTTCTGAAATGGGCGGCGATTTAGGCTATTTTGGCCGTGGCATAATGGTAAAAGAGTTTGAAGAAGCGGCTTTCCGGCTCAACCCAGGCGAAACAAGCGATTTAGTGCAGACAAAGTACGGTTATCACATTATAAAAGTTGAAGAGGTCTTAAAAGACGAAGCCGGGCAAGTATCACAAGTTCATGCTAGGCATATTTTAATTAAAACAAAAGATTTAGATGAGTTTTTGGACGAAGAAATAGAAAGGGCAAAAATTTGGCGGTTTGTAAAAATTACGGATTAATATAGATTTTCGTCAGGTAACACAAAAATGGTTGCTTTGGATAAAATAAAAAAAGCCGACAGTAAGATTTGTGTCAGCAGTTTCTGATTTTAAAAAGCGTTCTGCGTCTTAGAAGCATCTGAGCCGATGGTCGGTCTCGAACCGACAACCTATCGCTTACGAAGCGATTGCTCTACCAATTGAGCTACATCGGCATTAAATACGAGCAGAGGTTTACGAGTCATGTCGGCAAAGATGGATGCTAGAATCGAGCTGGCGCCTCCACACCAAATAAGCGAAAGAGGGGAATCGAACCCCCGCTTCTTGCTTGGGAAGCAAGCGTACTACCATTATACTACTCTCGCGGATTTGGCGTGGAGGCGACATGCTGCCATTGCATTAGTCCCGGTCAAAAAAATTAAAAAAACAAATTTATTTTTATTATATGGCATTAAAAATTAAAAATCAATGGTGTATTTTAGTGTGGTGTTTGATTTTACTTGTGAGCGCAAGCATAGGAGAAAAAACAGGAGCGCAGATTGTAGACGGACAGGAAAACGAAATTAATATCTTTTCGCTCAAAATTGACGAACCAACTTTGGCGCGCGGTTATACAGCCTCTGTTTTTGAAAATAATTTTAGAGTAGGGATTTTCCCAGAGGTTTTAAGCGAAGAGACAGAGATTTTCTTTAAAGAATTTACTGCGCCAGAGAAGTTTTTGCCTTTGCCTGATCCAAAAGAAAAGAAGTTAGTCAGTCATATTTTTGAATTTGATATTAAAAATAAAGAGGCTTTTTATAATGAAAAACCGGTTATCATTGAAATTAAGTATCCTGCTGACTCAATAAATTTAAAAAAGATTTATTTTTGGGACAAAGGAATGGAAAAATGGAGAGAACTGCCTTCGAAAAGCATTTTAGAGCGAAATGTTGTAAGAGCGCCATTGCATCTGCCGTACGCAAGATTGGCAATTTTTGAAGATCCTAATATAATGGAAGTAGGAATAGCAAGTTGGTATAAATATCAGGATTGCAACTGCGCGGCTTCGCCTGATTGGCCAAAAGGTTCTCTGCTAAAAGTTATAAATCTTTCTGATAACAATTATGTGGTAGTTATGGTTAATGATTATGGACCAGACCGCTCAATTCATCCTGAACGAGTGATAGACTTGGATGCCGTGGCATTTGAGAAACTCGCTCCAAAATGGCATGGCCTCATTAGAGTAAAAGTTGAGAAATTGTAATTGCGAATCACAAAACTAATTTAAGCAATCAAATCCAATTCGCATTGATTCGCAAGGGCGTAAGAGTAGAATTTGCATTTAATCGTGGTGTAGTGTTTAATCGTTTAAATGTTTAGCCGGCGGCTGGAATTTGCGCTGATTAGTGTTATAATATATGATCAAGTTTCAAGATGTTACAAAAATTTATTTTCCAAACACTGTTGCCCTTAAGGATGTAAATCTTACCATTGAACCAGGGGAATTTGTTTCTATTGTTGGGCAGTCAGGGACAGGAAAAACAACATTAGTTAAACTTTTGACTGCCGAAGAGAAAGTGACAAGCGGAAAAATTATTTTAGGCGATTGGGACATTACCAATGTTAAACAGAGAGAGATTCCGTCCCTAAGGCGGCAGATCGGGGTAATTTTTCAAGACTTTAAACTACTTCCTAAAAAAACTGTTTTTGAAAACATTGCTTTTGCCCTTGAAGTTTGTGGCGCTTCATCGAAAAGAATCAAAAACATTGTTCCTCAAATTTTGCGCATTGTTGATTTGGGGGAAAAAGCTGATCGTTACCCAAAACAGCTTTCGGGAGGCGAACAGCAGCGGGTAGCGATCGCCCGTTCTTTGGTCCACCGTCCAAAAATTTTAGTAGCCGATGAACCAACCGGAAATCTTGACGCTATAAATACAAGAGAAATCGCTGATTTGCTTTTAAAAATTAATGAATTCGGCACTACAGTCCTTTTGGTTTCCCATAATCGCGAATTAGTCAATTCTTTGCAAAAAAGAGTGGTTACCATTGATCAAGGAATAATTATTGCCGACCAAAAAGTTGGCAAATATCTACTTTGATTATAAATATAATAAATTATAAATTCCTAATAATGTCTAATAAGTCAAAAAGATTGGAGACAGTATTAGGACTTTGAGTGATTATTGTACTACAATGTTTGTTGCTTTTTCTCGCGTTATAAAATTTTCATTGCAAGATTTTTGGAGAAATTTTTGGCTTTCTGCTGCTACGATCGCTGTTTTGGTTCTTACATTGATTTCTGTTAATTTTTTGATTCTTTTGAATGCGTTAACCGGGACAGCCATTGCTGAAGTTAAAGAAAAAATTGATGTGAGTATTTATTTCAAGAAAGATGTTTCTGAAAGTCAAATTGGAAATATTAGATCGTATCTTTTAAGTTTGCCGCAGGTTAAAACTGTGGAATATATTTCCCGAGATTATGCCTTGGCTACTTTTGAAAAAAAATATCAAAAAAATCAAGCGATTTTAGAATCATTAAAGGAAATTGAAGAAAATCCTTTAGGGGCAACTTTAATAATTAAAGTCCATGATCCGAAAGATTACCCAACAATTTTGAAAGTTTTTGATGATCCGCAGTATGAAAATATTATCCAAGATAAAAATTTTGACGATCATGAACTGGTTATTAAAAGAATAGAATCAATATCAGACAAGGCTAGAAAGACAGGGGTAGGAATCACTGGTGTTTTTGCCGTAGTCGCTGTTTTGATAGGTTTTAATACTGTTCGAATGGCTATTTACACTCATCGCGAAGAAATCGGTATTATGAAATTAGTCGGGGCAGCCAATTGGTTTGTTCGCTCGCCTTATATAATCAACGGCGTTTTTTACGGTTTATTTGCTGTCCTTTTTGCCATCATCATTATTTATCCGCTGGTCGGCTTTGCTGAACCATATTTAGCTGGTTTTTTTGAAAATTCAAATTTCAATCTTTTAGAATATTTTACAGAGAATTTCTTAAAAATTTTCGGTTGGCAGTTTGCGGGAATAGTTTTTTTGAATATGGTAACAAGTAGTTTAGCGGTTGGTAGGTACTTGAAGGTTTGAAAGGAAAAAGATAAAATACAGATAAAGTAAGAATCTGTATTTTTTAATTTATTCCGGGGTCGTCTAATGGTAGGACAGCAGCCTTTGGAGCTGCTTATCTTGGTTCGAATCCAAGCCCCGGAGCCAAGGGAAAATCTCGACTTTTGTCGAGATATTTCTTTGTTTTGCGGGAATGATTTGACCGAGTCCCTGTCAGGCCGTTACAGCCGACTTCGCACCGAGGAGTTTTCGAATCCAAGCCCCGGAGTTATGCGCAGAAGACTTTTCATTTTGTTAAAACTAAGGTTTAGAATTTTGTTTTGAAAAACAACGGCTTGGATGAGAACGGGAAAGGGGTCGGGAAAACGGGAGTTTTCCCGTTTGTGGAAGCATTGAAACCGCAAGGTTTCAAAACGCAGTCCTGACTGCGTCAGGACGAGCAGTGAGAATCCAAGTCCCGGAGCCAAAAATAAAGTTTTTAATTAAATTAAAAATACTGAAATTTTTTTAGTTTTTTTCGTTTATTAATAAATAGATATTTGATAAGAAAAGCGGTTAACATATTTTATAAATAACTAATATAAAATTTTATGCAAAAACAAGTAACTTTTATTACAATTTTAATTTTTTCTTTAATTGTTTTGCAGCCGGTGAGTTCTGTCCAAGCCGGCGAGTGCTGCGGATGCGACCCAGTTTGTGAACGTGATTTGCGGGGCGAAGTAATTATCAGTGCTTATGTTAGAAACGAACCGTGCATGGAAGGTTCAACAATTTTGAGGACAGTGATTCAAGGATCAGTGATAAAGATAATCGGCGAAACCGACGGTTGGTATAAAGTTATGTTGGCTGATGGAACAGTTGGTTGGGTTGGAGCCAGATTAATGCAAATCACCGACAAACCATTAACTAACACTTCTGGCACAACAAGCGGAACTTCATCAACTAGTTTAACAAAATATCTTGGTTACATTTTTTTGGCGGTAGAAAAAAATGGTGAAGCATATTATTATCCGGTAGACCAAAAAGCCTATTATCTTGGCCGTCCGGCTGATGCTTTTAATATTATGAAAAATTTAGGTCTTGGCGCAAAGCATGATTTTATTCATAACACTACTTATTTTTCTGGCCATGTGGTTGGCAGAATTTTACTTGATGTAGAAGCGCACGGTGAAGCATATTACATTTATCCAAAAGACAGAAAAAAATATTATTTAGGACGACCTGATGATGCCTTTGCTATTATGCGCAATCTTGGTTTAGGTATTAGTAATGCTAATTTAAGTCTTTTGCCAATTGCCCAATAGCCATTTAAAAAATTATTTTTAAAAAGAGGGTTCGTGAGCAAATCCTCTTTTTTTAAGATTTGATTTGTGTTAAAATAAACTAAAGAAATGCAAGGGTCAATTGTATTCTGAGAATTCGATTGTGATAACATTGGAATTTTTATGAGATATCAAGAATTAATAAATCAGTTTTGTAAAAAAAATCTGAAATTAATTTCGTATGGCTCTGTCAAAGAAAAGAAAATTTATCCTCTTTACAAAATAGTTGTTAATAATAACTCTAAAAAAACTTTACTAATAACCTCAGGTTTTCATGGCGAAGAATACAATGGTCCTATTTCACTTTTAAACATTGTTAATGAAATAATTGATTACGCGAGGAAGAAAAAAGTTAATTTAGTAATTTATCCTTGTGTCAATCCGTCAGGTTTTGATTTAAGAAAAAGATACAATGCAAGCAACGAAAAACCAAACAACGATTTTTTGAGATACGAAATCAAAAAAGGAATCTGGACATCAATTATTCATCCGAAGCAAAAATTTTTGACGTGTAAGTTTATTTGGTCAAGGGCAAAAGAGATAAAATTGCTTCAAAAAGATTTAAAAAAATGGGGGGTAATGCCGGTAGGTATTTTAGATATTCACCAGGATAATGAACTGCCAAAGTGCGATTTTTATTCTTATATTTTGGATAAAAAAAATGTCTATAGGAAAATTATGGCAAAATTGGATCGTATCGCAGCAAGATGCTGTAATGTCAAATCTTTTATGGTCGACGAGGAAGGGCGAGAATTTAATGATACAATAGACAAGGAAGGTTTTATTATGATTCATGACGGCACTATCACTGATATGTTTTATAGACTCGGCTCATCTTTTTCCGCAGTATCTGAAACAAATGTAAAAACACCGCTTAGAAAAGTTTTGGTAATTAACAAAATTTGGATTAAAGAGTTAATAAATTTAATTTCAAAATGCAAACAGGGAGATAAAAAATTAAATATTAAATTTAGAAATTTATGGGCAAAAAAGATTTCTTGAAAGGCGCTTTGCTCGGTGCGCTTATTGGTTCAGTTGCTGCCTTACTTACCGCGCCAAAAACCGGCAAGCAAACAAGGCAAGAGATTAAGAAAATTTCTGCTGATCTTTCAAAAAAGATTTTGAAAGAAATTAAAAATGTAAAAAATTTGACGCGCGAAAAGTACGAAGAGGTGGTTGAAAGAGTAGTGAGAGCATACGGGGGGAAGAAAAGAGTTGCCGCTGCTATGTTAGAAGAGATGGTTGACGATTTAAAAGAAAAATGGTCAGAGGTCAAAAAGGGATTAAAATAGTTTTAAAGCAGCCCATTTCAAAATGGGCTGCTTTTTATTTGACAAAAAAATTTGATTGGCCCCAAGTTAAACAAGAAAAAGCCCTTAGCAATATTTTTAATTAAAACTAACAAATTTAAACTTTTGTGTTTTTTCTAAATGGTTGACAGAAAAGGGTAAAAAGGATATATTTTAAATAGAATTTTGGCTTATTTATGAGCAAAAAATGCCTTTGTTTAAAAATTTTTGGAGATGTTCAAGGCGTGAATTTTCGCTATTTTTCACAAGAGACGGCAAGGAAACTGGGACTCGTTGGTTGGGTGCGCAATGCCAAAGACGGCACAGTTGAATGTGCGGTTGAAGGAGAGAAAGAAAATTTAGAAAAATTTTTAGAATGGGCAAAAAGAGGCCCAAAATGGGCGAAGGTAGAAAAGGTGGAAGAGAGATGGGGGGAATGTAAAAATGAATTTAAGGAATTTGAGATTAGATTTTAATCAAAATAAATAAATCAAAGCTAAAGAAAAATTGAGCTAATTGACCTAATTTCTAATTGCTCTAATAAAAATGCCCAATGCCAAAATATCTAATGCCTAAAAATTTTTGGTCATTGGGTCATTGAGATTTATTTAGGTCAATTAGGTTAATTAGAAATTAGAAATTTTAATGTTTGTGTTTTTAAGTTTTGGTTTTTGATTTTCAATTCGCTATGCTTTCCGACCGGACAAAATACAGAATTTTAGAAATAATCCCAGGCTCGCTTGTCTGGCTGACTTTTATTTTGACAATCGTTTTGTCTTTTGTAAAACCGCTTTGGATAGTCTATTTTATTATTGCTTTTTGTATTTATTGGTTATTCAGAGTTTTTTATTTTATTTTTTATCTTATTATTTCTTGGAAAAGATTTAGAAAGGCCGTCAAAATAGATTGGCTTGAAACGTTGAAAAAAATAGAAGATTGGGGAAAATATTACCATTTAATTATTTTGCCGACTTACAAAGAGCCGCTTGAAGTTTTGAGGTCGACTTTTAAAAGTTTGGTTAGTTCTAGATACCCGCTTGACAAGATGATTGTTGTTTTAGCAGGTGAAGAAAGAGACAAGGAGAATTTTTTGCGAAATGAGAAAGAAATTAGAAAAGAGTTTGGCAATTCGTTTTATCAATTTTTAACTACTTTGCATCCTGACAATATCGTTGGAGAAATAAAAGGAAAAGGGGCGAATGCTTATTTTGCTGGTCTGAGAGCAAAGGAATTAATTGACAAAATAAAAATTCCTTATGAAAATGTTATAGTTTCATATTTCGACTGTGATACCTGCGTCCACCCTGATTATTTTGCCCACTTAACTTATAAGTACGCGACACACCCTAAAAGAACAAGGTGCGCCTTTCAGCCAGTGGCTCTTTACAATAATAATGTTTGGGATTCGATAGCTTTAATGAGAGTGGCTGCATTCGGCACAACATTTTGGCTCTTGACTGAACTTGCCAAGCCGGACCGACTTTTTACTTTTTCGTCCCATAGCATTGCTTTTCAAGCTTTGGTAGATGTTGGTTTTTGGCAGAAAGATATTGTCACTGATGACTCAAGAATCTTTTTGCAGTGTTTTATTCGTTATGGCGGTGATTTCCGAGTTGTCCCAATGTATATTCCTATTTCTATGGATACTGTTATGGGGAAAGGGGTTTGGCGCAGTTTAGTTAATCTTTACAAGCAGCAGAGGCGTTGGGCTTGGGGCGTTGAACATTTTCCCTACATGGTTTGGCATTTTTCAAAAAATACATTGAAAACAAATGATGGCGAAATTAAAACGCCGCCAATTCCTTTTTTTAAGAAAATGAAATATCTTTGGAATCTTGGGGAAGGCATGTATTCTTGGGCAACGGCACCGATTTTGATTTTTGTTTTAAGCAAACTGCCTTTTTGGACGGGGAAAGAAGAAATAGGTAAAACAGTTTTGTTTCAGAGCGCGCCAGTCGTTTTAAAGTGGCTTCTAACCGCGGCAATGATTGGCATGCTGGCTTCAGCAGTTTTGTTTCTTTTTCTTTTGCCGCCAAGGCCAGAGAAAGAGAAAAAATTTAAATTGGTTATCATGGTTTTGCAGTGGTTTTTGCTTCCAGTGACTCTAATTTTATTTGGCTCAGTGCCGGCTACTGAGGCGCAGACAAGATTAATGTTAGGAAAATATTTAGGCTTTTGGGTAACGGAAAAAGAGAGAAAGAAAAATTTCTAATTTCTAATTTCTAATTTCTAATTTCTGATGAAAGTCAGTGTAAATCTTGTTACATGGAACGGGGAAAAGTATTTGCCTTATTGTCTGGATTCAATCGCCAAGCAAACTTTTCGCGATTTTTCTCTTTTGATTTTGGACAATGGGTCAATTGATGGAACAGCAGAATTTTTAAAAAATTACAAATTACAAATAACAAATTACAAAATTATTTTTAATGATAAAAATGTTGGATTTGCGACTGGACATAATCAGGCGTTGGGATTAACGAATAGCGAATATGTTTTGATATTGAATCAAGACATAATTTTGGAGCCGAATTTTTTAGAAGTTGTGGTTAAGTTTATGGACGAACATAGGGAAGTTGGCGCTGTGACCGGCAAATTACTGCAGTGGAATTTTGAAAAAAATCAAAAAACAAATATAATAGATTCGTGCGGTTTAAAAATTTTTAAAAATCATCGGGTGGTTGAACTCGGAGCAGGTGAGGTGGATAATAAAAGATGGAATTTTCCTCAGGAAGTATTCGGAGTTTCTGGCGCTGCCTCAACTTATAGAAGAAAAACGCTTGAAGATGCGGCAATTGATGGAGAATTTTTTGATGAAGATTTTTTCAGTTATAAAGAAGATGTTGATTTGGCTTATCGGCTGCGTCTTTTTGGCTGGCAAGCCTGGTTTTTGCCGGAAGCCAAGGCCTATCATGACCGCACGGCTTGGGCTCCGGGTGAAAGTAGTATGGCGGTAGCGAAGCAAAGAAAGAACAAATCTGTTTTTGTTAATTACCATTCTTATAAAAATCATTTATTCCTTCTTTTAAAGGATGTGCCAGCTGGTATTTGGTGGCGATATGGTTATAAAATAAAGTGGTACGAATTTAAAAAATTACTTTATCTTTTGTTTTTTGAACGGCAGACATTAAAAGCATGGAGTGAATTTTTCAAAAAACTGCCGAAAATGTGGAAAAAAAGAAAATATATTATGGCCAATAAAAAAGTGAGGGCGAAAGAAATTAGAAAATGGCTTTGCTGAAATGAGGAATAAGGAATCAGGAATCATGAATCATGGATTTTTAACCCATAATTCCTAATTCATGATTCATAATTCAAAACTATGGATTTATCAATTATCATCCTTAATTACAAAACTCGCGGATTGCTAAAGGAGTGTCTAAAAGGTATTAAATTGGTCCAGCCGAAACTGGACTATGAGATTATTGTTGTTGATAATGGGTCAGGGGATGGTACGCCAGCCATGATTGCAGAATATTTTCCTGATGTTCACTTTATTGAATCAGATAAAAATTTAGGTTATGCCAAGGGAAACAACTTGGGCATCAAAAAAGCAAAAGGGCGATATGTGATGATTATGAATCCAGATATTGTGCTTTTTTCTGGCGTGCTTGAAGAATTAGTTTGTTTTATGGACGCGCACCCGGAAGTCGGCATTGTTGGGCCAAAACTTTTAAATCCGGACAAGTCTTTGCAGTTTTCTTGCTATCGTTTTCCTGATTTTTGGCTTCCTGTTTTGCGGCGAACCCCGCTTGGAAAAATTTCTTTGGCACAAAAAAAAATAAAAGATTATTTTTTAGCTGATTGGGACCATCAAACTATAAAAAATGTAGATTGGCTTTTGGGCGGATGTCTTTTAATGAGAAAAAAGGCCTTAGAGCAGGTGGGCTTTTTAGACGAGCGTTATTTTGCTTATTTTGACGATGTTGACCTTTGCCGAAGCATGCAGCAAAAAGGTTGGCAAGTAATTTATTATCCAAAAGTTTCTGTAGTCCATTTTCATCGTCGGGAATCAGCTGAGGGGCGGTGGTGGACAAGTATTTTTAGGAAGGCAACCAGAATTCACATTAAAAGTTGGTTTAAATATTTTTGGAAATGGAGGAAAAACAGTTAGTCAGGATGGCATTTAGATTTTTGAATTTATAAAAAATTTTTAATTTGCCGTTCATGAAATTTTCTGCAACAAATTTTATTGATTTATTTCAGAGAAAGAAGACAAAACAAAAAAGAAAAATTTTTTTGTTTTTGAAAATTTTTTTGTATTTGTTTTTAGTATTTATTGTCTTTAGCTTAGTTCTTTCCTTATTTTATTATTCGGCAATCCGCAATATTTATGATTTAGCAATTATGGGTAAGGCGGATCTTGAAAAGGCGGTTTCTTACGCAAAAAATTTTGATTTTGAAAAAGCGGGAATTTTCTTGACAAGCGCAGAAGATAATTTAGTTGATGCCAAAGAAAAAATTGAGAGATTCAAAGTTTTAAAGGTTATTCCTTGGGTCGGCGAGCAATATAACGCTGTAGATAATCTTTTGGCTTCTAGTTTAGAGACCATTTCATCCCTTTCTGATATTTTTATTTTGGCAAAAGAAATTAAGGCTACCGCAGAGGAAGTCGGCGTCTTAGCCGAAGAGGTTGCTCTGCCAAAAAAAGAGATGACATTCGCGGGGATTACCCCAGAGAAAAAAAGAGAAATTCTAAAAAAGCTGTTTGAGTCGCCGCCTCGCTTGGTTGGCGCTAAAGCAAAAATCGATTTAGCCCTTTTATCTCTTGAAAGAATTAAAGAAGAAAAAGTAGCAAATGTAATTTTAGAGGCTGTCCGGCCAATGCGCGAAACACTGCTTGTTCTCAGGGAATCGCTTGTTCGGGCAATTCCGGCTGCAGAAATTATTCCTCAAATTGCTGGTTATCCTGAACCAAAAACTTATTTATTTTTGCTCCAAAATAATGACGAACTTCGGCCGACCGGCGGGTTTATTGGAACTTTTGGAATCGTAAAAGTGGCTGACGGCAAAATTACTTTTTTTAAAACTTATAACATCTATGAAATAGACGGCCCGGCTGAAAATGAAGGATTTTTAAAAGTTGAACCGCCTTGGCAGATTAAAAAGTATTTAAGAGTCAATCGGTGGTTTATGCGAGACGCGAATTGGTCGCCTGATTTTCCAGAAAGCGCAAGAAAAGTAGAATGGTTTTATCATGAAGAAAGGGGGCCGGAGAAGAAGATTGACGCAGTAGTGGCGGTAACGCCTGACTTTATTGAAAATCTTTTGCGCCAAATTGGAAACATTGAAATGAACGGCGAGATTTTTACGCCAGATAATTTAATGGATGTCCTGCAGTATAAAGTTGAGCAAGAATACTATGAAAAAGGCATACCAGAAATACGGCGTAAAGATATTGTCGGCGAATTGGCTAACAAAATTTTTGAGCGTTTGATTAATTTGCCATCATCAGAGTGGTTGGGGGTTTTGAGAAATGTAGAAAAATCTTTAGCGGAAAAACATCTTTTGCTATACAGCAAAAGCCCAGAACTTCAGGGTTTAATTGAAGAAGAAGGGTGGGCAGGAAAAGTAAAAGATTTTGACGGCAATTATTTATTAGTAGTTGATGCTAATTTAGCTAGCCTTAAAACCGACCGCGTGGTCGACAAAAAGATTGATTACTCGCTTTGGCTGGCGTCCGATGGGAAATATCATGTAAAAGTAGTTATTACTTATAAAAATAACGGCTGGTTTGATTGGAAAACAACTCGCTACAGAACTTATACAAGAGTTTATGTCCCAGAAGGAAGCATCCTTGTAAAAGGTGATGGAATGATGGAAAATGATAAAACTTTAGATCCGCTTCGCCGCCCCGGTCAGATTGAAGTTAAAAATGAGTTAGGCAAAACTTATTTTGGGGCATTTATTTCAGTCGAGCCAAAAGAAACAAGAAGTTTAAGTTTTGAATATATTTTGCCAGAAAAGGTAAAGAAACAGATTGAAGGTGGTTTGTATAAATTTTTTGTTCAAAAACAAGTGGGAACATTTGGTCACCCATTGACTTTAAATTTGAATTTTGGTAAAAAGATAAAATCTGCGAGTCCGGCTGAAAGACAAGAAGAATGGGGGGACGAGATTTACAAACTTCAAACTGATTTAAGAGTTGACAGAGAAATAGAAATAAAATTTTAATTTTTAATTTATTAAGCAAAGCGGGCGCTTATGTTTCGCAAAAAAATCGGCATTGATTTAGGGACAACAAATGTTTTGGTTTACATACCTGGCAAAGGGATCATTATTAATGAGCCTTCGGTTGTGGCTATCTCAAAAACCGATAGAAAAATTTTAGCTGTTGGCCGCGAAGCAAAAGAAATGTTGGGCCGAACTCCGGACACGATTGTGGCTTGCCGGCCATTAAAAGACGGTGTGATCGCAGATTATAAGACAACCGAAGCAATGCTCCGTTATTTTATAAATAAAGCGCTTGGTGGAGTAAGAATTTTTAGACCTGATGTTATGGTTGCCGTTCCGGCAGGAATTACTTCTACAGAAAAAAGGGCGGTTATTGACGCAACTATCGCTGCTGGAGCAAAGGCCGCCTACATTGTTAAAGAGCCGATTGTTGCGGCTATTGGAGCAAATATTCCTATTGGCAGCGCTTCTGGCCATATGATTATTGATATTGGTGGCGGGACAGCAGAAATGGCCGTTCTTTCTTTAGGCGGCATTGTTTCATCCTCTTCAGTTCGCATTGGCGGCAATAAATTTGACGCGGCTATTTCTGAGCATATTAGAAAAAAATACGGCTTAGCGGTTGGCGAGCGAACGGCTGAACAAATTAAAATAGAAATCGGTTCTGCTCTTTATATGGAAGAAAAGCTTAGTATGGAAGTAAGAGGTAGAGACATGATTTCCGGCCTTCCAAGAACAATCACTGTTACTTCTGACGATGTTACTGACGCAATTCAAAACGAGTTAGAAGGAATCATTACTACGGTAAAAGAAGTGCTTCATAGCACACCTCCAGAATTATCAGCAGATGTAATAGAAAAAGGCATGGTTCTTTCAGGCGGAAGTTCTCTTCTCCGCAACATTGACCGGTTAATGACCCAGGCTACCGGCATTGCCGCTTATGTGGCTGATGAGCCGCTTTTGTGCGTAGCAAAAGGAACAGGTATTGCTTTAGAAAATTTAGAGTCTTATAAAAAGAGCATTTTGGCAGTAAAATAGATAGTATTGGTATTTTTTATTTCGTATCTCGTAAAAAGAATTAAAATACTAAATACTAGACTAAATACTAAATATTAGATACGAAATGCGAAATACGAGATACATATGACAATTGGCATTGATGCTTCTCGGGCAAATAAAGTTTATAAAACTGGCGTTGAATGGTATTCTTATCATTTAATCCAAGAGTTAAAAAAAATAACTGGTCAGGCAGACCAGGTTATTTTGTATTCGCAAGAAGCGCTTAGTGGAGGACTTGAAATTTTGCCAGCCAATTGGAAAAACAGAGTGCTTGGCTGGCCGCCAAAAAGACTTTGGACGCAAATTCGGCTTTCATGGGAAATGTTTTTGCATTCACCTGATTTGCTTTTTGTTCCGGCTCATGTGCTTCCTTGCATTTGCCCTAAAAAAGTTGTGACTACTTGTCATGATGTTGGTTTTTTGCGGCTGCCAAATCTATATTCATCAGTTGAATTTAATTATCAACGCTTTGCTCTTCGCCGAGCCATTCGCCGGGCTCAAAAAATAATTGCTGTTTCAGAGTTTACCAAAAAAGAATTGATTGAATTGGCAGGAATAAACCCGGAGCGCGTGGCAGTTGTGCACAATGGTTATGACAAAAGTCGTTACAGGCCAATAGAAAATGAACAAGAGATAGAAAGAGTTTTAAAAAAATACAATCTCAAAAAACCATACATTTTGTATGTCGGCCGGTTGGAATTAAAGAAAAATATTCCTGGACTTGTCCAAGCATTTGCAATGTTAAAAAAAAGTGAAAAGTTAGTTACAAATTACAAGTTAGTCTTGGCTGGTCAGCCAGGTTTTGGTTTTGAAAAAGTGGTGCAAACATTGGCTGAAAATGATTTGCACGATGAAGTCGTTTTGCCGGGCTGGATTGACCCAAAAGACCTTGTTTATCTTTTGGCTGGAGCAGAACTTTTTGTTTTCCCGTCTTTTTATGAAGGCTTTGGCATTCCGGTTTTGGAAGCAATGGCAACTGGCGTGCCAGTCGTCGCATCTGACATTGAGCCGCTTCGTGAGGTTGGAGGGGAGGCAGTATATTTTGTTGACCCGGGGAAGCCGGAAGAAATTGCTTTTGGCATTTTGCGAGTTTTAACAGACAATTTTTTAAAAGAAGAGTTAAAAATTCGCGGGCTAGCTCAAGCAGAAAAATTTAGTTGGGGAAAATGCGCCCGCGAAACTTTGTCAATAATTTATCAATTAAAATAAATGTGATATAATATAATAATAACTTCCAAATTCATAATTCATAATTCATGATTTTAAATTCCATTTTATGTTAGAAAAAGAATTGCAAAAATTAGGTCTTTCTGAAAAAGAAGCAAAAGTTTATTTAGCTTCTTTAGAACTTGGGCCTTCTGTTGTTCAAGTGCTTGCCCGTAAGGCAGGCGTAAATCGGGCCACAACCTATGTAATGATTGAATCTTTGATTAAAAGGGGGCTAATGAGTTCTTTTGAAAAAGGCAAAAAAAGATTTTTTACGGCTGAGTCGCCTTTCCAACTTCTCTCATTGCTTAAAAAACAGGAAGCAGAGATTAAAGAAAAACAAAAAGGCATTGAAGAAATTTTACCGGAACTAAAAGCTCTTTTTGCTTCAGCAGAAGAAAAGCCAAGAGTCAGGTTTTTTGAAGGCAAAGAGGGGATTAAGGCGATCAGAGAGGATTTTTTGCGGACCAAAGATAGAAAAATCGAAACAATTTATTCAGCCGATTTTATTAGAGAGGTTTTTACTGATGAGGAAAGGAGAGATTTTGTTGAAAAAAGAATGAAAAAGGGAATTAAAGTAAGGTCAATCTACACTTTTAAAAAGGGGACTTTGACTGATAAGACAGCTACTCGTTCTAAAATTCCGATTGAAAAGTTTCCTCTTTTTTGCGATATCATTATGTATGACAATAATGTGGCGATCACTTCTTTAAAAGGAAAGTTGTTTGGCATTATTATTGAGAGTAAGGAATTTGCTGATACAATGAGATCTATTTTTGAATTGGCTTGGGAAGCGGCAGAAAAATATCAGAAATAATCATTAACGATTAGTTGTTAACAATTTTGCTATGAGTCGAGTCTTGAACTCGACTTTTTAGCAATTTTTTTCTTTTTTAGAAATTAAATTTATATTAAAGGAGCGACTCTTGACCGTAAATCATTATTTTCAATAAAAATAAAAAAAGCCCGAGAAATTTATATTTATATTTTTTATATTATTTATATATTTTAAAGCCCTTTATTTCTCGGGCTGAATTTTTTCTTGATTTTTTCCGATCCCCTCCTTTTTTCTTATAACTTGACTAGTATTAGTTTTTATAATCTTGTAAAAATAACAGTATACATGTTATTTTTTTTAATTCTTTGTATAAAGACGGCATCCGTCTTTAATTTCCTTCATCGCCCATAGCTTCCTCCTTTGTTTCGGAGGAAAGAAAATTTTTTATCTCTTCCCTCTGGTTGATTTGGGCAATTTTAATTTTTGCTATCCGGGGTTTACCCCATGATGATTTCAACATACCATAATTCTTAAAATTTGTCAAGGACTTTTGACAATTTTTTATTTATTGCGCTTTATCCTGTTAAATAAAAACAGCCCGATTTTCGGGCTTTTTATTTTGCTGCTTCAACTTTTCTTAGGAAGCGGCGGCGGTAGAGGACCTGAATATTTTTCCTCCACATAATAGTGAATGCATTTTTGGTGCAGGGCATCAAGCCGCAAAAAGCGAATGCCCATCCATCTGCCCAAATTGCTTTTAGCATGGTATTTTACTTCTCCTGTAACTTTAATTGTTACAGGAGGCGTTTTTGAACTGGCTGGCAGATTGAAGGTCAGCTGAACTCGGCTTCCTATTGGGGGGAGCCTTTCAAAATAGACTCCTATGCCGCCTTCGCTTAAATCGCGTCCTGTTGCGCTGGAGGCGCCATAGACTGTTTCTATCTTTACTTGCAGATTTATTGGTACGCGCGGCGCCCTCCTTCTTTCTCTTGGGTCTTTAATCATCTATAAGCCTCCTTTGAAAGTTTTTAGTTTTATTTAAATGATCAAGTTTGTTTGGTTTTGTGTTTCCTGACGGCAATTTTAATTTAATACAACCTTTAAAATTTATCAAGTGGGCGGAAGCCTTCTCTTAAGACTATCTTATCTCTCATTTTTTGTGTGTGTTTTAAATTAGCGCGGCGTTGACATTTTTCTAATTTTGTACTTTAATATTAAATGCCTTTAAGTGGGAAGGCGCGTCTTGATTTAAAGGAGGAAAAATGAAAAAGCAGATCTTTACAATTTTTGTTTTCGCAGCCGTAATTTTCAGTTGCGCAAGCAAAAAAGTCGCGGTCATAGAAAGCAGGCTTCCAGAAAAGCAGAAGCCCGCGCCAGAAGACCATACCTTAGTAATTTTTCCCGAGATGGCAGTTTTGATAGAAACCGAAGCAGGTAGCGCCTGGTACCTTGCCCTCTGGCGGGGAGGAAAGGTTGAAAAGCATGCGGCTGTCCGCGCTCCCAAAGAGTACGGAGAGTATGCTCTTCTTTCAGTTCTTCCAGGAAAGATAGAAAAATACAAAGACGCCTATGCTGTCATTTTATCCCACGACGCAAGGCGTTTTGTAAACGCCGAGGGAGAGATGTTTTCCTGTCCTGAAACCTTAGAAGAAATTGACTGGAAAAAAAACGCGATTCCTGTTTTAAGAGTCGCTGTTAAAGTTGATAAGGGAGAATGCAAAAGATTGATTGACTACTGGTTTGATAAGTTTGACCAAGTAGTCAAAGAGGCAGAGATTTATGATTTTATGTTTTTTAGCGCGTCTCAAAAAGCAGAATATAAATTTCCTGGATATTATGGCAAAGCAGTGCTTAAAGATGCGGAGTTAATCGAAAGATTAGTGACGCTTGAGCAAGATTTGACAAAAAGATTTTTCTTCTGCCTGGAAAGTGTTCGCCTAAATCCTAAAAATCAAGAAATAATCAAGGAAGCAAGACAGCTTCAAAGGCGACTTTACAAAGTTAGAAAGGCGATAGAAGCAGTGAAGATTTTTATTCAAAGGAGATAAAAAGGGCGAGATTAAGTAATTTCTTTCTCGTCCATTTTTTATTTATTTTTTCCGTTTTGGCAGATAGAAGGGTAATCCTTTGTTATTCTGCTATGGCCTCTTGACAAATTTTTTTAAATATGATATAAAGAGATATAAACTAAAATAATTTCCTGCGCTTTGTTCTTGGCTTGAGTATTTATTTGAGCAAAGGACAAAGCGTAGGAAATTTGGACTTTGAAAATCATTTTTCCGTCTGAGACGGAAAGGAGGAGAACTATGAAAAAGGTAAGTGTGCTGCTGGTGGCGGCGTTGGTGAGTCTGTCTGGCCTGGCCAAGGCCGATGGTGGTCCCCGTGATTGCGGGGAAGGCTGGGCGTGGGACGAGGCCACCCATTGCTGCGTGAAGGCCGAAAAGGCTGCGGCAGCCGGGGGAATGGTCAACGTCGGCATGTCCGACGAAGCTCTCGAGGCCGTTAACAAGGCGGCCAAGGACGGGGCCAAAGAGGGCGCCCGCGAGGCCATCAAAGAAGCCGCCCAGCCGACCAAGGCCATAAAACCGGCGGCAAAGAAGGTGGCCAAGCCGGCCGCAGCCAAACCCTGCAACCAGAGAAAGTTGCAGGATATTTCTACCGGCCTTGACCGCATCGATGCCATGGCCAAGGCTCCTCTCCGGGCTGAGGAGTTGGAAAAACTTCGAGGCCAGGTGGAGGCGGCCAGGCAGGCGGCCTTCGAGTGCGTCGAGCCGGATTTGGTGAGCCGGGCGGCGCAGCTGGCCAAGAAATTGGCCGGCCTCAAGGCCGATCCCGACCCCATCCCGGCGGCGGGCACCACAGAGGCCCCCAAGGCCAACGAAGAGAAGGCCGAGGGGGGCGTGCTGTCCGGCGCCAGGACCTGCACCGAATGGTGCCAGGAAAGGAACCGGGGCGACGGCGAGATGAGGGGGGATCGGTGTTTTTGCCTCGGTCTGGCTGATGGTCAGACCCAGGCTACCGCCGATAGTCCCGAAGAAAAGGGGTGGTGCAGTCGCCATCCGGTGGCCTGCACCTTCGTCATCATCGGCTCCCTGGCTGTTGCCGGTGGAGTCGGCTACCTCGTTTACGACACCCAGCGTGACTACCACGTAACGCGGGGGTCGTTGAGGCAGCCCCTCCGCGGCCTGCCTGGCCAACCCCAAGGGTTTGGCCTCCGGTTTTAAGGGAGGCCAACCCAAGAGAAGAACACGGACCAAAGTCAGATGATTGGTAAAAACCAATCCATCTGACCGCGGTCCTTTTTTATTTTGTTGTAACCCATTAAAGACAAAAAATCTTTTCATAGCCACTTTAGTGGTGTCTTGCAAACTCGCAGAAGAAATTCTTCTGCAATTTTTGCAGAAGAATTTCTTCTGCGTCTT
>JBBIUS010000013.1:0-20112 GCA_037440105.1 Candidatus Falkowiibacteriota bacterium
CTTCTTCCAAAATATAAAATCCGCCTTGGGCTGTGGCCGTCGCTCTGCCAGCCGATCCACCTACCTCAAGTGGCTTTCCAGTCACCACGCCTGGGACATTGTATCCTTTGATTTTTGAAAATTCATCCATAATCCAAGCCATAATTTGCGGTGTCGTATAAACATCAGGCGCGGGCACATCTTTTTCTGGTCCAATATAATCTTTTAAAGCTTGCGTATAGCCGCGAGTCAATCGCTCAAGTTCTTTTTCACTTAATTTTTTTGGGTCAACCGTTATACCGCCTTTCCCCCCACCAAAAGGAATACCAACCGCGGCGCATTTTATTGTCATCCAAAAAGCTAGGGCCTCCACTTCGTTTAAGTCGGTTTTAGGATGGAAACGAATTCCTCCTTTAAACGGTCCTCGGGTGTCATTCCACTGAACTCGATAACCATCAAAAACTTTTGTCTCGCCATTGTCCATTTTGACGGGGATGGAAAATTTTAAAATTCTTTTTGGTTTTTTTAAAATTTCAAAAACCGCCTGATCTAATTTCACAAGTTCGGCTGCTTTTTTTAGTTGGGTAAGAGCATTTTGTAGTGGGCTCATATGATCAAAATTCCAAATCACAAATTACAAATTCCAAATAAATTCAAAATTCCAATTTTCAAAACAAGTTTTGGATTTCGGTCATTGAGATTTATTTGGGATTTGGTGCTTGGTGCTTGGGATTTTTATTTATTTTATTCTCTGTAAATATGAATACGCCGTGAGCGCCGCTTTTGCTCCTTCGCCAGCCGCGATGACAATTTGTTTATAGGGCACAGTTGTTGCATCACCAGCCGCAAAAACGCCTGGCAAACTAGTTTCGTTTTTTGAATTAATGATAATTTGGCCATGCTCATCTAATTTAATCAAATTTCTAACAAAATCTGATTCAATAATGTGACCAATTTCAACAAAAATGCCATCTACTTTAATCTCCTGAACCTCGCTGGTTACCACATTCTCCACCGCTGCCCCGCTTAATTTTTCATCTCCCATTACTTCTTTGACGACCGAATTCAAAATTAATTCAACATTTTCTTTGACTTTGGCTTCATTAACCCTCACCTCCTCAGCCCGAAATTCGTCGCGACGGTGAATTAAATAAATTTTTTTAGCAAATTTTGAAAGTAAAAGAGTGGCATCAAGTGCCGCATTCCCCCCGCCGACCACGGCCACATTTTTATTTTTATAAAACGGAGCATCACAAGTTGCACAGTAAGAAATACCTCGTCCTTTAAATTTTTCTTCACCCGGAACCCCCAACTTTTGCGGCACCGCGCCAAAAGCTAAAACCAAAGCCCGGGCTTCAAAAACGTGTCCATCTTTATCTTTAACCTTGAAACCACTCGCTGTCTTTTCAATTTCCTTAATTTCCGCTGATTGAAACTCAGCTCCGAGCCGTTCTGCTTGATACTTCGTTTTATTCATCAATTCAAAACCAGAAATTAAATCAAAACCAGGATAGTTTTCAACCTGTGCGGCATAAATTGCTTGTCCCCCAAAATCACGACTCACGACCAAAGTTTTTAAGGCTCGTCTCGCGGCATAAATGGCTGCCGTAAAACCAGCCGGACCAGCACCGATTATTATCAAATCATACATATAATATTAGTATAAATTCCAAATCACAAATTACAAATTCCAGATAAATTCAAAATTCCAATTTTCGAAACAAGTTTTGAATTTTGAATATTGAGATTTATTTGGGATTTGGTGCTTGGTGCTTGGAATTTTAAAGATGCTGTTCTATTTTTTTGATTATTTCTTCTTTACTCTGCGCGCCTATAAACTCATCAACTATTTCTCCATTTTTGAAAATTTTAAAAGTTGGAATGCTCATTACATTGTATTTTTCAGCCAAAGCGGCTACTTCATCAACATTTAATTTCGCCACTTTAACTGGTTTACCCTCCATTTCTTTGGCAATTTCTTCAACTATTGGCCCCATCATTTGGCATGGCCCGCACCAGGGCGCCCAAAAATCAACGAGCACCGGTACCTCTGATTTTAAAACTTCTTTCTCAAAATTTTTTTCGTTTAAGACAATTTCAGACATAATTTTTAAATTTAATTTTTAATTAATTTTTAAACCACCTTATCATCGTCTGTTTATTTTATATATTATACCATTTTCTTTACAATTTTCATTATTTTAGTTAAAACTTATTAACAAAAACAAACAAGCAAACAAAGATAAAAAAAATCGCCGAATAATATTGTATTTGCGGCTTTTGTTATAAATAAAAGCAGATATTAAAACACGTAGAAAAAATTATTCTATTTTTTTAAACCTTTTTTCTTCGCGATAAACTTCCAAAACATCGCCTGGAGCAATAATCGGTTTGCCTTTAAATTTAATGCCACACTCCTGCCCAAGGCAAACCTCGTGGACAGCAGACTTAGCGCATTGAAGTTCTAATAAAAGGCCACTACCAATTTCTTCTTTATTTCTAACGACTCTCGCCCAGACATCACCTAATTTAGAATCCAAAACAATTTTGCCGTCATAGACCTTTCCTCCAATAATCATGCTCTTTGGTTCAGTTCTAAAAACTGCCAGCACTTGAACTCTGCCTAAATCTGTTCTTACAATTTCTGGCTCTAAAAGTTTTTCCAATTCATTTTTAACCTCATCGATCAAATCATAAATTACACTAAATGTTTTAACTTTTACATTCTTTTCTCTTGCCAAATCTTCTGCGCTGGGGATGATTAAAACATTAAAACCAAAAACAAGCGCCCCAACTGCTTCAGCCTGCAAAATTTCTGCATCAGTAATATTGCCTAAACCACGAGACACAATTTCAACCCCTATGTCTGGGTAATCAAGCTTTTCAAATGTTGCGAGAATTGCTTCAAGCGAACCTAAAAAGTCTGCCTTCAAAATGATATTCAATTTTTTCTTCTGCGCCCCTTCTTCGCTTTCTTTCTGAACCACGGCTTGCTCCCTTTTCGCATAAGTTGGTTTAATTTTTTTGTTGCAGTTGCTCACATTTGCTGATACTTCAATAATATCCCCAACCTGAGGAACGACTTTAAACCCTAAAATTTTAACTGGCATGCCCGGAATCGCAGCTTGGACAAAATTCCCGCGGAAATCTTTTAAAGCTCTCGCCCGGCCATAAAAAGTGCCATTAATCACGAGATTATCATTTTTTTTCAATGTGCCTGACTGGATTAACATAGTTGCCACCGCGCCTTCTCCTTTGTCAAGATGTGATTCAATAACTGTGCCAACCGCAAGGCGGTCTGGATTAGCAACAATTTTTTCTTTTTCCAAATCAGCAACCAGAAAAACCATGTCAAGTAGTTCACCAATCCCCTGGCGCATCTTTGCTGAAATTGGCACACAAATCGTTTTCCCGCCCCAATCCTCAGGAACCAAATTTAAAGAAGACAATTCTTGCTTAATTTTGTCAACATTTGCCTCAGGCCTGTCAATTTTATTAATCGCGACAACGAATGGAATTTTTGCCGCTTCAATTATTTTAATTGCTTCTTTTGTTTGCGGCTGAACGCCGTCGTCGGCAGCCACGACCAAAATGGCAATATCAGCTATTTTGGCGCCGCGCGAGCGCATAGCCGTAAAAGCTTCATGGCCCGGCGTATCAATAAAAGTAATTAACCTGTCTTTGTAGGTAGCTTGATAGGCGCCGATATGTTGGGTAATGCCGCCCGCCTCTGATTCCATAACGTGGGTTTTACGGATAGCGTCTAAAAGTTTTGTTTTGCCGTGATCAACATGCCCCATTACCACCACGACTGGAGGGCGAGATTTTAGTTTTGTTTTTTCTTCATTATCAATTAATTCTTTAATTTTATCTTTTACAACTTTATCATTCTCATTTTCTCCGTCTGCTTTTTCAACTTTAAAACCAAAATCTTCAGATATAATTGCGGCTGTTTCAAAATCAATTCTTTCATTTAAAGAAGCTAAAATTCCATTTTTCATAAATTCTTTAATCACCAAAGTCACAGGCAAATTCAATTTAGCGGCAAAATCGCGAACCGTAATTATCGATGGCAGTTTAACTAACTTTTGCTCGCTCGCTGCCGGAGCTTTTTCTTCCAGCGCCTCGCTTTTCTCTGCTTGTCTTTTTTTCTCTAAAACTTTCTTAAATGTCTGCCAGTTCTCGATAATTTTTCTTGCTAGCCGATCGTCAATTTTAATTGCTCGCTGGCCAATATCAAAACCAAGCTCAGGCAAAACATTTTTGAGCTCAGAAGTTGTAATCTTTAATTCTCGAGCGAGTTCAGTTATATTCATATGATTAAAATAAGAACCCCATTAGGTTCTTATTTAGAGTACTACCTTTTTTCAATTTTGTCAACCAAAATAAGTAGGTCGCAGCGCTTTTGAATCTTTCAAATAAGACAAACAGCATTAGAAAGAATACAAATTAAGAAATAAATACGTGTTACCAATATATTTCACATCCTGCACCAAAAAATAAAAAACGGCCATCTGTTAAGATGCGCCGTAACCTCCAATTTTTCATCGTCGATTATCTTCTACAACACGCAAGGAATAGGAATTGGATAATTTCCATCAAAGCAGGCTGTGCAGAGCTGATCTTTGGGTATTTCAACAGATTTTATCAATCCTTCTAAAGAAAGATAAGCTAAAGTTGTGGGTTGGCCAATTAATTCCTTAATCCCTTCCATTGTTCGGCCCGCGGCTGCTAAAGTGTTTTTTCTCTTTGTCTCAATCCCATAAAAGCATGGGAAACGATAAGGCGGAGAAGCAATCCTTATATGTACGGATTTTGCCTTGCTCTGCCACAGAGCTTTATTAACCACCCCAGTGATTAATCCGCGGACAATCGAATCATCGGTTATGACTAGCCTTTTTTCTTGAATTAGATCGGCAATAAAATTAAACTTTAGTTGTGCCTTAAGCAGCCTTTCCTGCTCAGTTGGTTCAATAAAAGTTCGACGTCTTCCAAAGTCTATATCAAAAGAAGGATTCTCAATAATTACTGGCATATATGGAATTCCGGAAAAAGAAGCATAACCAACTCCAGCCGGAATGCCGCTTTTAGGGATTGGCGAAACTAAATCTGCCTCAGCCGGATATTCCTTACAGAGCTCTCTGCCAGCATTGATGCGAAATGCCTGAAAAGATTTGCCGTTGATTGTGCTGTCAGGACGTGAGAAATAGACAAATTCAAACAGACAAAAGGCTTGTCTTTCTGCTTTTGGCCCCTTAAAACTTTCTATCCCGCGTGGCCCAACTGCTATAATTTCTCCTGGCTCGACCATTCTTAATTCAATCTTTGCGCCGGAACCAAAAAGCGGCAAAACTGCATCAAAAGCCGAGGTCTCAGAAGCAAACATATAGGTTTTTCTTCCCTTTTCCTCAACAATTGAGATAAAAAGAGGTCTTATGCCAAATGGGTCTCGAAAAGCAAAAAGACGGTCGTCAAATTCAGTAATGACCAAAGCGGAAAAGGCGCCTTGGATGTGCTCCATAACTTGAGCAATCGCCTCAATAATATCACGTTTTCGAAATGTTATCTGATAATTAATTGAGGCGACTATTAGTTCTGCATCGTTTTCTGTGTAAATTTGAATATCGTGGCGGTCAAGAAAATTTCTCTGCTCCTCCATATTAACAACATCACCGTTTGAAACAATGGCGATTCTGCCATGGATGCTCTGGGCGTAATGAGGCTGGGCGTTTCGTTTCGATGGTTTGCCCTGGGTTGAATAACGCACATGAGCAATCCAAACCTCTCCCGAAAGATCATCAAAATCCTGCCCCTGAAGAACCTCCCTGACTTTCCCAGGTTTTTTTTCAACCTCAATTAACCCTTTTTTTGAATTTTTAATTCTAAGGCAAGCGATCCCTGCTGCATCCTGCCCTCGGTGTTGCTCAGCCCAAATACCGGTTTTGGCAATCTGTTTACCGTTCGAATGCCCGAAGATACCAAAAATCCCGCACATGTTTCCTCCTTTTGGCTTTAAAGGAACGACCTATTGCATATTATCACAACACAAATAAAAAAACAAAATTAAAAATATTAAAATAAAAACGAAATTTTAAAAAGATTTCTTGCCCGCAAAGGACGAAATATATTAGCAACACCTATTCATTTCTTGCTTTGCATTCTTTTTAATGATTTTTGCCCATTAAAAGATTTAAAAATGTTACTGAAGCGCTTACCATGTACAAATCCTTGTAAAAAAAGAACGATTGTGCTACGATAAAAATATCCAAATAAACTAACTAGCAAATCGCTGACAAAGCGTTTTATCGTTTTAACTGAATTTACCCCAAAACATGAAAAAATAAATTTAACCGAATATGCATTTTGCAAAAATTGACTCTACAAAGAAAACCACAAATCCGTTAAATTTTTCTTCGTCTGGAAAAGTAAATTTATCTTACGGTTTACCTTTGTTTTGCGATTTGTTTACAAAATTTTATGTTAAATCTATCATTCCCAATACTTTTGATAGCTCTGTTCGCGATCGGCATTATAACTGGCTACTTTTTAAGGAAAAAAATAGCAATTAAACAAGCAGGTTCGATTGAAGAAAAAGCTGAAAAATTACTGACTGAGGCAAAAACAAAACAAAAAGACCTAATTTTACAAGCGAAAGACAAGGCCTTAAAAATAATTGACAGCGCAAAACAGGAAGAAGAAGAAAGACGCAGGGAATTAAATTATCTACAGAAAAGGCTAGAAAAAAGAGAATCTCTTTTTGACCAGAAACTTTTGGAATTCCAAGAAAAACAGCAAAAACTTTATGACAAAGCAAATCAACTAGAAAAAGTAAAATCAGAAATTCAAAAAATTAAAGAAGAACAATTGGCAAAATTAGAAAAAATAGCCAATTTATCAACTGAGGAAGCAAAACAAGTCCTGTTCGAGAATGTTGAAAAAAATATACAAGAAGACCTAGTGAACCGCATTAATAAATTAACGAAAGAGTCAAATGAAAAATTAGAAAAAAAAGCGCGCGATTTAATTTCTCTTGCTATAGAACGCTGCGCTGTCTCGCATGCGACAGAAAATACAACTACAACTGTAGATCTCCCATCTGATGAAATGAAAGGGAGAATCATCGGTCGAGAAGGAAGAAATATCAAAACGATTGAACAATTAACTGGAACTGAAATTGTTGTTGACGACACGCCGCAGGTCATCACTATTTCTGGCTTCAGCCCAATAAGACGCCAAATAGCTAAAAGAGCTTTAGAAAAATTGATTTTAGACGGGAGAATTCATCCAGGAAGAATTGAAGAAGCAGTAGAAAATTCTAAGAAAGAACTAGCCTTAGACATTAAAAAAGCTGGAGAAGAAGCTGTCTATGAAATCGGCGTAACTGGCTTAGACCCAAAATTAATTCAAATTTTGGGACGGCTAAAGTACAGAACTAGCTATGGTCAAAATGCGCTCAAACATTCTCTTGAAGTAGCCCATCTAGCTGGACTTTTGGCAGAAGAATTGAAAGCAAATGTTATTACTGCGAAAAAAGCAGGATTATTTCACGATATCGGCAAGGCGGTTGACCATGAAGTAACTGGCACTCACCCAGAAATCGGCAAAGACATTGCTAAAAAATTCAATTTACCCGAAGACGTTATCATTCCAATCGCTACCCATCATGAAGATGCGCCTCCAACTCTTGAAGCGATTATTGTTAAGGTAGCGGACGCCATCTCTGGCGCAAGGCCAGGAGCGAGAAAAGACACTTATGAACAATACCTCCAGAGACTCGAAGAACTAGAAAAAGTCGCTACCTCGTTTGAAGGAATAGAAAAAGCTTATGCCATTCAAGCTGGGAGAGAAATTAGGGTCTTTGTTATGCCAGAAAAAGTTGACGATTTAGGGGCCATAAAATTAGCCCAAGCAATCGCTAAAAAAATTGAAGAAGAATTAAAATACCCGGGTGAAATTAAAGTAAATGTAATCAGAGAAAAAAGAGTGGTGGAATATGCTAGATAAAGGTAACCCGTAACCAGTAACCCGTAACGCGTACAATCCAAAATTACGGGTTACGCGTTACCCGTTACGCGTTACGCTAAAATGAATCTCAAAATCCTTTTCTTCGGCGACATTGTCGGTAAAATCGGCCGCCGAGCTGCGGCCAAAATATTACCAGAATTAAAGAAAAAATTTAATCCTGATTTTATATTAGCCAATGCGGAAAATTTGGCGCACGGTCTTGGCGTGACAGAAAAAACACTAAAAGAAATGGCAGAAGCCGGTATTGATTTTTTTACTTCCGGCGACCATATCTTTGATAAAAAAGAAGCGATTGAAATTTTAGAAAAAAAAGAGCCGATTCTTCTTCGACCAGCCAACTTTCCGCCAGACGCTCCAGGAGTTGGCGCAAGATTAATTGAAATTGGCACAAATAAATTACTTGCGATAAACTTAATAGGAAGAGTCTTTTTTAAAAGCCAGTACGACTGCCCTTTTCGGAAAGCCGACGAAATTTTGGAAGAATATAAAAATATAGATTTAGCTGCTGTAATTGTTGATTTTCATGCTGAGGCAACATCAGAAAAAAATGCTTTAGCCATGTATTTAGACGGACGGGTTTCGGCAGTGCTTGGCACCCACACGCACATTGGCACTGACGACTGGCAAATTTTACCAGGAGGAACGAGTTTTGTCACTGATATTGGCATGGTTGGAGCAAAAGATTCAATTATTGGTGTTGATAAAAAAGGAATTCTCAAAACTTTTTTAACACAAGTACCGGAAATACACGAGATACCTGAAGCAGGAGTTTGTGTGGTTAATGCAATTTATTTGGAAATTAACTCTAAAACAAAAAAGACAGTTAAAATTAAAAAAATAAGAGAAGAAATAAGTATTTAATTGAGAGTAACCAGTAACCCGTAACCAGTAATTTATTGAAAGCAATTTTACTCGTTATGCGTTGCTCGTTACGCGTTACGCAAATTGAAAGGAGGTGAAAAAATGACAAAAGCAGAATTAATTGAAAAAATTGCCAGTACCTGCGATGTTCCAAAAACGACGGCAGATAAAATGTTAGAAACTTTTGTTGATACAGTCACTTCAACATTAAAAGCAGGTGGCGAAGTAACTTTAACCGGTTTTGGTACCTTCTCAGCAAAAAAAAGAGCAGCCAGAATGGGAGTAAATCCTAAAAAGCCAGGTGAAAAAATTCAAATCCCAGCTATGACTGTTCCAAAATTCAAGGCAGGAAAATCATTAAAAGACGCACTAAAATAATTGCCCATTTGCTTCTAGAAGCAAAAAACCATGCCCTGTAAGGGCGTGGTTTTGTATTTTTTATTTTGTAACGATAAGTCTTCACAATTAAGCCACCTGTTTCATTAAAAAAGGTTTTGAGTCCGATCGGACCTAAGAATCCGTAATCATAATCATAAAAATACAAAGGGCAGCCCTTTTTAAGGGGCTGCCCTTTCTTTCGTATTTTTTTGTAGAGTTATCTGCTCACGAAAATTGTTGCGCCGAGTTCTGGATCGCAAGCCCCAACCTCAATTCTGCCTTTGGCTGATTTATTTAAATAGTAATCAGTAAAAGCAGCTGAGCCAGTTCCTGGATCGTAAGGGATGGCTGCCAAATACTGATCAACCAAAGAACCGCTTAAATCAAGGCAAGCGGCTACAGTTGTTTTTGCTGTACAGCCAGAATCGCAGCCAGCAGCATTAGTCCCTAAAACCTGCGAAGTTCCAGGAACATTATCAATCCCGGCTGGCAGAGTGCCACCATTGTCAACCGCGTATTCAAGAACTGCCTCCAAAATTGAAGCAACATCTTCCCAGCGGCGGGCGTTCCTTGCTTCAGCAAACCTTTTTGCTGGATCAACAGCAATAAAAATGGCTGATGCCAAAAAAGAAATAATACCAATAACAATTAAAAGTTCAATCAAAGTAAAACCTTTTTGTCCTTTCATAATTTTGAAAAAAATAATTATTTATTATTAAACTAAATATACCAAAAAAAATAAAGTAAAGTAAATACGGACTTGTGGATAACTTACCATTTTACTTTATTGCTTTAGTATTAATTTTAACAATTGCTTCACCGCTGGTTTCATCAAAATTTAACAAATAATACTCCACACTCTCAAACCGATAATCTTTTACCTTTTTAACCCCCCGCCTTGCCAATTGAGCCTGCATCTCTTTTTTTAAATCACTCTCCAAAACAGCCAAAAATTTAATTTTAATTTTAATTTGTAACTTGAATTCATCTGCCATCTTATCCTGCTCTGGGTCAGACTTAATTTCAAGAATCTCTTTGCCCAAAACAACCGGAATTAAAACTTCACCTGCCTCAAGCAAATCAAGGCTCTCTGCTTTAGCGACTTCAAGTATTTCTTCCTCTAATTTAGTTTTTGCTTTATCAACATCTTCGGTGCTGATGATTTTTACCTCAGTCGCCCCGCCGGTCATCGGCGCTTCTGATTCTGCATAAATTAATTTTTGTAAAAAACTAGAAAGTCCTGGAATAGTAAATTTGCCTGGAAAAACATCACCGGCTGCCCCAAATTCTTCAGCATAAACTTCTGTCTCTGCTGTTTTACCCGCAGGAATAAAAACATTATCTTTCAAACGAAACAAAACACCGTCTTCGGAAAGCAAGCGGGTTGTTGCAACCAAAGTTTGGCCATAGGGAGAGTTATTAAAAATTTTTACCTTACCCTGAGCTTGCCCTTCAATGATCCTTTTTCCTGTCGCTGGAAAAATTTTAGCGACTTCTTTTTCTATTTCCAAAATTCTTCCGGCAAAAACGCCTGGCTCGTCTAAAGTAGAAACCTCCAAATTAAATTCAAGCGGCACTACTTTCGGCAAATAGCGCTCGCCATACCAAGGCAATTTTTCTGGGTTTAGATAAAAATAATAACCAAAACCGCAAAAAGATAAAAGTAAAACGAAAACCGCAAAATAAACAAAAATTTTCTTTTTTGGAAATCTGCTTTCTTTAAATCTCGCCGCCTTTTCCAATTCAAACATTAAATTAACTCCTTTTAATTCCGGCTTCTTTTTTGCCCCGCGCAAAGCCAAACCAAAAACATTTAAAAGAAGCGGGGAAATTGTTGCTTTAGGGATTGATAACTTTTCTGCTGTCTCGGGCTTCCCTACCACTGTTTTTAACCCAAGATTTTCCTCAAAGTAATTAGCAATGTTTGGCATCATGCTTGATCCGCCGCATAAAATAATTTTTTTGATTTTTCTCCCGCTTTTCCCTTCGTAAAATTTTATTGCGGTTCTAATTTCTTGAAGAATTGGCTGCAGGGTAGATTGAACAATCAAAAAAACTTGTCCAGTCCTACAGCGGCCATCTTTTGGCAAAAGACCACAGGATTTTTTTAATTTTTCTGCCTCCTGCCACTTTATTTTTAACTTCTTGGCGATTGTTTCAGTAAATAAATTTCCGGCTACGCCGAGATTGGTCGTAAATCTAATTCCATTTTTATCAAAAATGCTAATTATGGTTGTTCTGGCGCCAATATCAACAATTACTGACCCTTCTTCTGCTTCCCTGCCAAGGGCTCTGGCAAAACTAGCTGACTCCATGTCAAAAATCCGATGATTGAGACCTGCTTTTTTTGTTACCTCGCATAAATCATCGACTACTTTTTTTGGCACAGCGACATAAAAAATCTCTTGCTCGCTATCTGTTTTGTCTAAAACCAAAAAATCAGAATAAACTTCTTCTGGCGAAATGGGCAAAGCATTTGGCACCTCAAATTTTAAAATTTCAGCAATTTGCTTTAATTTTAATTTCGCTGGAAATTTAAAAATGTGAGTAAAAATTCTTGATTCAGGCAATGACAAAATTACTTCGCGCTCGCGAATTGGCCGGGGCTTTGCTTCTTTTAACAATTTTTTAATTGCCTCTCCCAATTCTTTCTTTTTCACAACAATACCGTCTCTCACAATGCCTTCTGGTATTTCAGTACGCGCGTAACCAACCAACTTTACACGGCCAAATCTTTTCTTCAATTCCAGAGCTTCGATTGAGGCGTCGGAAATGTCTAAGCCAAACATAATTTAGTATTGAGTATTTCGTATCCGGTATCTAGTATTTGAATTTTATAAAGTTAATACTAAATACGAAATACAAAATACCAGATATTAATCTGCCAACTCTTTCCAATAATCCAACGTTACTCTGCCGGAAACATCAGCTTGGGCTTCTATCCTTCTTATTATTATACCATCAACTGTGCCAACTGTCGTGATAATTCTTTTGCTGCCGCTTGGGGCAATGGAAATGGTGCAATTTGTAACTGAGTCAACAGTCAAACTGCCGCCTGAATAAGACGGGTCTCTTTTTAATCTAATTAATGCCTCATCAAGGCAGGCCTCAGCCGCCCAGAAAGCTTTTGCCGAACGGCTTTTTTCAAATCCCATCTGCATTTCAGAGATAGAAATCAAATTAACGCTCAGTGCAACAAGAAGTGCGACAAAGGAGATGATGACGAGGGTAACAAGGGCGGTAAGGCCAGACTGGTTCATAATTAAAAATGCAAAATTAAATATAGTAAAATTTCAAAATCTTAATGTCAAATGTCAAATAGATTTTTTGAGTTTTGTCATTGGACATTTTATTTGGCATTAGAAATTTGTCATTTGACATTTTTGGCATGTAATTTTAAATTTTAAATTTTGAATTATTTGTCTCTCAATTCCACCGTTGTTCTAAGCGCAATGCTTGCCTGCCACTGCGGCAAATTTTCAGGATTAATATATTCAATCGTTAACTCCACGCCAATATTTATGCTTTTCCCATTTGGCGAAGTAAAATTCCTAAAAGTTAAATTTGTTACCTGAACCTGATTATTAGTTAATTCATAAGGACCAGAGACACCTTGTTTAATGCGGAGGACGCCGGATGAAACATCAAACTCAGTTGGGTTTAAACTCGCATCTTTCATTTCTAAAGAAAGTTTTGTTCCAGGATTGGTTGCTAAATTAACGCCAAAACTTGACGAACCCAAGTTAATATTTTTGGCTCCGTGAATTTCCTGGACAATTCGCTCCATGGCAAGCCGGGCGTTTTCTTGAACTTCAAAATAGGCAGTTGATTTTGCTTTGCCTTCATAAATATTTAAAATAAATTCAACAGAAACCACGCCGATAACCACAACGATGGTCGAGTAAACTAAAAATTCGATTAAGGTGAAGCCGCGATGCATATTCGTATTTGGTATCTCGTATTTAGTATTTAGTATTTTATACCTAACTTTCTTTGCTTGTCCATATAAAATACCAAAAACAGATACCAGATACCAGATACTAAATACTAAACACTAGATACTAGATACTAATTTTAAATCTCATATTCCACATTCATATCCTCCAAAACTCCAGTGTCCGTGCCTGGACCAGTAAAATAAACTCTGTATTGAATAAATCTATCACCTTCATGGTCAGAATGAATTGCCTCGCCAGAGGCCTCAGTAAACCAGTCAGTTTCATCGCCATCTTTGCCTTCGGGACCAGACCATTCAGCGGTTGGGATTTCACCTAAAGTTTGGGCAGTTCGAATTTGGACTTGAATATCGGTTCCAGCCGGCAGAGTTTCTGTCCAAAAAATAAAGCTCCAGGACGTGCCGACTCCAGCGTCAAAAATTGAAGAAACATAATAACCCTCTAAAGCATACCCTCCTCCGCCTCCCCCTCCGCCGCTTATCCGTTCGTAGATTTGAAATTCAGCGCTATTGTTGGCGCTGGCCACATAAAGATAATCATTTAAATAATAAAGACCAAGAGCGCCGTCTCCAACTATCGTAATGACCGTTGACAAAACCGGCGAAGCAGGATTTGTGACATTAAAAATTTTTATGGCGCTTCCGGCCTGACTTGTGCCAACAAAAGCCGTGCCGCCGTATTCTACCACCGCGTAAGCTGTTCCTGTGCTTCCCCAATCAGCGCTACCCAAAAGAGTAGGCGAAGAAGGCGTTGTCACATTTAAAGTATAAAATTCATTTGCTGCGGTTGGATCTGTAATTAAATAAGCGACTGCGCCGTCAATAAAAATATCTTTGCCATCGCTTGTGCCTGGCGTGTTGTACCAACCAACCACGGCCGGCGTGGGCGGCGTTAAATCAACAACCACCATTTCCCGAAGATTGTGTGAAGTTGCCAAATAGGCATAACTACCCTCAATATGAATGCCATAAACATTAGCCCCAATTTCCACTGAAGCAAAAAGAGTCGGCGAAGCAGGATTTGAAATATCAATTTTATAAAGTTCCCTGCTAGTTGAACTGACAGTTGTTAAATAAGCATAATTTCCGGAAACCCAAACATCAGTAGCATTAGCCCAAGTTGGAGCGTTGTAGAAGCCAACTAAAGTTGGCGAAGCAGGATTTGAAATATTTACGATTTGCAATTCTTGTAAATTGTGCGACGAAGCAATATAAGCATAATCGCCCGAAACAAAAATGCCATTTGCCTGGGCGCCAAGATTTAGTGAACCTAAAAGAACGGGATTTGCTGGGTCAGAAATATTTAAAATAAAAAGTTCTGGGTCAGATCCTGGGTCGTTGTCAGTGACAAGATAAGCTGTTGTTCCGACAACAAAAACATCGCGTCCGTCAAAAGCCGAGCCGGGCGTGTCATAAAAACCAACCTGCTCGTTACAGCGCCAGGAAACAGTTGTTTCATACTCATAAATTTGAAACTCAGCAACATTATAAGCCGAGGCAGCATAAAGCGTGTCGTTAGCATAAAATAAGCCATTCACATCGGCTCCTGGCGCGTCAGTCCAAGACAAAATCTGCGGATTATTTGGCAAAGTTATGTCAATAACAATAATTTCTTTGTTAGCAACACTTGAACCAACAAAAGCATTGCTTCCATAAGCAACAACTGAAAGGCTTGAGCCAGAGCCGCTGATATCAAGTGAACTTACAATAGACGGCGCCAACGGATTTGTCACATCAATAATATAAAATTCGTCACCAAAAGTGTTATTAGTTACAAAATAAAGATAAGAACCTAAAAGATAAAGATCTTTGCCGTCATTGTTGGAAGGAATATCAAAGGTTGTCACAATTGAAGGAGAAGATGGATTTGTAATGTCAACCACGACTAATTCGCCATTATTTAAACTAGTGGCTAAATAAGCATAATTTCCAGAAATTTGAATGCTCGTAACCGTGTCGCCAATATCTAGAGAACTAACAAGCGTTGGCAGAGCAGGATTTGTAACATCCAAAACATAAAACTCGCTGCCGCTAGCATTATTGGCTGTCACCAAATAAGCATAATTGCCAGAGGTAGCAATTCCTAAACCATCTGACGTGCCAGGCGCATTGTAACTGCCAACTTGAGTTGGCGAGGCTGGATTTGTGACATTAATTACTTTTAACTCCTGGTTATTATCTTCTGAGGCAATGTAAGCATAATTGCCAGAGACAACAATGCCATTGCCCCCGGCGCCCAAATTTAAGGAACCAAAAAGTTGAGGATCTTTTGGGTTAGTCAAATTTAAAACATAAAATTCTGGAGCGCCGGCATCATTATTGGTGACAAGATAGCCAGTGTTTCCTGAAACAAAAACATCTTGCCCGTCAGCCACACTGGACGGCGTGTCATAAACTCCAGTTGGACTAATGCAGGCAAAGCCCGGACCGACTGCACCCGCCAACGTCACGGCTCCGTCGCCGATTGAAGCAACTTGCGTATCAGTAAAAGTCCCGTCAGAAAAATCAGCTGTTGTTGTTTCCTGCCAAACTAAACTCCGCCAAAGAGAAAAATAAGAAATTAAATTTAAAACCAATGGCCGGCCAACAACTGTTTCCCAAATAACTTGGGCAATCACTTTTTTTGTCCGCGGGTCAAGGGTCCCTGATGGAGCAATGTTTCCAGAAGCGTCGCGGTAAACTTGCTCAACAAATATCTCTCGGCTGAATTTTCCTTCTGTGTTTCCTGTCCCAGAAATTTGCCAATAGCCAGAAGAGGAATTCAAGCCATATGGCCCGCCGATTGGCAATTTTCCCCAACCCTGATTGACAACTGACCTTGCCGCGTCAATTCCTTCACTGACATAAGCCAGGGCCATCTCTTGTTCTCCGCCATAACGGACTGATTCAAAACTTCCTAAAATCAAAAAGATGGCGCTTGTAGAGAGCACGGCAAAAATGGCAATAGCGACAAGAACTTCGATTATGGTCTGACCGCATTCGCAGTAACCAGTAACCAGTAACGGGTAACGAGTAATTTTATTTTTGTTTCTCGATTGCATTTCAATTTATCTCAAAACGCAAAACTCAAATCTTAAATCTTAAAAGTTTTTAGTTTTGAGTTATGGTTTTGAATTTTGACATTTGAGATTTGAGATTATTCTATGTTAATCCTTCCCACCTGATTTATATTTAACGTCCTTGTCTCATTATTCACGCTCGTCAAAGTAACTGTCCCGGTCACATTCGGCGCGCCTTTTAATTTGCCAAAAATAATTTCTGAACCGCCGCCAATATTTAATGATAAAGAAATTGTCTGCGGCAGGGTATAAACTTCGTCATACTCAGGGTCGCGGCTAGCATAAGAATCTCCTCGAAAAAAGGTGAGACTGGCCGGGGAGCCAGTTGTAAAATAAACTCCAAATTTGCTGTTTTCTTTACTTCCCATGGCCGCACTTTGCGCCCGCCGTAAAGTATTCAAAATATCTTGCGTGTTTGTTTCTAATTGATGACTCACGGAAAAAGATTGAAAAAAGGGAATGGCGACCAAAATCAAAACTATTAAAATTGACAAAACAATGACGATTTCAATGATAGTAAAACCGCGATGCATAGTTTAGTAACCAGTGACCAGTAACGAGCAACGGGTAATTTGTACTGGTTACTGGTTACTCATTACTGGTTACTATACTTCTGGTTACTCGTTACTGTCTAATTTTAAGTGAAGCTGTTAACTGATAAAGCGGCGTAATAACTGCCAAAGCCACCCCACCGACAACAATGCCAATAACGATTAAAAGGAATGGCTCTAAAATTGCGGAAAGATTTTTAGTAGCAGTATCAACTTCTCCATCATAAAATTCAGCCAGATAGAAAAGTGTCTCGTCTAGCCGGCCGGTTTTTTCTCCAACGGCAATCATCTGAAAAACCATGGGCGGAAAAAGAGCCGGATAAACAAAAAGTGATTTTGAAAATTTTTCTCCTTTTTCAATTTCTTGGTTCACTTTCTTTAAACCAATTTTAAACGAAAAATTATTTAAAGTATTGGCCGTAATTTCTAAAGATTGAACAATCGGTAAACCGCTTTTCAAAAGCGAGCCTAAAATTCGAGAAAAGCGGGCTAAATTTAGATTTTGAGCAATTTTTCCGAACAAAGGAAGTTTTAAAATAAATTTATGCCAATAAGGTCTAACAATTTTTCTTCGCAAAATCCAATGAAGGATAAAAACCAAACCAATAACTGCCAAACCAGTGTAGAGCGCCCAGTGCTGCAAAAAATCTGTGACTGCCAAAAGCATTCTAGTTAAAAGAGGCAATTCAACTTTAAAATTTTTAAAAAGCCGGGATAATTTTGGAAAAACCAAAAGAGAAAGCGAAACCCCTAAAATTAATGTGGCAGAAAGAACGACAAGAGGATAAGCCATAGCTGATTTAATTCTTCGCCGAAGTTCAAAATCTTTCATCAACTGCCCGGCCAAATGTTCAAGATTTTCTTCTAAATTCCCGCTTTTCTCTCCGGCCTGAACAATATTTACATAAAATTCAGAAAAAATTCTTGGATAACGAGCCAAGCCAGAAGAAAACGGCCGACCGTCCTCAACCATTTTAACTAAATGCCCAATAATTCTTTTCATCTGGAAAGATACTGTTTGATCTTTCAAAATCCTCAAAGAATCATTTAGGGTTAAACCGGCTTTTAACATTAAAGCTAAACGTTTGGTAAAAGTTACTTTTTCTAAATTTGAAACAAATCCTAAAAGACTAAGTAGTTTCTCTGGCCGTAGAAAAAACTTCTTTTTCTCTTCAAGAGAAATAATAAGCAAGCCCTTTTTCCGAAGCGCATCCACAGCAGATGGTTGATCAACTGCCTCGATTTCGCCTTTTTGAATTTGACCTTGTTTTGTGGAAATTATGTAACGGTATACAGGCATAAAATCTACGAGATAAAATGTCAAAATCCTAATATCTAATGTCAAAGGAAATTTCAAAATCCAAATAACAAATGTCAAACTTATTTTTTCTTCCTTGAATTTTTAATAATAGTTGAAAAGATGAGATTAAGTTCATTAGATTCTTTCCAATGTATTTTTGCCTCGTCTTTTAATTTGGGAACGGCTTTGGCAATCATTCTTAGCCAGAATTTAGTTTCTTTTGATTCTTTCTTACAAATTCCTATTTTGTGCTCAAAATCTTTCTTTGTTTCTGCGCAGTCTGCTTCGCAATAATTAGCCCCCACACTTGTGCCTGCCTTCACCAACTGAGTTATCAAAGGTATGGTTATTGGTGTTTGGGGAATCTTTTTGGCAAATTCAATAATATCTTCACCAAATTTAGCAGTTCGCTCTTCTAAGTCATATTTAGGTGATTTGTCATTGGGCATTTTATTTGACATTAGAAATTTGTCATTTGACATTATTGACTTTATTTTCGTATTAATTTCGTAATTTCGTAGATTACTCACGAACCGCTCCCAACACTTCCTCCAATGTCGTAACGCCACTGATCACCTTTCTAATCCCATCCTCAAACATTGTTGTCATTCCATTTTTAATTGCCGTTTTTGCGATATCGTCGGCATTTGCTTTTCTCATAATTAATTCGCGGATGTTATCTTGTATCTCTAAAACTTCGAAAACGCCGATTCGGCCAAGATAGCCTGTGCGCCGGCAAGTCGAGCAGCCTTTGCCTCGATAAAACCTTATGACTTTCGCTTTGCCAAAATATTTTGTAAAAATTTCTGCCGGCAATTTCCTTTTTAATTCAGAAATCGACATCTCATAACTTACAATGCATTTGGGACAAATTTTTCTAACCAATCTTTGAGCAATAATTATATTGACTGTTGAAGCAATTAAAAATGGCTCAATGTCCATTTGGAGCAGGCGAGGCAAGGCAGTTGCCGCATCATTGGTGTGCAAAGTAGAAAGAAGAAGGTGGCCGGTCATAGCCGCGTTTACGGCAATGCGAGCTGTTTCATTATCCCTGATTTCTCCAACAAGAATAATGTCAGGATCCTGCCTGATGATTGATTTTAATCCTTCGGCAAAAGTTAAATTGGTTTTTGGATTAACCTGAATTTGGTTTGCGCCCTCAATATCATATTCAACGGGGTCTTCAATTGTGCAGATATTAACCTCTCGCGTATTTAACATTTTCAAAATTGAATAAAGAGTTGTTGTTTTCCCAGAGCCGGTTGGCCCAGTTGCCAAAATCATACCCCAAGGCTTTCGGGCCGCTTTTTTAACTTTTTCATAATCTTCGGCTCCTAAACCTAAATTCTCTAAATTAAAAGCCCGACCCTTTTCTGCCAAAAGACGCAAAACTACTTTTTCCCCCTCCAAAATTGGCATAATTGAAACTCTGATATCAACCGTCTCGCCATTTAAAATCTCTCTCATTTTGCCGTCCTGAGCTGCCAAATGTTCATCAGTTTTTAATTTAGACAAGATTTTTAAACGAGCGACAATTAAATCATGAACGCTTTTGGGCAGAGAAGTAATGTCATGCATAATCCCATCAATCCGAAAACGAAGCAATGACAATCTTTCATGCGGTTCAAAATGCACATCTGAGGCATTTGATTGATAAGCATGTCTTAAAATTGCATTGACTAAATTGATAACTGGCACTTCAAGGGCCCCTTTCTCAATGTCGCGAGTAACTTTTTCAATGTCAGTTACGCTTTCTTTTAAAATTTCACTGAATTCTTTTTTAATATCCTTTCTATACCTTTCAAAAGCGCCCTCAATATCTTTTTCTGTGGCAAAATAAGGAACAACTTCTTTGCCGGTTTTTTTTGAAATCAAACGCACAGTTTCCAAATCACTAGGATCAGCCATTGCTAAATGGACTTTATTTGGCTCTTCGCGAAAGGCAATAATTTTTTGCTTGCGCGCCATTGTTTCAGGAACAATCTCTAAAACTTTTTCTGGAAT
>JBBIUS010000014.1:0-18273 GCA_037440105.1 Candidatus Falkowiibacteriota bacterium
AAGTTAAGCCGGAAGATAAGAAAGCCATTGAAGAAAAAGTTGAGGCTTTGAAAAAGGTGAAAGATGGTGACGATAAAGCTGCTATCCAAAAAGCGGCAGATGAACTAGCCCAGACAGCGCAAAAAGTTGGTGCGGCAATGTATCAAGCTGCTTCGCAGCAAACAAAAGAACAGAAGAACGAAGAAACAGAGAAACAAAGAAACAAAGAAACTGAAGAACAAAAGGACAAGAAGGATAAGACAGTGGAAGGGGAGTATGAGGAAGTAAAATAGAATTTCGTATCTCGTATCTGGTATCTAGTATTTAGTGTATTGATCCAAAAAATACTAAATACTAAATACAAAATATTAAATACCAAAATTGTGGCAAAGGACTACTATAAAATTTTAGGCGTTTCTCGCGATGCTAGCCAGGAAGAGATCAAACGCGCTTTTCGCGAGTTGGCGCACAAATACCATCCGGATAAACAGGGCGGTAGCGCGGAGAAGTTTAAGGAAATTAATGAGGCCTATCAAGTGCTTGGCAATCCAGAGAAACGCCAGCAATACGATCAATTTGGTACTACCTTTGAACAGGCTCAAAGCCAAGGCGGTTTTTCTGGCTTTGAAGGATTTCGAGATTTTTCTGGTTTTGCCAACGGTTTTGATTTTGATTTTAGCGATTTGGGCGAAATGTTTGGTTTCGGCGATATTTTTGGTGGCGGACGAAAAAAGACACGCGTTAGCCGCGGGAGAGATATTGAAGTAGAAATGGAAATTAATTTTCGCGAAGCGGTTTTTGGTGCGGAAAAAATTTTGGAATTGCATAAACCGAGCGTTTGTGAAAACTGCGGTGGAAGCGGGAACGATCCGAAAAGTAAAATTGTTACTTGTGAAACCTGCGGTGGATCTGGTCGGGTACAACAAGTTCAGCGAACATTTTTCGGCAGTTTTCAAGCAGTAACAACCTGTCCAATCTGCCGTGGTGAGGGCAAAAAAGCTGAGCGCGAATGTTCCGAGTGTCGGGGCAGCGGAGCGGTTCGGGCTTTTAAAAAGATAAAAATAAAAATCCCGGCGGGCATTGATAACGGAGAAACAATAAAACTTTCTGGTGAAGGTGAGGCAGGCAAGCGCGGCGGAAAGCCCGGAGATTTATTTATTACTTTTCATGTTAAACCAGATAAGGAATTCCGTCGCCGGGGCAATGACATTTTAAGTAAGGTTGGCATTAATTTTACCCAGGCCGCTCTTGGCGATAAAATAGAAGTAGAAACTTTGGACGGAAAAGTGAAATTAACAATTCCAGCCGGTACCCAGTCAGGTCAAATTTTTAGATTAAAAGGAAAGGGAGTGCCGAGTTTGAGGGGTTATGGTCGCGGCGATCATTTAGTTGAGGTGGCAGTGATTACACCGACGCGGTTGACAAAGAGGCAGAGAGAACTTTTGGAAGAATTGTCCAGGATTTAAGATTTGTGGTATAATGTAAAAATACATTTTCATATCTCGTATTTTGTATCTGGTATTTTGTATAAAACTTTTAATACTAAATACGAAATACTGAATAAGAAATACTGAATACCAATGCAATTTCTCCAATCAATCAATTGGGCAACCCCAACTTGGGATTTATTTATCCTTATCTTTTTTATTGTTGGCGCGTTTCTTTACGGGTTTTCCTTAGGTCGGGATAGAGTTATTGTGATTTTGGTTTCAATTTACATGGCTTTAGCGGTTATCAACACAGCGCCGTATTTGAATGTTCTTTCAGGTAAAGATATTAGCATTAATTTTGGTCCTAATTTTGCTTTTAAAGTAACTTTATTTCTTGGTGTTTTTGTGGCTTTATTTTTTCTTCTCTCAAGGAGCGCCCTGTCTCGGGCATTGGGCAGCGATTCAACTGGCAGCTGGTGGCAGGTAATTTTATTTAGTTTTTTGCATACTGGTCTTTTGATCAGCGTGATTTTATCTTTTTTGCCGACTCAAGCAGCAGAAAATCTTCTGCCAGTTACTCAAAAGATCTTCATAAGCGATTTAGCTAAATTTTTATGGATTACCACGCCGATCGCAGCCATGATTTTGTTTAAGGGGAGAAGCGAGGAATAAAAATATTGGTTTTTGATTCAAAATCGACCTAGAAGACGGTCGATTTTGTTTTGAAGCAGGACGAAAAAATTGATCTTCAAATTATGTAAGATTTTTATACCTTTTGCGTTTTCATATAATGAAAGGTCGATTGTGTTAACAATTAACATTAACAATTAACTATTGACCTTATGTCAAAATTTTCGAAAATTTTAACTGGCGGATTGGTTTTGGCCTTTGTTTTAGCCGCAGTTTTTCCTGCTTTAGCAGAAAAGCCAGAGGCGCGAGGCAACAAAAATGGTTTAGAGAAAAATAAGCCATTGCAAAGCCAATGTTTAAAAGATGCAAAAAGCGCATATAAAGAGGTCCTGCGGGCTGCTCGAGAAAATTTTAAAGGTGCTTACCAAAAAGCAAAAGAAGAGTTCGCCTCTAGTAAAAAGAAAGCCCGTGAAGAATTAAAAGCAGCCAGAGAAAAAGCGCGAGCTGATTTTAAAGCGGCAAAAGAAGCAGCTGGGGGTGACGAAGAAAAATTAGAGGCTGCCCGCCAGGCTTTTAAAGGCGCGATGAAAGCAGCCAAAGAGGCCTATCAAGCAGCAAAGAAAACGGCGCGCGAGACCTATCTCTCGGCTTTAGAAAAAGCTCGTGCCGACTATAAAGAGGCTAAAGAAAAAGCAAGAGCAGATTTTACTGCCGCAAAAGAAAGTTGTCGGCTGAATCAGGCAAAATGAAAATTGAAAGTAATGTAAAGCGAATTAAAAACTGCCCGTAAATCGCGGGCAGTTTTTAGATGATTAGGATTCAATAATTTTTTTATGTTATAATATTAAAACCCAATTAAAATATCGGCTATTGACAAATTGAAAAAAAGATATTAATGTTTAAAGGCCGTTGAAATCGGTGTAAAAATAGATCTTTTTGGCTAAGGAGGAAGCCATGAAAACGTTTAAGATAAAGTTAGCTCTTTTCATTCTGATCGGCATAAGTTTTGTTGCCCGAAAATCAGTGTGCAAAGAATACACAGTACAACCCGGTGATCAACTTATTGAACTTGCTATCATCGACGGTGTATCAGAAGAAGAAATTTTAGCCGCCAATCCGCCGGATAAATTTATTCCGGTATGCATTGGAGAAAAAGAATTTACGGCAGAGAACGGGAAAAAGTTCAAACTCTGCCGGAAAACCACCTATTGGCTTAAGGCAGGAACTGAAATAAAGATTCCGGATTCTCGTAGAAAGCAGATTGAGGCAGAAGCGGCCCTAAAAGCAAGGGTTGGAGAACTAGAGCGGCAAAATAAAGAACTATTAGCCGAACTGGCGAAGCCGCGGGTGGAAGTCAAACAGGATGACAAAGCACAGTCAGGTCTTACAAATCTTATTTTTGCAATTCTTGGTTTTTGCGTCTTGATGTCTGCGGCAATTATTGGCATTATTTTTTACTTAAGAAAAATTGCTCGCAGAATTTCCCAGAACGGCAATGCTTACAAAGCCGCGGAATTGGCCAATCAAGAAGCGAAACTAGCCATTGAAATGCATAACTTCTGGGAAAGACAAAAAGAGATGGCTAGCATAATGGCTGACTTAAAGCAAGAGAAAATTGGTTTGACTAACGAAAGGAAAAGGTTAGAAGAAGAGAGAAAGAGGTTGGGCGCGAAAGAAGAACTCCGCGCGAAAGAAATAGATTTGGAACGAATAAAGCAGGGGTTGAAAAACTGGACCGAAAGGCGAAGTGAAGAATTTAAAAAACGCAGTGTTGCTCTGGAAGGAAAAGAAAGAGAATTAGAAAAAGCAGAAAAAACATTGGAAGAAAATTTGGAAAGTTTAGATCTCGGGGGGCTTGATGATGAGACGACTTTAGGACAGGATGGGAAACAAAGTCCAGGGTCGGGAGAAAAATACTCAACGCCGACGAGCGATGAAACAACTCAGGAGATAGAAGAGGTAGAAGAGGTAGAAATAATAGAAGAAAAACAGCCGACTGAGCAGGACAGAGGGTGGGAAAACAACCCAACGCGCCGATTTGCGAGCGACTCTAAAACCGGAAAAAAGAAAATCAAAAAGAATCGCGAAGCGCCTGTTTAAAATAAAAAGAGGCCGAAGAGGTCAAGGGGGCTAAAAACAAGGTTTAAAAATTTTAAAAAAATTTGGAGGGAATGCGCATTAACAAGTGCGCTTTTTTATTTTTACAGAAGAATTTCTTCTGTTTTATTTTTTATTTTTATTTTTTATTTTTTATGGTATACTAAAATAAACTTTTGGTTTATTAATTTATTATTTAATTAAAACTATGCGGTTTAAAATTTTTTTGATTTGTCTTGCGGCAATCATTTTTGCCCTGGCAAGCGTTTTTGGTTTAAAGTTTGTTTTGGCGGCCTGGCAGGAGCCGACTGAGGCGCCTCCGGGCGGCAATGTCCCAGGACCGATTAATATTGGTTCTGCGGCTCAAACTAAATCAGGCGATTTAACAATTGGCGATAGTAATGGAATTGATTTAATAGTCCAAGGAGGCGTTTCGGCAGGCGGTGATTTGTATATGGTAAATAATAAAGCAATCAGAATTGATGGAACCGGGACGACAGTTCTGCATATCGGAAATTGGGGTAGCGGGGGAACTGGAGTAGATGTTTCAGTCTGGGGTAATTTAAACATTGGCGATGCAACCTTTCAGAGAAGTTTAAAGGTATCTGGCGAGATTGCGGTTGGTGGGTTGCCAATCACTGGCGTGGCTGGAACAGTGAATGTTCAAAAACTTTGTTTTAATACAACAGATTGCAGAACAAATTGGCCTGAGGCAGTGAGCGCTTTTGTTGACGAAGGCAACATTGGTTTTGGGCCAATCGCGGTTTTGGGAACAAATGATAATGTGCCCTTGGCTTTTGAAACAAATAATATTGAAAGAATGAGAATTGATACTAATGGTAGGGTTGGCATTGGAACAACAAGTCCGACTGTTCCCTTAACTGTTGAAAGCAGCGAACAAGTTGGCATTCAATTTAATGGCAATGACATTGGGTGGGCAAGTATTTATGTTAATGCCTTGCAAGGTACTGCAAAACCGGGTTTTGGTTATTTAAGAGGAGGTCTCTTGAAGGCTCACACTTATCTTAGTCTTGATGACAAATGGATAGTAAAAACAGGCGCAGATGATAGACTCGTAATTGACGCCAGTGGCAATGTTGGCATTGGAACAACAACACCCTCTTACAAACTTGTTGTGGCCGGCGATTCAGTTCGGAATTATCTTTGGGCAACAAGCGGCAATCCGGAATTAAATTTGGGTGATGGAACCAATCATTGGGCAATTTACCGCGATACAACAACTGATCAGCTTCGTTTTTGGAGAAATGACAACAGAATGGTCATCACAAGTGACGGCAAGGTTGGGATTGGGACAATTAGCCCTTCTTATACTTTAGATGTCACTTCAACTGAAAGCCGAGCAATTAATGCTAAAACTTCAGGGAGCGCGATGGCTTACGCAGTTTATGGTGCTGCAGATTATAACGCCACTCAAACTACTAATTACGGAGGCTGGTTTGAAGCTCGTGGGACAGGAGATGACACAAGCGGTGTTTATGGCCTTGGTTCGGCAGGGGGAAATGCTCGCAACGCAGGTGGTTATTTTATTGCAGCTGGCGGAAGGGGCCGCGGTGTTTATGCTGAAGCGGCTTCAATTGCCGCCACGTACCGAAATTATGGAGGTTATTTTATAGCACGGGGGAGAGGGTCAGGAGAGAACGGAGCGGTAGGTGTTTACGGAGAAGCAACAGAAGCAACAAATGGTGGTATTCCCATAACAAACTACGGCGGATATTTTACAGCCGCTGGAAGCGGCGCTGGCACAGCCGGTGTTTTTGGTGAGGCCGTCAATGCAGGAGCAACAGGCTCAACTTACGGCGGATATTTTAAAACGAATGGGGCAATAACGGGCGCAGCCGGTGTTTATGCTTCAGCTTCTTCTTTGGCAGCAGCAGACGGTGTTTATGGTGTTTATGGGGCGGCTGAAAGCAGCGGTTCCTATAGAAATTATGGTGGATATTTTCAAGCTTACGGAGCGCATGATGATACAAGTGGTGTTTATGGCTTAATTAATACACTTGGCGCTGGTGTTAGAGGTTATGCTGGCAGCAGTGGTGATTACCAAAATTATGGTGGCTGGTTTAAATCAGAGAGCGTAAGAGGTCGAGGAGTTTTTGGTGCAGCTGGCAGTACAACGGGAGAAAATTACGGCGGATATTTTATAGCCGAAGGAAGCGGCGCTGGCACAGCTGGCGTTTATGGTGAGGCCGGCAATGCGGGAGCAACAGGCTCAACTTACGGCGGACGTTTTATAACGAATGGAACAGCAGCAGGCACAGCTGGCGTTTATGGCTATGCTTATGGAGCAGGCCAGGTCGCAGGTGTCCGAGGTTTTGCTGATAATGCTTCTGGTGTAACAAACTATGGTGGCGTCTTTTCAACAAATGGAACAGGCTATGGTTCAGCCGGCGTTCTTGGTTATGCTACAGGAGCTGGTACAGTTTATGGTGTTTACGGCTATGCTTATAATAATGGGGCTGTAGAAAACTACGGTGGATATTTTCGGGCTTATGGAACAGGTGGAGCGCGAGGCGTTTATGGCTATGCTTCTGGAGCAACAGGAACAAATTTTGGAGTTTATGGGCAGGTAGACTCTTCCTCCGGCTGGGCTGGATATTTTACTGGCGGTTATGGGCTTTATGCTGATAAAGTCGTTGCAGGTAACGCGGTGAACCCAAATGGTTATGCGCTTTTTGTAACAGGCGATAGTTATCTTACTGGGAATTTAAATGTAGGCGATGGAACCATTGTAGTGCGGCGATGTACTGGTTTTAGTAACACAGGTTTATTAGTGGTTAGTACTAATGCTGACGCTCGATGCGGGTTTGGCAGTCATGTAGATACTGGTTTGCGGGTGAAATAAAATTAGAATTAAGAATTATTTTGTTTTTTGACTATTTTTTCTTAGCCACTTTAGTGGCGTCTTGACTATTTTTTCTTAGCCACTTTAGTGGCGTCTTGACCTGACTAAAGTCAGTTAGAAATTTAATTTTTGACCCGACTAAAGTCGGTTAGAAATTTAATTTCCGACCCTGACTAAAGTCAGTTAGAAAAAATCTTCTTTAAATCTTCTTAGCCACTTTAGTGGCGTCAATTGCAATGTCGCGTTTCTTTTTAGATCACTCTTATTATTTTATAACCGTACCAACTATTAATCGTTTTCCATTTTTCAATACATTTAAAAGTAAAAAGATTATTTTAGACAGAATAAAAGTTGCTCAGGATCGCTTTGGCCTTGAAAAATTAGATTTCGGAATTATCTCCAATCATCACCACTGTCTCGCTTATTTTTCAAACGGGCAAATTATTCCTCGTTTTTTGCAATTTATCAATGGCGGCAGCGCGTATGAATTAAATAAAATAACTAACAACAAAAAGCCTGTTTGGGACGAATATTTTGTTTATATTCCACGAAGTGAAATTACATTGCAGAAGATCAAAGGTTACACAGTTGGCAATCCATTAAAGCATGGCGAAGTTAAAGATTTTCAAGAGTTAAAAGTTTATCCTTTTTCTAGTTATAATTTATTTTGTGAGGAAGTGGGCAGTGAACAAGCCAAGGCGATTGTGCAATCAGTTATTGCAGTGGATGAAAATGAATTTATTAAAACGAACCTGACTAAAATTGGCCCGACTAAAGTCGGTTAGAAATTTAATTTCCGACCCTGACTAAAGTCAGTTAGAAAAAATCTTCTTTAAATCTTCTTAGCCACTTTAGTGGCGTCTTGACCCGACTAAAGTCGGTTAGAAATTTAATTTTTGACCCGACTAAAGTCGGTTAGAAATTTAATTTCCGAACCCGACAAAAGTCGATTAGAAGAAAATTAGTTTGAAAATATGCTTCGGCTTTATAACTCTCTTACAAAACAAAAAGAAATATTTAAACCGCTTGCAAAACGCAAAGAACTGACTGGCGGACGAAGGGCAAAAAAAGGCTTGGTGACAATGTATAACTGCGGGCCAACAGTTTATGACTATATTCACATTGGCAATCTGCGGTCTTTTTTAATTGCTGATTTACTTCGGAGATATTTGGAATTTTCTGGTTACGAAGTAAAACAAGTTATGAACATCACTGATGTTGGCCACATGACCTCTGATGCTGAAGCTGGGTTAGACAAAATAGAGGCAGCGGCTCAACGTGAAAAAAAGAGTCCAAAGCAAATTGCCGAATTTTTTACCCGCGCATTTTTTGATGATATTAAAAAACTCGGCCTTAAACCGGCTTGGAAGTATCCAAAAGCGACCGAACATATCAAAGAGATGATTAAGTTGGTGCAGAAATTAATAAAAAATGGTTTTGCTTACGAAGTTAATGGTTCTGTTTATTTTGATTTATCAAAGTTTTCAAACTATGGAAAATTATCAGGCAACACAGTGGAAGATTTAATTGCTGGGGCTCGCGTAGAAGTAATTTCAGAAAAGAAACATCCTTATGATTTCGCTCTTTGGATTAGAAATCCAAAACACTTAATGCAGTGGGACTCGCCATGGGGACCCGGTTACCCAGGCTGGCATATTGAATGTTCTGCTATGTCAATGAAATATTTGGGTGAAACAATTGACATTCATACCGGCGGCGAGGATAATAAATTTCCTCATCATGAATGCGAAATTGCCCAGTCAGAAGGTGCAACCGGAAAACAATTTGTGCGTTATTGGCTGCACATTAAACATTTGCTTGTTGATGGAAAAAAAATGAGTAAATCACTCGGCAATTTTTATACTCTTCGTGATATTTTAGAAAAAGGTTTTTCGCCAAGGGCTGTGAGATATCTTTTACTTTCCACTCACTATCGCGATCCACTGAATTTTACTTTTGAGGGACTGCGTGCGGCTGAAGAGGCACTGCATCGGCTCGATGAACTTTGGACTAAAATTAACGAAGCAGCAAAATCGCCGAGTCGGCGCGCTGGCAAAAAAGCAAAAGGACTTCTGCCTCAAGAAAAAAAAGCAGTAAGTATTCAAAAAATTATTCAGGAGAGTCGAGAAGATTTTATCCGGGCCATGGACGATGATTTGAACATTTCAAAGGCCCTGGCAGTTTTATTTAATTTCGTACACAAAGTAAATGCGGCCTTAGCGCGCGGTGTGGACAGGGCAGATTTAGTAATGGCTCGTCGGCTACTTTTAGATTTTGAAAGCGTTCTAGGGTTTGGTTTTGAAAAAGTTAGCCTAGAAAAAATTCCAGGAAGAATAAAAAAACTGCTCAAAGAACGAGAAGATGCAAGAGCAGTTAAAGATTGGGCTCGAGCTGACGCGGTCAGAAAACAGATTGAGAAAATGGATTATATAGTGGAAGACACAACAGAAGGACCAAAAGTGAAATTAAAAATTAAAAATTCAAAATGAAAAATTATGGTGTGAAAAATTTTGTTTACAAAATTTTTCACAAAATTTATAAATTTTGAATTTTGCCTTGAATTTAGTGAATGCGGTCGCTACAACCACCTTTTTCTCTCAAAAAACCAAAGTAAGCCAAGAGCGCCGAAAAGCATTAGGCTGAGCACTATCCAAAAGCCATACGGATGGTTGGAAAGCGGCATGCCGAGTGTATTCATGCTAAAAATAGCTGCTAAGAGAGTGAGTGGGAAAACAACGACAGAAAAGATTGTTAAAGTTTTCATGATTTCATTGATTCGGAAGTCAATCAGTGAAACATTTGTTTCATGGAGAGCGTCGATTGTGTCTTTGTAGTTTTCTAAAAGATCCCAAATTTCTTTAGTGTAGTTTACTAAATTGTTAAAATAAATTTTCAACTGACTGATCGGAAAAAATTTAGGCGCTTCAGAAATGAGCAATCTGATAACCTGTTTATGCGGTTGCATGGTTTTTCGGAAATTGACGATGTTTGTTTTGATTCTGAGAATTTCAGTAATTGTTCCTTTTTCAAATTCGGTGCGCAATTTTTCTTCTACATTGTCTATGTCATTTGAAATGTGGACAAGCATAGGGAAGCAACCAGCAAGAAGTTCATTTAAGATTTCGTGCAGCAGCGCAGCGGGATTGCGGCATTTTGAATTTTTCTTTTCGCATTTTGAGAAAATATCTTGGAGCGGAGTTAGTTCATTGTTGTGTACTGTGATAAGCATTTTTTTGGTAATAAAAAAATCAATTTCTGAAGCATGGACGACGCGAGTTTTTCGTTCAAAAACAGGGAATAGAAGTATCATAAACAAATAGTTTTTTCGAGTCACTAGCTTTGCTCGTTGAAGAGGCGGCAGGCAGTCTTTTAGGTCTAAAGGATGAAAGCCAAATTTTTTTTCCAGATATTCAATTTCCTTTTGACCATTATTGGCAACATTAACCCATTGGAAATTTTTAGTTTGAAAAGTTTTTATTGTTTTGGGGGAAGGCATATTTAATTGCACAGGTTATTCACATTTATATTTTAGCATAGTTTGAGTAATTGTGGTACAATGAAAAAAATTAGTAACCAGTAATGAGTAACCAGTAACCAGCACAAATTGAAAATTACTCGTTACCCGTTACGGGTTACTGGTTACTTGCGTCATGGTTCAACCAAAAAATAAAAAAGAAAATATGAGAGTAGGGCCAGAGCTTAGGCCAGAAGTGGAAAAAGTTATTCCGTCTGAGAGAAAGGTTGAAATTGAAAGGCCGCCGGTTCCTGAAGTAGAAAAAGTTCCATTGCCGCCTGAGGTGGCGGAAAAACCGCCTGTTGCACCGCCGCCAGTTTTGCCAATGCCGTTGCGTCCGCCAAAAAGCGAGACTTTGATTAGAGTTGAAAAAATTTTGGAAGAAGATTTAAGTGAAATATATTTTAAAATGCCTCCTGATAAGCAAAAAGAATTTAAGGAGAAAGGCGAGGAGACCGCTTCAAAAATTGAAAAATTAATTAAGGCAGGCAAAGCAGTCGCTAAAAAGATTTTAAAATTGATTCGGGATTGGCTGAAGTTAATTCCTGGAGTTAATAAATTTTTTTTAGAACAGGAAGCGAAGATAAAGACGGACAAAATAATGGCGATGGCGGAAGGAGAGAAAGAAAGGCATTTATAATTCCCAAATTTCTATGGAGGAAAATTTTGTAGACAGAAAGTGGGTGAAAGTTAGAAAATGGTTGCCCATTACTTCATTGGGCGTTCTTTTTGTTTTCTATTTTTATCAAATCATGGTGCCTACTGAAGCAACAAGAGGATTTTTAGAAAGTCCACTCGGAATTTTTTTGTTGTTCTTGGGCGGAGCTATTTTTGTTTTTTGGTTTTTTATTTATTTACTTCGAAGATTCTTGCATTATAGGACAAAAGTTTCTGTTTCCTTTCGTAATGTTGTTCTTTTAGTAACTGTCCCAAAAGAAGCAGCCGAAAAAGCTAAAGAAAGAGGCCCGGTTACAACTCAAATGATTCAAGAAGGAACAGCGGCGGCTGAGGCGCTTTTTGCCACGATTGCCGGGCTTCGAGCCCAGAGAGGTATTTGGTATTGGCTTACCGGCCGGACAGATTATTTTTCTTTTGAAATTGTGGCAGACAAAGGCTTGATTAGTTTTTATGTTGCGGTCCCAAAGCAAATGCAGCAGTATGTTGAACAGCAAATTAGAGCAACCTATCCGGAAGCGTTTATTGAAGAGGTTCCTGATTATAATATCTTTACACCAACTGGTGAGATTCGAGGCGCTTATTTAAAGTTTAGGCGTCCGTATTTTTTTCCAATTAAGACCTATAAAAAAATGGAGGTTGATGCAATGAGCGCCATGACCAATATTCTTTCGAAAATGGAGAAAAGCGAAGGTGCAGCGATCCAGTTTGTTATACGTTCAGCAAAAAAAGAATGGCGGCGTTTTGGCATAAAAGTTGCCCAAGAAATGCAGCAAGGTAAAAAATTAAACGAGGCAATGCGGGCGGCAACCGGGAATCCGATAATGATGGCTTTAAGAGGAATAGGCGATTTATTATCTCCTAAAAAGAAGACAGAAGAAGCAATAAAGCCAAAAGAGGAAATTTACCGCCTTTCGCCGATGGAAGAAGAAATGGTCAAAGGTTTAGAAGAAAAAGCCTCAAAAGCCGGGGTTGATGTAAATATTAGAGTTGTTGTTTCGTCCCAAAGCGCGGACCGAGCAAAAATGCTTTTAGATAATACTATAAATACTTTTGCTCAATATAACATTTATCAGTATGGTAACAGTTTTGTAAGTTTTTCTCCCAGCGGACGGCGTCTTAAAAAATTGATTAAAAATTTTATCCATCGTGGTTTTGATGAAAAAAGAAAAGTAGTTTTGAATTCTGAGGAGATGGCAAGTTTATTTCATTTCCCACTGCCATGGACCGAGACGCCAAATATTAGATGGCTTATGGCAAAAAAAGCTGCTCCTCCGGTTAATATGCCTCGCGAAGGTTTAATTTTGGGTAAAGCGGTTTTCCGTGGTCTGGAAACGATTGTCCGGATAAAAAGAGAAGACCGTCGCCGTCATGTTTACATTATTGGTAAATCCGGCGTCGGTAAATCGGTTTTAATGGAGAATATGGTCATTCAGGATATCCAAAACGGTGAAGGTGTGGCCGTAGTTGATCCGCACGGTGATTTTGTTGAACATGTTTTAGCAAATATTCCAAAAGAAAGAGTTGATGATATAATCGTTTTTGATCCATCCGATACCGAACGGCCGATTGGCCTTAATATGCTTGAAGCAAAAGATGAAGCGCAAAAAGATTTTGCTGTTCAAGAAATGATTGCTATTTTTTATAAACTTTTTCCGCCCGAAATGATTGGCCCAATGTTTGAACATAACATGAGGAATGTTATGTTGACCTTGATGGCTGATATCAAAAATCCTGGAACAATCGCTGAAATTCCGAGAATGTTTACTGACCCGGAATTTCAAAAAGTTTGGATTGCTAAATTAAAAGATCCAGTTGTTCGGGCTTTTTGGGAAAAAGAAATGGCGAAGACTTCAGACTTTCACAAATCAGAGATGTTGGGTTATTTAATCTCAAAAGTTGGTCGATTTGTGGAAAATGAAATGATGAGAAATATTATTGGCCAGACTCACTCAGGTTTTGATTTGCGTGAAATCATGGATAATAAAAAAGTGCTTTTAGTGAATTTAGCAAAAGGCAGAACTGGCGAAGTTAATGCCAACCTTTTAGGTTTAATTATTGTTTCAAAATTACAAATGGCAGCCATGGGCCGGGCTGATTTACCAGAAGAGAAGAGGCATGATTTTTATCTTTACATTGATGAGTTTCAAAATTTTATTACTGATAGTATTGCCACTATTCTGTCTGAGGCAAGAAAGTATAGGCTATGCTTGACCATTGCTCATCAGTATATTGGTCAGCTTATTACTGGCCAAGACACAAAAATTCGCGACGCGGTTTTTGGCAATGCTGGCACAATGATTGCTTTCCGCATCGGGGTTGATGATGCAGAAACAATGGCAAAAGAATTTGCTCCGGTTTTTAATGAATACGATGTTTTGAATGTAGAAAAATATACGGCCTATATTAAACTTTTGATTGATAACACGGCTTCCAAGCCATTTAACATGCAAACGCTTCCGCCACAAAAAGGCGATCCGGAATTAGCGCAGGCAATAAAACAGCTTTCGAGGTTAAAATACGGGCGGGATAGGTCAATTGTTGAAGCAGAGATTATGGAACGCGCTGCCCTTGGCACGCCAGAACGTGTGGCTGGGCCGATGATTGGGGAAAAGGGTTTATAAATAATTACAAAAATTAAACTGTATAAAACAAAACTATGTTAGAAAAAAATCAAAATTCAAACAATTTAAACGCACTCAACAATGATGATATAATGGAGCAGCCAGCGGTGATCTCACATGAAGATACGGTAAAAAATTTTGATGTTCAAGTTCATAATATATCCGATAGAGCAGATTTTACAAATTTTAAAGATTTAGAAATTTCCTTTAACTTTGAGAAGATAGAATTAATTAAAAAACTTTTAGAGGAGGTCCAAAATAATTTACGTCGTATCAGTTTTTTACTTGGCGAAGATACACTCGAAATAACCGAGAAAATTAAACACGATTTAATAGAAGGGAAATCGGTACTAAAGACAGAAGGCATCTTAGCCGAAAAAGAAAATCAGACACTAATAAATAAAGACGTGGCATTTAGCGAATCAGGCGAAAGAATTATTGAAGGAGTTTTTAATGGTCAAAATATGATTGGCGATGATGGTAAAGAATACATTGTGCCAGCGAACTACGCTTCCAAATCTAAATTGGTGGAAGGGGATATTTTGAAATTGACCATTAACGCGCGTGGTAATTTTATTTTTAAACAGATTGGTCCGATTGAACGTTTGAGAGTGATCGGAGTATTAGAGGAAAGCGAGACTGGCGGCTATTGTGTAAGGGCGAATAATAAAAGATGGCGAGTATTAACTGCACCAGTTACATATTTTAAGGGCAAATCAGGTGACGAGGCGATTATTTTAATTCCTAAAAACACGCCTTCAAAATGGGCCGCGGTGGAAAATATTATCAAGAAAAGTGAGTGACAAATTTTTTAATAAATTTTTTTAAGAAATTTTTAAACCGCGTTATAGATAAAAGTTTGTTTTGTTTATTTATCCGATATTTTTTTATTTTTTTAAATATTTGATGTTTAATTTAAATTGTTGTGTAGCGGTCTAGATACTGATAGGTTTGCTATAGTTTGATATAGACACACAGGTAGACAGAAGCATAATTTATATAATTTTAATTTTAATTTTATTATTGACATTTTAATCGCCTAGGTGATTAAAATATCGTTTACTTCGTCCGTAATTATATATTTTTAATTTTAAAATTGTTGCGTACTTTTCATGCCGTCAATTTATTTACACTATTTATGAAGCAATCAACTAAAGGATTGGCGAAATTAATTCTTAATACTCTTGCGGGAGGGGCCCTTGCAATTACTGTTGCTGGACTTTCGGGGGGGGGTATAAAGGCTCTAAAATTCTAAAGCGTTTTGTGCGGGGACAGATTTGGTATATTAAAAGAGAATTAAGAAGACATCATCGCTTGAGAATGATAGAATTAAAAGAATTTCATAACGGTTGTCTCAAAGTCAAGATAACTGCGATGGGGCAAAAAGCACTATTCCGCGATAAAGTCTTTCATTGTAAAATAAAACCCCTGTCTCGATGGGACGGGAAATGGCGTGTTCTTATTTTTGATATACCTAATACACAGAAAACAGCGCGTGATATGCTCCGGAGACGATTGTGTGGAATGGGTTTTTATCCTATTCAGAAAAGTGTTTTTGTGTGCCCATTTCCTTGTGAAAGAGAAATAAAATTAGTAAAAGATTTTTTTTGAGATCAGCGATCAACATTTGCATCTTATTTTGGCAGTTTCGCTTGGTTCTTTAGAAAAATTGGTGCGTAAGGAATTCAACATTTGAGTAAAAAGAATTTTTGAGGAGACTGATATGTAGTTTAATATATTATCCAATTGATATTTTAATCACCTAGGCGACAAAAATGTTAATTGATAAGAAATTAATTTTTTTGCTTTTATTCGGAGCTACGGAAAGTGGAAATTTTATTTTAAGTTTCGATATCTTTTGAAAGGTTAGATTTGCGAAAAATATTCAACTTATGTACAATACCAGAATATGGCAACGACTTTATATAGAAAATATAGACCTCAGAGTTGGAAAGAGGTAACGAATCAGAACCACATCAAAATTGCTTTGCAGAATGAAATTGAAACAGGCAAAATTGCCCATGCCTATCTTCTTTGCGGGCCACGGGGAGTTGGAAAAACTACCGCAGCACGACTTTTAGCTAAGGCAATAAATTGTGAAAAAAGAAAGGACGGGGAATCAGAACCTTGCAACAAATGTGATTCATGTCAGGAAATTACTTCTGGTCGGGATTTAGATATTGTGGAAATTGACGCGGCCTCCCACACTGGGGTAGATAACGTTCGTGAGAACATTATTAATAGCGCTAAATTTTCTCCTTCGCGAAGGAAATTTAAAGTTTTTATTATTGATGAAGTACACATGCTTTCTACGTCTGCTTTTAACGCGCTTTTAAAGATTATCGAAGAGCCGCCAGCGCGAGTTGTTTTTGTTTTAGCTACAACGGAAGTCCATAAAGTGCCAGCGACAATTGTTTCTCGCTGTCAGAGATTTGATTTTAAAAAAGTTTCTCGCCGAGAAATTATTGAACGTTTAAAATATATTTTAAAACAAGAACATATTGAGGTAGATGAGAGTATTTTGGCAAGTATTGCGAGATCGTCAGAAGGCTGCGTCCGGGATGCCGAAAGTTTACTTGGTCAAGTTTTAGCTTTACGTGAAACAGGCAAAAAAATTAGCCGAGAACAGGCAGAGCTTGTTATTCCTAAATCTGATTTTAATTTGGTTAGTGAGCTAGTAGACTATTTGGCGAGTCGAGATGCGGAAAAATCATTGCGTTTAATCAATAAATTAGTGGAAGAAGGGATTGATCTGTATCAGTTCACTTCTGATCTGATAGAGTTCCTGAGAAAAATTTTACTCACCAAAGTAAGTGGAAATTTATCTGAGTTTTCTTTTGATCTTGACGAAGATTTAGAAAGAAAAATTAATCAACTATCCAAGGAAATTGAATTACACCAACTTATTTCTTGGCTTGATCTTTTTATCGCAAAAAAACAAGAATTAAAATATTCAGAAATTATTCAATTGCCACTTGAGATGGCGGTAGTAGAAATTGTTGGCGATTTTTCGGTGGTAAGGGAAAATTATCCCTTGAAACCATCAAAAAATTTCGAAGAAAAGCCAAAAGTTAAGTCAATACTCGTTAATGAGATAAAAAAAATGAAAAAATAATTTGCTGAAACGCCGCTTGTTACAAATCTTACTTTAGAGCAGGTAAAGGAAAAGTGGTTTGATGTCTTGAGGCTTGCTGCCGAGCGTAATCCATCTTTGGTTTTTATTTTACGTGTTGGCCAGCCAGTCGCCATTGAAGCTGACAACTTACAAATAGGTTTTAAGTATCGTTTTCATAAAGAGAGAATTAACGAGGCAAAATATAATTCGATTTTACGCGGTCTAATTCGAGAAGTGATAGGAAGAGATATTAAAGTTAGCGGTATTGTAGTTGATTTGCCAGAGCCTCCTAGTCCGCCACCAGTTGAAATAAATAAAGTTTTAGAAGAATTTGGAGGAAAAGTCATTGACTGAATATAAAATTAAATTTCTACATCAAAAAACCCATCGTACAGTTGGGTTTTTTTGATTTTGTGGCAGGGGGAGAGATATTTGCCTCGCCTCGGCTTCTTGTCCCGCGGGTCAAGAAACAGTTCCTTCGAGGTTTCTTGCTGTTGGATTTTGTAATAAAAATTTGGTGTGTTATTTAAATATTATGCAGCAAAATTTGACAATTAGAAAAAAATTTGAATATAATATCAATATAGATTGATATTTGTGAATAACTATATGAATTTTAATTGCTGTAAAACCAAAAAATCGCAGATAAAAATCACAAAGATTATAGATTTTCTGAAAATTATTTCGGAAGAAAATCGTCTAAAAATTTTATGTATTTTGCAAAAACAAGAAAAGTGCGTTTGCGAGATCTGGCAATTTTTGGATTTGCCGCAGACTTTAATTTCTCACCACCTTAAAGTGTTGAAAGACGCCGGCTTAATCAATTCAAGGAAGGAAAAGACAAAAGTTTTTTATTTCTTAAACAAGAAAAACATTAAAAGGTCCCTATCTTTATTAAATAAATTTATTAAATAACCGATATGATTATCAAAATTTTGGGCTCTGGTTGCCCCAATTGCCAGAAATTGGAACAAAACGCCAAAAAAGCAATAGAAGAACTGGGATTAAAAGATGTTCAGGTTGAACATATCTATGATATAAACAAAATCGTGGAAATGGGCGTAATGGCAACACCAGCTATTGCTTTTGATGAACAAATTAAAGTCGCAGGCAGAATTCCTGATGTAGAAGAAATTAAAAGTTGGCTTAAATAAAATAAATTTATAATTTACAAGAAAAGAAATTAACATCTTTATTTTTCTTGTTGGTTTGTTTTTGCTGTTTTACTTCATGCCGATGAATTCAGCTTTATTCACTGGTGCTATTTTATCTGGTTTCCAGTTGCTGCACGAATACGCCCGCCAGCATGTTTTAACTTGCCTTTTGCCGGCTTTTTTTATTGCCGG
>JBBIUS010000015.1:0-17528 GCA_037440105.1 Candidatus Falkowiibacteriota bacterium
TCGGCAAAATTCCTGAAAGTTTAATACTGGTGCCCGGGAGAGGACTCGAACCTCCAAGGGAAAAATCCCACATGCACCTCAAGCATGCGCGTATACCAATTCCGCCACCCGGGCCTATTTTATTTTAGACATTATTATAAAATAAATGACAAAACACCCTTACCAAACCCCATAGAAACATTCTAAAACACAAAAGCGTGCCCAATCTTTGATATTATTACATTTCACTTTAAAAAACAATGCCACTATTCTAAACTAATCGCTTGCACTGGGCAATTTTCAATGGCTTTTTGAATGCAATCTTTGTTCGCCTTATAGTCAACCCCTTCTAAAACTTGCGATTTCCCACTCTCATTTAATCTAAAAACTTCTGGACAAAGCGACTGGCAAGCTCCACAGCCAATGCATAAATTTTGATCAACCTTTGGTTTCATATTATCTCTGCGAAATTACGAAATTCTTACAAAAATACGAGGTCAAAAAACAATATTTGGCATGGAGACTTAAAAATTTCTTTCGTATTTTCGTCTTTGTTCGCATTTCGTAGATTTTTAAAAAAATCTTTCTTTCCCTATAATCATTTTTAACTTGCGAGGAAAAACTTTTATTTCAACTGGCACATTCATCACTTTGCTATCATCAACCAAAACAGCGGATTTCAAATCACCATTTATAGACAAACTTTTAAAAAGAAAAACGCTTGTTTCGCAATTACCCTTAATTTTAAATAGGAATTTCCCAAATTTTAAATTTGGTTCAACGCAAGCCTCAAAAAAACCATCTTGCGGATTTAAAAAACCTTGTTCTCGTAAGTTCAATTTTACAGGCAGATTATAAATTGCAACGTGGCTTCCCTCTTTGGGTAAAACATTAAAACTTTTATTACACCTTAAAACTACTTTTGGGGAAAGAACCTCAATCTCCGAGAGAAAAAAACAATCATTGATTTGCCCTAAATCAATTTTTTCTATTCTGCGGAAAGAAAGCACATCAACGGCCGCAACTCCTTCAGGAATTCCTAAAATCTTGGCAATTTTATTTTTTGGCCCAAGAGGAATAAATCCTAAAGTAACATCATTAAAATTCGGAACAGCGTTAATAACGCGATTCAGCGTTAAATCATTCCCTACCACTACTAATGTCTTAGTCCCCCTCTTGGTCCCTTCTGAGATGATTTCTCTAACATTCTTAAAAATAGATAGTCTATCAATTTTTCCATTCATGCCCAAATCTGTTATTCTGCTTTCTACAGCAGATAAAGCAGCAAAAAATTTGGCGTCATTTAAAAATGAATCGTAAATATATTGATACATAATTAACTAAAAACTGAATAACAAAACTAGTACTTGGAACCGGAGGATTTTTTATCGCTCTTTTTAGGCACCTCAGGTAATGGGATTTGAAGCCCCTCTATTCGAACGGCGCACCTGCCGTTTATAACAGCCCCGGCATTAACAACCAATACTTTCGCTTCTACATCACCAAAAATTTTTGATGTATTAGAGAGTTCCAATTTGTCTTGAACTTTTATATTACCTTTCACCTCGCCGGCAATAAAAGCATTAGCAGCGGAAATATTGGCTACAATTTTTGCTTTTTCGCCAACTCTTAAATTTTTTTCAGTCTTTAAGCTTCCATTTACCCGACCTTCAACAGTAATGTTCCCTTTGCTCACAAAATCGCCTTCAACTTTTACTGAAGGGCCAACAATAGTTTCAGCTTCTTGTTCCTTTTGGGGTGTTTTGAACATAAAATTTTAAATTATTAAAAATTATTTTTTTAAGTTTATCATCGTCAATCGTTAATTGTCAATCGTTAATTGTTATTTTATTGGTAAACTAAAACTAAATTTGCTTCCTTTGCCAGGCCCTTCACTTTCCGCCCAAATTTTTCCACCGTGTCCTTCAACAAATTTTTTACATATATAAAGGCCGATACCCAAACCATGAGAAGAAGCAGATTGCGAACTCTGCCCTCGAGTAAACTTTTCAAAAAGTTTATCTCTCTCGCTCAATTCTATACCCAAACCTGAATCTGACACGCTGAGAACCATCTCTTTATCTTTTTTATCTAATTTAACAGCAACCCACCCTCTTTCTGTATACTTAATGGCGTTATCCAATAAATTCGAAATCACCTCTTTGATCTTTTGCGCGTCAGCATTCACTTTTGGAAGATTTTTCGGGGAATCAAAACGCAGCTCAATTCGTTTTGCCTCAGCCTTTATTTTGAATCCTTCAACTATATCGCGAGCTATCTTTCCCAACTCAACTGGCTCAAATCGAAATTCTAATCTTCCGCTTTCAATCCTTGAAATATTTAATAATTCATTCACCAAATTAATTAATCTTTCATTACTGCGGTAAACTTTACCGAGGACTTTTGCTAATGATTTTTTCACAGAGCCGTAATCGCCATCCAAAACCATTGAGAGATACCCTTTAACAATTGAAAGCGGCGTTCTCAATTGATGAGAGGAAATAGAAATAAATTCAGTTTTTGCCTGATTAAGCATCTCAAGCGCTTCATTTGCTTCCTTTAATTTCAAGGCTAATCTTTGCATTTCTTCCCGCCGTTTTACTTCAACGCGCACGCTCTTTACTAAAAAGTAACTCAAAAGAACAATTAGTCCCAAACCGATGATCCGAATTATTAATTCGTCAAAGTCTTTAGCGAGAAATAATTCAATGATAAAAACAGCAACCAAAAAATAAGAAAAAACTTGAGCAGCAACAGATTTGATATTCATTAACTGATGTCTAATAACCGCGTAAGCAACCGCTCCAACCATAATCATTGAAAAACTCGGGCCTAACCAAATTAATGTAAAATCTAAAAGCCAAGGGGAGGGCAACAGTAAATTAAAAATTACTCCAAAAATACTTGGTATTAAAATCCCCCAAAAAACAGAATAAAGCTGGTGGCAAACGTCTCCATCGCGACAATCTCTTTGTTTCTTATAGAGAATTAAAAGACCAGTTGAATAAACGCTTACAAAATACACTGCGTAGGCAAGATAGTCTTGGAAAAATAAAGTTACTTCCTTACCCCAAGGGCGATTGACTATTTCTCCAACCAATGTCCCCGGAACAAATAAAAGCCAAAAAATAATTACTCCGGCTGGCAGGACAATTAATATTTTTTTCAAAAAAACAATTTTTTTAACTTCAGGAAAAACAAAAGAAAAGTATAATCCAGAAGCAGCAATCCCAGCTGCAGCAGCGTAAGCTAATTTCATTCCCAAGAGAGCGATTTTTAAATCTGTGACTGTTCTAAAAATAAACAGCGAAAAAGCCCATAAAAAAGCAAAAAAACAAAAAATAGCAAAAGACAAATTTACTAAATTTTTTCTACCTTGTAAAAAAATAAAAAAACTTAAAACGACATTCAGTATCGCTGTCAAAAGAAGCAAATAATCTCTAATGTCCATAGATCATTGTTTAAAAATTTAAATAGCCTCTCTTTAACGCCAATTCACGCCATGGGCCCTTGTGCTTTTTATAAGTTGCCGTACCATCTCTAAGCCGGTCCAAGGCAAAATAGCGCGGATAAAATAAATACTTTTTAGAAGAATAAAAAAGGTTCTTAATACTTGAGGTTTTTCTTTTTCTATTTTACCTCTTTTTTAAGAACCCTTCAACTGCAATACGCAGTCACCACCGAACCAGAAGCGAGCCGTACTGCCAACTTGAACCACCTGCCCCGATGGCCGCGAAAAGAAGAAGATCGCCCGCCTTGATCTTGCCTCCACGCAAGGCCTCATCGAGCAGAATGACGGTCGAAGCGGCCGAGGTGTTGCCGTACTTGTTGCCGTTCTTTAGGATTTTGTCCTTTGGAATACCTGCCATCTCAGCAAAGCCGTCGAGAAGGGCCATGTTCGCCTGGTGGAACAAAAACCAGTCAATCTTCTCAAGGGCGAAATCCCGAATCTTCATAAGTCCTGTGATTGCCTGTTGAAGATGCTTCGGCGCCTCTTCGGCCACAGCCTTGAGATCCATCTTGTAGTAATGCTCTGGCACGTTCTCGACACGCGTTGGGCAAGCTCCGCCGCCGGCTGGGTAGGTAATTGGGTTTCGTTCGTACCATGAACCAAGGTATCCAGCGAGAAGGCCGATCTCTTCCCCGTCAGGAACTTCCTGGCTCTCGAGCACTACTGCTCCGGCTCCATCGCCAAAAATGTAGGCGTCGAAAGCGTTCTTGTGGCACCAATCCTCGCTGACCTTGTTCTCTACGTCCATAAACGGGGAAACGGAGTTGGAGACCACAATTATGACTTTCTGGTACCGCGGGTTGCCGAGCATCAAGCCCCTGACTATCTCCATGGCATAAACGAATCCGCCGCAGCCAGCTGGAATAGCGAAACTCGCACAGTCGAGCGTTGCTCCGAGTTCCTTCTGCAGTCTCTCCGCGGCCGGATCCGGGAAGAAATGGAGATAATCCGGCGTGCAAGATACTCGGACAATGAGATCCAAGTCCTTAGCCTGGACATTGGCTGCTTCAAGCGCCCGACGCGCAGCCTCCAGAGCCATGTCGCTGTCGTAATAGCCGGGACGCATCTCGTTTTTCTCAAAGTCGAAAGCGAAACGCCGGGTTATGATGCCGAGCTTTTCCTGCACCCACTTCGCATCCCTCCTTGGGTAATACCTGCAGATCGTTTCGTTGTCCACCTCAAAGGGCGGCAAAAAACTTCCGGTGCCGATGATCTTTATTCGTTTGGCCATGTTATCCTCCTTCACGACCATTATTTAATTGTTTAAAGAACAACCAAAATAAAAAATTTCTGGATATATAATTTTCTAATTTATAAAACTACATCTCGGAGAGTGTTTCGATGCCCAATAAACTTAGTCCTTTTCCCAAAACCAATTTCACACACGAAATCAAAATTATTCTTGCTCTCTTGATATCTTCCCCAGCTCGAAGAACATGCACATCCCGATAAAAATCACTGAAAATTTTTGCCAAATTGTAAAGATAATCTGCCAATATTGCTGGATTATATGAGATAGCCGATTTTTCCACAGTCTCACCAAACTTTGCCAACTGAAGCGTCAAATTATACTCCCACTTTTCTTTTAATTTGTCAAGATGCTCATCTGCCATGATTTTTGCTTCGCACATCGCCTTGGCTTTATTTAAAATTGAACAAATCCTAGCGTAAGTGTACTGTAAATACGGGCCTGTCCGTCCAACAAACGACAATGACTTTTTGGGATCAAAATGCATGTCAGTTTTTGGATCAACTTGCAAAATAAAATACTTTAAAGCAGCCAGGGCAATTTGTGTCGCTCTTTTTTGCAATTCTTTATCAGAAAGAAAATCATGGCGAGCTTTTATTTCTTCTGCCGCATAATCTTCCAACTTGTCTAAAAATTCATCCGCCTCAACAACTGTTCCAACACGTGACTTCATCTTTCCTTCGGGCAAATAAATCATTCCGTGACTTAAATGATAAAGATTTTTTGCCCATTTATATCCTAAAATTTCCAAAATCTTAAAAAGTTGCTTCAAATACAAATCCTGTTCTGAACCAATGCAATAAATTGACTTAGTCAATTTATATTGGTCAAATTTTAATTTTGCTAAATAAATATCTTGGGTCACATAAAGAGCCGTGCCGTCAGCTCTGAGCAAAACTTTATCTGGCAGGCCATTGCCAAGTTTGGCAATCACTGCCCCAGTGTTGTCTTTTATAAATTTTCCGTGCTTAAGTCCATCTAAAATTATTTTTTTGCCTTCTTTATAAATTTTGCTTTCAAAATATACTTTATCAAATTTGATTCCTACTCGCTTGTAAGTTTTTTCAAATCCACGGAGCACCCAACTGGTCATTTTTTTCCAAAGGGCCAAAACGCGCTTGTCCCCTGCTTCCCATTTTTCAAGCGTGGCACGCACTTCACTTTCAAGATTTTTGTTTGTTTCCACCCTTTGGTTGTACATCACATAAAAATCGCCAACAAAATGGTCACCTTTTATTTTCTCTGTTTCCGGCGTTTTATTTTTCCCCCAATGTTTATAAGCAACCATTGATTTGCAAATATGCGCCCCGCGGTCATTAATTAAACTTGCCCGAATTACTTTTGCGCCGCATGATTCTAAAAGATTTGCCACTGCTTCGCCAATTAAACCATTTCTAAGATGCCCGAGATGCAAAGGCTTATTGGCATTTGGCGAAACATACTCAATCATTATTTTTTCTTTCTTTAAAATTTTTGAATCGCCGTATTTTTTCTTTTCTTTTAAAATCTGCTTTAAAACACTTTCTGTAATTTTTTCTTTGTTTAAGAAAAAATTAAGATACGGTCCAACGAATTGTATCTGCGCCACCAAACCATGGGGTCGAATTTTTCTTCCGATTTCCGCCGCAACCTCGACCGGAGATTTCTTAAACTGTTTTACCAAATTAAAGCAGGGCAAAGACAGATCGCCCAAATTTGGATTTGGTGGGAAAACAAAATCAGATTCCGTCACTTTTAAATTCGGAAAATTTTTCTGAATTTGTTCAATAATTTCTTTTTTTGCCTTCTGCCACATAAACGCCGAATCATGAATTATGAATCAGGAATTAGGGATAGAATAAAAACCATGATTCATAATTCATAATTCCTGATTCCTAATTCAATTTCTTATTTATACTCCGCTCTGACAAAATGGCGCTTTCCTTTTTGAATCAATACGCCTTCTTCAGAAATTTCAATTTCTGCTTTCACATCCTTTATCACTTTTCCATCCACTTTAATCCCACCCTGTTCCACAAGACGCCGCGCTTCACTTTTGCTTGAAGCCAATTTTGTTTCCACCAACAAATCAACGATATTCAAACTTTTAACTTTTAACTTGAAACTTTTGACTTCTGTTGGCGTTTCTTTTTTCTGGAAAACTTTAATAAAATTTTCTTCGGCCATTTTTGCTTCCACCGGCGACTGATACAAAGTTACAATCTCACGCGCCAAACGCATTTTAATGTCTCTCGGATTGGCGCCGGCTTTTAAATCTTTTTCTATTTTTTTAATTTCTGGCAAAGGTAGCCGCGTACAAAGAATAAAATAGTCCAAAATTAAATCGTCTCGCATTGACATAATTTTTCCGTACATTTCATTCGGCTCTTCAGTAATGTTAACCACATTGCCCCAAGTTGTGCTCATTTTTCTGCCGTCTAAACCAAGAATCATTTTTGTTGTCAAAATATCTTGAGGCGGTTGGCCGTATGCTTCTTGAATTTTCCGGCCAGCTAAAAGATTAAAAAGTTGATCAGAGCCGCCGATTTCGACATCAGCTCGAACAGCTACTGAATCATAACCCTGGTATAGGGGATAATGAAGTTCGCGAAGGCTAATTTCTTCCTCCCTTTCCCATCTTTCCTTAAAGTTTCGTCTAGCGATCATTTGCTGAACAGAAAATAAATCTGCCAAGCCATCGAGTTCGCGTGGTGTCAACTTTGCTAACCACTCGCTGTTTTTGTGCACTTCAACTTTTTTCATGTCTAAAATCAAACTTAATTGTTTTTCATAACCTTTCATGTTTTCCGCCACTTGTTCGGGAGATAAAAACGGCCGCTTTGCTAACTTATCCGAAGGGTCGCCAATTTGGGCTGTATAGTCGCCAATAATCAAAATAATTTGATGGCCTAAATCCTGAAACTGGCGCAGTTTCCACAAAGTTGAAGCCCGGCCTATATGAATTTTTGGCCCAGTAGGATCAATGCCGTGTTTGACTCGCAGTTTTTCACCGGAAAACAACAGTTTTTCCAAATGCTCTCGTTCAATTACTTCTTCCACGCCACGGGCCAAAAGTTCTTTAATTTTTTCTTTGGAAACTTTCATAAGATTAAAATCTTTAATTGTGGATTTTCGCGGCCACAAAAATCCACAACATTTTTAAAAAATATTTTTTTCTGGCCATTCTTCAGCCATAAGTAATGACTCTTCTTTTCTAGGAAGAACCTGCCAAATTGCTTCTGTGACAAATGGCATAAAGGGATGCAAAATTTTTAAACAAGTAGTCAAAATAGTAAAAAGAAGATATTGGGCAGACTGACGTTCAGCCAAATCTTTAAAGCGCGGCTTTTGTTCCTCAATAATTTTATCGCAAAAAGTATGCCAGAAATAGTGATAGGCGAGATCACCAGCATGATTAAAATCAAATTTATCAAGATAATTAGTTATCCGCTCCACGGTGGTTTGCAACTCACTAATGATTTTTTTATCGCTCGCATTGAATTTCTTTGGTTTATTTGGTATCCCGTCAAGATTCATTAAGACAAAGCGCGCCGCATTCCAAATTTTATTTGCAAAATTTCGATAACCAGCTATTTTTTGTTCATTCAATTTTACATCTGTCCCAGCTGAAGTGCCAATAAAAAGAGACACTCTCACTGCGTCTGCACCGTACTTTAGAATCATGTCCAGCGGATCAATAACATTCCCAAGTGATTTAGACATCTTTCGACCTTGCATATCGCGGACTAGACCATGAAGATAAACCACACGAAAAGGTATTTCTCCAAGAAGGGCCGTTGACATCAAAATCATTCGAGCAATCCAAAAAAATAGAATATCATAACCAGTCTCAAGTACGCTTGTTGGATGAAAAACTTCAAAATCTGATGTTTTCTCTGGCCAACCAAGAGTAGAAAAAGTCCAAAGTCCAGAAGAAAACCACGTATCCAGGGTGTCTGGATCCTGCTCTAATTGTCCATCGCAAAATGGACATTTTTTTAACTCGTCAACCGATACAATTCCTAATTTTGAATTTTGGATTGTAATTTTGAATTTTGAATCTTGAACATTAAATTTACTTATATCTACATCTTTACATTTATCACAATAATACACTGGAATTCTGTGGCCAAACCAAATCTGACGACTAATGCACCAATCGCGCAAATTATTAATCCATTCGAAATAAACCTTAGTAAAATGTTCTGGAATAATTTTAATTTGCCCTGATTTAACAACATGTTCCATTAAAAATTTTAAGGTCACTTCTTGTCCATCTTTTACACCTACCAAAGGACTATGTTTAGAAGCAGAAAATTTAAAAGGCTTATCTACATCAATAAACCACTGTAAAGAAGGCAAGGGTTCAACCGGCGTACCGCAACGATAGCATAACGATAAATTATTTTCTATTTCTTCTTCCTTTTCAATTAACCCACTCTCTCTCAACTTTTTAATAATAATTTCCCGGGCTTCAATTGTTGTCTTGCCAGAATATTCAGCAAAACCAGGCATTATCCTCCCCTGCTCATCAATTACTTTAACAATTTGAAGATTATTTTTTTCTGCCATCAGCCAATCAACCATAGAATGGGCTGGAGTGACACCTAAAGCGCCGGTGCCAAATGTTGGATCAATCGATTTGTCAGCAATAATTTTTAATTTTAAAGGGATGCCAACAAAATCCACCTCGTAAGTTTTGCCAATATATTTTTTGTAACGTCCGTCGTTTGGATTGACAGCTACAGCTGTATCCCCTAATTTTGTCTCTGGTCGAGTGGTAGCAATAGGAAAAGGGAAATCTTTGCTATATTTAAAGGTATAAAATTTTGCTTTTTGAGCTTTATATTCAACCTCGTCATCAGCCAAAGTTGAACTGCAATGCGGACACCAATTTACAATCCGACTGCCGCGGTAAATTAGACCCTTATCATAAAGAATTTTAAAAGCGGTGCGCACTGCTTTTGAGCGCGGCTCATCAAGAGTATATGCTTCGCGCGACCAATCGCAAGAAGCACCCATTTTGCGGATTTGCAAATGAATACGATCTTTAGAGGCTTGAATAAATTTTTCCACTTCTTCTAAAAATTTTTCTCGACCTAAATCATGTCGACGCAAGCCCTTCTCTTTTTTCAATTTTTTTTCTACAACATTTTGCGTGGCAATAGCGGCGTGGTCAGTGCCGGGCAACCATAAGGTTTTGTCTTTGCGCATCCGATGATAACGCACCATAATGTCTTCCAAAGCTAGCATCACGGCATGACCTATGTGCAGAGTACCGGTTACATTCGGTGGAGGCATTAAAATAGAAAAAATACCTTTACATTTTTTATCCACTTGACAGGGCAAATTATCAGGATTAAAATAGCCAGATTTCTCCCATTTCTCATAAATTTTATCCTCAACTTCTTTTGGATTGTACGCTTTCGAAATTTCTAACATTGATAAAAATCATCAAAAAATTTAATAATTTCTTAATTTTATCAAAAAAACAAAGAAATAACAACTTCTAAATCTAATTGACATAAATGCGTTCTTAAATTACACTATTAAATTAAATTCTAATATTAACTATAATTTTTCATTTTTAACTTTTAATTTAAGCGAAACGCCTGTGGCTCTAAATCTTTACCAACAAATAATTGAGATAATAAACAAAAGCAGCCGACCTTTAATTATTTTCAAAAAGGAACCGGGCGGTGACGCTATTGCCTCCGGCCTCGGCTTGTTTTTAATTTTAGAAAAACTAGATAAAAAAGCAGAAATTGTTTCAGACAATTTTTCTCCGCCAAAAACATTTTCTTTTCTCCCAAAAATAGAACAAATCCAACCTTCAATTGCTAATTTAAAAAAATTTATTATCAGTTTAAATATTGCTCAAAATAAAATAAATGATTTGAGTTATGATCTCCGCAATGATAAATTAAATATCTTTATTACTCCTGAACAAAATATATCCAAAGAACAAATTAAGATAGGAACTTCAAAATTTAGACATGATTTAATTTTTGTCCTTGACACGCCTGATTTAGAATCTCTGGGAAGAGTTTATTGGGACCACATCGATTTTTTTTGTCAAACGCCGGTTGTTAATATTGACCACAATCCAACTAATGAAAATTTTGGTCAAATTAATTTAGTCAATCTTACTGCCTCCTCAACCGCAGAAATAATTTTCCAACTTTTAGAATCGTTAAATATTGATATTTTAGACGAAGACATTGCCACCTTACTTCTTACTGGCATAATGTCAGAAACAAAAAGTTTTAGAATCCCAACAGTAACCCCGCATTCGCTTTCTGCGGCCAGCCGCCTTATCGCCTTGGGAGCGCGAAGAGAAGAAATTGTTAAAAATCTTTATCAAACAAAATCTTTTGATACTTTAAAGCTTTGGGGAAGGGCCCTTGTCCGCCTTAGAAATGATGCCTCATGCAATTTAACTTGGACTGTTCTTACGCGCGAAGATTTTATTGCGACAGGCGCTTCGCCGAATAAATTAATTGACATTGTAGACGAGCTAATTTTCAATTCTCGAAACGCTGATATCGCTGTCTTGATTTACGAATCTCCTGAAGAAAAAAATAAAATTTGCTGTTTAGTGTTTAGCGAGAAAAAATTTGATCTTCTCTCTTTAACTAAGACATTTGAACCCGATGGTTCTAAAAACCTAGTAAAATTTTGCGTTTATAATAAAGATCTTATTGAGGCAGAAAAAGAAATCATTTATAAAATCAAGGAAAAACTGAAAAATAAAATGCCTTAACTATTAGAGAAAAACTTTATTTCCTTTTCCAATCTATTAATTTAAAAAATAAAAAACCCCTGAACTTTCTACAATCCAAAAGATGTGCAGAACAGTCCGGGGGCGAAATAGCCGCAGTGTTACCTCTTGCGCCAAACTAGCATGACCATTTTGTGCGGCAGGGCCTTTCTAACCACCGCAATTAATTTTTCTCCTTTTTCGTTAACTCCGTAATCTTTTATTTTTTTCCAGATCTCAGATCGGCGACCGCGAAGTCCATCGATTTTTTTCAACAACTTGCGGTCCCAGATAAACTGCCGGAATATCAAATTAGCTGTTCGCGCAAACTCAGTGGCTTTACATTTGAGTTTCTCACGAAGTTTAACTAATTCTCTAAACATCTTTTCTTCAATAACGCCAACGTCTTCCAATCTCGGAAAACAAACGTCTACAACTGGCTCCTCCTCGATTTGAATAAGTTCGAGATCAGCTTCCAGACAATACATTATAATCTCGCCGAGCGACTTTCCTAGCGATAAATTCAACGGGAACCTAAGCGGCGTCAAAGAAACGGCATTAGGGTCGTCTTCGCCAACAAAAATAAATTCCCCGCCAGGTCGCAAACTTTGGGCAATCGCTTTGATGATCTTTTCGGGATGAGGAACCCATTGAATTACCAAAGCCGAAAGGATTGTTCTAAAAGGACCGCCTAACTCATCGAGATGATTAGGTACATCACAACCATCAAGCCGCTTGAAAATAAATTTGCATTCTGTCTCATCGATTGCCCTCCGCCCTTGAACCACGGGTTTATGATCATGAAGCAAAAGAAGAGCCTTGGCGTAATCAATCATATTTTGATCAATATCAACAAGCGCAACTTTGCCCTTTGGCAGCCTGCCCTCATGGCGAAGCCACCAGACGAGACTCCCTACCCCAGTGCCTACATCAAGCATTGGAGATCTAAACTGCACTTTGGCCTTTTTGCAAAGTTTGACAAAGGCCTTGCTGTGCCCGCTGAACTCCATGTGATAGAGATAAGCAAGCTGAGTTGATTTTTTTTCTATAGCCTTCATAACTTTTGCTACTCTCTCTAAGCGCACCGCAGGCGGAAGAGGAGCATGCATAATATAGTGAATCATATGAGCATAATCTCCTCTTGCTTGCAAAATACCAAAGGGACACGTAACAAAGAGTCTTTTCTCTATTTTTCTGAGTTGTTTAATAAATCTCGAATCTATTCCTGTCATTTTTCCCTCCGTATGTTAAAGATCCAAGCCAATGTTAGCACTTTCTAATTTCTTTGTCCATCTGCTGCAGATTTTGGCTCAGCGCATAAAATTATCAACTAACTAAAGCGAAGCGCTTTATCTATAATTCTTGCCCATGACTTGCATTTTTAGAAAAAAAAGTTAAAATACTATTAGTAAATTTAAAAAAGAAAGTCGTTCACTTTTTATCTTTGGGCGCGTAGCTCAGTTGGTTAGAGCGTTTGCTCGACACGCAAAAGGTCAGAGGTTCGACTCCTCTCGCGCCCACCAAAAAATCCGCCAGCTGGCGGATTTTTTGGTGGTTAAACAAACTTATTTTGTTTTAATAATCTCATCTTGTTTATCCATTTGAAAGATTATCAATAACCATTGCCGCAACTTCAGGATCTGTAATTAAAGTTACCCCAGTTTCAACTGCTCCCTTTCTAATTAATTTTCCATCGCTAAACTCTTTACTTTCTTTTATTTTTTTCCGATTTGGAATATTGATAATCAGATCAAAAACTTTTTGCCTCAGCAAATCACCAATATTCGGGGTCTGATTAATTTCAGAAATTTTGTAAACTAGCGAAGTCCTTAATTTATGCTTCTCAAAAAATTTACTTGTTCCTTCAGTCGCATAAAAAACAAATTCGCCTGGCCGCTTTTTGATTAAGTTTTTAAGCTGAGGCAAAAGAAATTTCTTATCATTATCATGGCCAATTGTCAAAAGAACATACCTTTTCCTAGGCGAAACAATGGCTGCTTGGCCGTATTTTGTCGCATCCCAATCACCGCTTTGCCTCGCTAAATGCGAAAAGACAGAAACATTTCTGATATCCTTTTCACCAAAAATATATTGGAGAACGCGTTCATTACCAATTCCATAGCCAGCATGCGGGTTCGTTTTTTGATTTTTAATAATATCCAAATACCATTTAAAATCTTCGTATTTGCCCCCACGTTTAAGATGAAGTTTATACATAGTTGAGGTAAGAAGACGTTCATTCAATTTTTCAAAATCATGTTCTCTGACTGCTGCCCCTGCCCCCTCGCCTGCGTAAGGAAAAATCAAATCAGCTGACAAAACAACCCGCGGGTCTTTAGTATAAGTCTTCATATTAAAAAATTTAATTTCTTTTGGATATTTCAAAATAAAAACTGGGAGTTCGCTCTTTCCCTGATTACAAAATGCGACAACGGCCGCTTCATGCTTTGCCTTTAGATCATCACCAAATTTAACCTCAGGGTAGCCGTTTTTATTTAAAATTTCTATTACCTCTTCATAATCAACTCTTAAAAATTTTTCTTCCACGGCTTGTTTCAACATTTTGATATTGCGACCATATTTTTTGAGAATTTCTCTACAATTCTCTAAGACCGCAGCAATTATTGCTTTGACTGCTTTTTCGATGTGGGCAAGAAGAGCCTCATACATTTTTTCTTCATCATAGTTTTTACGACTCATGCCAGCCATAGTACAATCAAATTCTTCTTCTGTAAGACGAAACTGCCTCAAATGTCGTTCATCCTCTTCTTCTTCATCGCGGCCAGAATGAATGATAGTGTATGTCCCACAAAATGTTTGCAGCGCTTGCTCTAAAGCAAGCTGGCCGGTTTGGGTGAAAAAAAGAGGCAGGGCAAGCCGGCTCTGCACTTTAAAAAGTGTGTCAACATTCTCGCAAGCGCCAGTAATACCAACTATCTCTGGAACATCAACATAAATGAGCCCTAAATCCTCGTAATGTTTTCTTACGCCTTGATTAAAAGCGTGATTGACGCGAACAAGGTTAGAAAAATGTTCGTCGGCTGATAAAAAAACTTTTTTTCCTTCAATAGTGAGACAAATTTTTCCCATAAATTTATAGGGAAGTATAAAATCTTAACGCAAATTAACACAATTGTGGCCAAAATGGTTTTTGCGCCAAATTGTACTAAAATTGCGCTAAAAAATTTTACACGACTCTTAATTTAATATAAAAAAAGAGGCCCTTTCGGGTCTCATTCCCAATATCTTTAAATAAAGAAACTTTTTTTCTAGTATTTTTATCATTCACTCATTAGTCTAGCAATAGTAAAAAATCTGTCAATGTGGATAACTTCCAATCAAAACTAAACAATAATTAGCGTTAATAGTTTTGACACCATGGCTCGTAATAAGCGCGCGGTTCACCGCAAGCCGGACATACCTCTGGAGGCTCAGTCCCTTCGTGAATATAGCCGCAGTTTAAACATTTCCAACGAATTGGTTTATCACTTTTAAAAATATTTTTTGCGCGCACTTTAGCAAGTAAAACCTGATAACGTTTTTCATGGTTTTCTTCCACTTCACCGATTTCTTTGAAGACATCGGCTATTTCATTTTCTCCTTCCTCGCGGGCGATCTTCTCAAAAGACGGATACATTTCAGACCATTCATAATGCTCGCCTGCCGCAGCCACTTCCAAATTTTTGGCAGTGTCGCCCAACTCATGGACTGGGAAATTTTCTAACGTCGTTTTTACTTCTTCTTTCATAAAGCTCATCAATCTCTCGGCATGCTCCATTTCATTGGCTGCTGTTTCCTCAAAAATTCTCGCGATACCCTCGTAACCCTCTTTTCTTGCCTTCATAGCAAAAAAAGTATATTTGTTGCGAGCCATTGATTCACCGGCAAAAGCCCGCCTTAAATTTTCTTGCGTCTTTGACATAAAATTAAATTTAATTATTAATATAACTCATTGTCTTCTAACATTTCGCTGTCCTCAAATTCCTCTTCGCCCCCCTCTTCGTTTTCTTGCCATTCTTCGCTTTCTTCTTCTTCAATTAACTCCATCTCTTCATTACAGCAAACTAAAGTGCCGCCACCAACTTTGGTGACAACTACTTCATTGCCGCAAATATTGCAGCGATATTTTTCGCCAATGTTTTCTACTGCCATATTCGTTATCCACTTATGCAAAATTCCTAAACGTAAATTGAAAAGTCATAAAGTTTTTAATTTTTTAATTCGCAACAAGCCGTTTTATGCCATGACCTCTTCAAAGAACACTAGAATTTTGCATCTTTTTACTTTAAATAATTACACACTAAATAATTATACACTTTCCCAAAGCCCATGGATATTGCACATCTCGCGGGCTGATAAATAATCATCGTCTTTTAAATCAGAAATAAAAAATTCAGCCCTTGGAGCCATGCCTGGCTTTAAATCTTTTTTTTCAACTAACTGTTTATTTCGATACAATTCAATCCATTCTATATAATGCTTATCCTCCATTGGATGGGGAATAAGGCCAACGCGGACTAAAACATCACCGCCCCCCAATCGCTCAACAACCGGCGTATGTTTTTTCTCCAATTCTGTCGGATTTAAAAAATCTTTCATTTTTTTGACTTCCATATTTTTAAATTTAAGTTAGAAATTTTTAAATTATATCAAAAAAATAATTCTGTATCAAAAATTTAAAAAACAAAGTTTAAAAAATCATAAATCTAAATTTCCCCTGCTTAAACTTTTTTATTAAAAAAATTATACCAAAAACAAGCCCAATCAATACTAAAATAAAAACTAAAAGAAACAAACCAATTAAATTAAAAAAAGATGTCAAAGGACTTTTCCCAAAAAAATCTTTTTTAAGTTTTGGTAAAAGACAAATAGTGTTGAAAATTTCACCCAAAGAAAAAGATTCTTTTTCCCCAACGACCAAAACATATTTGCCGTCATTACGAGGATTCCAAACTGTGATTGTATAATTTCCTTTGTCTAACTTTCGTTTCCAATCGGGTCCTTTATAATAAGCATCGCCGGCAAACTTCTCAAAATAAGGCTGCCAATCAAATTTTAAACCATTTAAAACATAAATAATCCGGCCAGTTTTCTCCCCTTCTTCTTTTATAACAAGTCGAGCGGAAAAATTTTTTTCTTGACCAGGAATATCCGGAACTAAAAGGCCAAAGTAAAAATTAAAAGGCCTTTCACTTTTAATCTCATAAAAAGCCGGGCTGCCAGAGAGTTGGCCGTAAAAAGCTTGAGAAATTTCTGGGTTTAAAATTTCTGTTCTCGTTCCAGCAACAAGTCTTGGCTGATGAGCAAGTGATGGTGTTACAAAAAATAAAGAGATCAAACAAACGACAGCCAAAAGTAAAAATTTTTTAAACATAAATCATTTATCTTTTTATCCACATCTATTTTACCACTAAATCAAAAACCGGTGATAGGCACATTGAAATAATGCTTATTAATTTAATTCTTTCTGGAGCAAACCCTTTCCTTTATTCGCCCACTCTGTTGCGCCATAATATTCCATTTCCAAAATATAATCAGAAATAATGTTTTCTCGCTCCGATTTATCAGAAAGCGATGACAAAAATTTTTCCAAAAATTCATACTGGATCTCTAATCTTTTTTCATTATCTTCAATCTGCAGCCAAAGTTTATTTTCAAAAGCCCACAAAATAAAATCTTGGTCGTTTTTCTTTTCATCAATGATTTCCAAAAGCTTTGCCTGCGCTTCTTCTTTAGTCAATCCAGAATAATCAGCCCCAGGCAAGAGATCTTTGATTGGTCTAATCATTTTATCAAGATACTCTTTTAAATATTCTTCAGCATATGGAATATCTTGCACAACATAAGCCGGTTTCATAGCAAGACGAACCCGCTCTGGATGGTCAACCAATTCCATTGAAGAAAGAGCATCAACTATTTTCCGCGCCTCAGAAAAAGTCAAATCTGTTTTTACTGTTTTATACAAAATATATTGCAGTGCCTTATCAACCATTGAACTTTCTTTTGGAATAAATTTTATCATCATTTGTTTTATAAAAGTTGAATGGTTG
>JBBIUS010000016.1:0-17493 GCA_037440105.1 Candidatus Falkowiibacteriota bacterium
GCTCACTGACTTTTTTTTCCAATTCATCATAAGCTTTACGGGCAAGTTCCATCAAATATTCAATAATCCGCGTTCTGACCGCTGCGTCATGCGCCTTGTCTCCTGCCCAACGTCTGATATCATCCATTCTAATGCGCGCTTCTTTTTCAATCGGGAAAATTGTTCCAACTACTTCATAAATTTCTTCTAAATTCCAGTCACCCTCTTGTTCTGAGGCAGTATGAAATAAGACAACTTGTTCAATTTCATCTTCGACCATTCCCAAAATTTTTTCTTTTGTGTTTTCCGCGGCCAAAATTTCCCGCCGTTTTCTATAGATTACTTCTCTATGCTTATTTAAAACATCATCGTATTCAAGCAAATGCTTTCTAATATCAAAATTATGACCTTCGACTCGGCGCTGAGCTGACTCAATGGACTTTGAAACCATTCGGTTTTCAATAGGCATACCTTCCGGAACTTTTAGAGCTGTCATTAAATTTTTTAAACGTTCTCCGCCAAAAATTCTCATCAAATCATCTTCAAGAGAAATATAAAATTGAGAAGAACCAGGATCACCTTGACGACCGGAACGGCCGCGCAATTGATTGTCAATCCGCCTTGCTTCATGGCGTTCTGTACCAATAATATGAAGCCCACCAAGCGCTTTAACTTTTTCTGCCTCTTCTCTAGTCGGCGGATTTCCGCCCAAAATAATATCAACACCGCGGCCAGCCATGTTGGTTGCCACAGTTACTGCTCCAAGTCGGCCAGCCTGAGCAATAATTTCTGCTTCACGTTCATGATGTTTGGCATTCAAAACTTGGTGAGGAATTCCTTCGCGTTCAAGCAGCACGCTCAGCGTTTCATTTTTTTCAATAGAAATTGTACCAACTAAAACCGGTTGACCGCGCTCATGTCGCTCTTTAATCTCAGAAACCACTGCTTTAAATTTTTCTGCCTCAGTCTTATAAATTCTGTCTGGCAAATCTTGACGTATCATTGGTTTATTAGTAGGGATAGCGACAACTTCAAGATTATAAATTTTTGAAAACTCTTCTGCTTCGGTCATGGCCGTGCCAGTCATGCCAGCCAATTTTTTATACATTCTAAACAGGTTTTGAAAAGTTATCGTAGCCAATGTTCGACTTTCTTCGCGTACTCTCACACCTTCTTTTGCTTCAATTGCTTGGTGCAGCCCTTCGCTATAGCGCCGACCAAACATCAGCCGGCCGGTAAATTCGTCAACAATTATAACTTCTCCCTCGCGAACAACATAATCCCGATCTCGTTTAAACAAAGTCTCAGCGCGCAGAGCCTGCTCAATGTGATGGACCATAGTGATGCCGCCGGCAGTGTAAATATTTTCGACGCCTAACCATTTTTCCATCTTTGCAATCCCTGCCTCAGTCAAGGTTGCGGCCCTCATTTTTTCATCAATATTATAATCTTCATTTTCTTTTAATCTCTTCACTAAATCAGCAAATTTATAATAAAGTTCTGCCGATTCTTCTGTCGGAGCAGAGATTATAAGAGGCGTTCGCGCTTCATCAATTAAAATGCTGTCAACTTCATCGATAATGGCATAATTCAGTTCACGCTGGACCATGCTAGCAAGGTCGGTTACCATATTGTCTCGCAAATAATCAAAACCAAATTCATTATTTGTCCCATAAAGGATATCAGCTGCGTATGCCTCTTTTCGGGATACCGGCCGTAAAAATTCCTGCACCACCTTAAAACTTCCCAAAACATCCCTCTCTTCATCTAATTTGTCATTTGTCATTTGTAATTTGTCATTTGTCTCCGCTCTGTAAGTTGGGTCATATAAAAATGCTGCCTCATGCTGAATACATCCCACACTTAAGCCTAATGCGTGATAAATCTGCCCCATCCAGACTGTGTCTCTTTTTGCTAAATAATCATTCACAGTTACCACATGCACACCTTTACCTGTTAGCGCGTTCAAATATACAGGCAATGTCGCAGTTAAAGTTTTGCCTTCGCCGGTCTTCATTTCCGCGATTTGCCCACGATGTAAAACAATGCCGCCGATAAGTTGTACGTCAAAATGTCTCTGGCCAAGGGTTCGTTTTGCCGCTTCTCGCACCACGGCAAATGCTTCGGGTAACAAATCATCTGGATCCTCTCCTTTATTCAATCGTTCGCGAAATACTGTCGTCATTTCCCTCAGTCTATCAATAGAAAAAGACTCGAATTTTGGTTCGAGTGCGTTAATTTTTTCAACAACCGAATGTAATTTTTCTAAAGTTTTTCTATTAGGATCACCAAATACCTTTAATAAGAATGACATAAACAAAATCATTAAATCATCGTTTCCTGTTTAATCTGCGTTTAGAAAAATATCTTAAATTATCATCTCGCCAGTTTATCTCTTTTAAATTAATAACAACTTCTACTAATTTTTTACCCATAAACTCCATTGTTTCAGGAACCCAATCTTTGCCGCTTTCCGTTCCTGGAAAATAAATTGTATAAGGTAAAAGAATAAAACCCATGTGGTTTAGGGCAGCCGCCATGCTCATTAAAGCCATCATTTCACCGCCGTCTTCTCTTGAAACAGCTAAAGCAGCAACTTTGCCTTGATATAAAAATCCATTATTTTCAGCACAACACAATCTGTCAATAAAATTTTTCATTAGACCGGACATATTAAACCAATAGACAGGACTACCAAAGACAATAGCGTCTGCTTTTTCTAGCAATGGTATAATTCAATGGTATAATTTCTGCATGCCGTCTTTAACGCGGCAAGGATAAATACATTTTGAAGGATTAATGCTTTAGCAACCAAGACATGGTTTTATTCCATAATCGACGAGGTGGATTAATTTTATTTCTTTGCCAGCCTGTTTGGAGGAAGATAAAATCATCTTTAGTAATTTAGCAGTTCTGCCCTTTTTACGAGGAGATCCATTTATGCCGAGTATTAAACTTTTTTTCATAAAAATTTTAAAATTATTTTGTCACATTACAAATACTGCTGCTGCCATTACCGTTGTCCACAAACCATTTTTGTCCGCTATCGCGGATTGAGTGATGTTGTGAGTTTTGACTATTTTCCCGCTCAATTTGTATATCTGTTCACGCTCGTCCCAGGCTTTATTTATATCAAATTCAACACCTAATGTTGAAGCAAGCATAGAAGCAGCTAAATCCTCAGCATAATCTCCTGCTTTTTCTTCTGTTTCGCCAAAAGAATGATGTTCTGAAAGATAGCCATAATGTGTTGGATCAGCTGGGACAGCTAAACCGATTGAGGCTGCCAAAAGACGATTTGGCTCATTAGTTTCATTGCGGGCCATTACGCAAAAAACTATTTGGCCTGCCCTTAACTCAGATAACCCATGCGCTTTTTGGATGATCTTGCATCCAGGCGGGAATATACTAGAAACAGAAACAATATTAAATTTCTCAATGCCAGCATCGCGAAGCGCGGCTTCAAAAGACTGCAATCTTTCTTTGTGTTTGCCGACCCCCTTAGTAAAAAAAACTTTTGTTGGAACCATCTTTTTGAAAATCCGAAATTCAAATATCGAAATTCGAAACAATATCTAAATTCTAAATTCAAACAATCCAAACAGTTTTGAATTTTGAATTTTGATCATTTGAATTTGTTTCGGATTTCGGATTTTGTGCTTCGAATTTATTTTATTATATTCCTTCATCCCTTTCCCTCCTCCCAAGCCGCCTCTCTTCCCGAGTCGTGGCCTCGGGTGCAACGGCGTTCATCCTTTTTACCAGCCGCGCCCCCCGTTTTACCTTAGCTTCTTTTGTGCCACGATAATTTTTAATTTGCCGCTGGAGTTCATCTTTGACACGAACAATTGCTTGACGCAAATCTTTATGAATTGCTTCAGCCCGCAAAATTTCTCCAGGCAAGCGAATGTCTGCTTCAGCGCGATAAACAAACTCGCCTTTTTTATGATGTTTTGTTGTCCGACTAACTTCGACCCAAGCCTCAGCCACGCCAGTATTAACATAATTTTTAATAAATTTTTCTAGATCGTTAATTTTTTCTTCAACAAAAACATCAATACTTTCTATCGGCTCTAAGTTGGTCCATTTGAGGGAGATTTTCATATAATATAGTTTATTTATCTTAAAACATTATACCGTAAAATGCAAAAATAGTAATCAGTAACCAGTAATTTTTTGATCAAACAATTTACGCGTTACGCGTTACTCGTTACGCGTTACTCCAATCAAAAACCAACGTACTCCACCTCTTCTTCCAACTGCACTCCCACCTCGTCTCTTACTTTCATTTTAACTAAACTCGCTAAAGCAACGATATCACTTGCTGTCGCTCCACCAGTATTCACGATAAAATTCGCGTGCTTTTCAGAAATTTTTGCCCCGCCGATTTGTTTACCGCGGAGATCACACTGATCGATAAGCCAACCAGCTGGGATTTTCCCTTTGGCAATAAAATCAGCCGGCACATCTTCATGAGTATATTCTTTGATTATTTTCACGACTTCATCGGTTACTTCAACATTTTTAAAAAATGATCCAGCGCTGGCGTCAGTCGGAATTTTTTCACTACGAATTTTCAAAACTTTTTCCATCTCTTCTTTTATTTTTTCTTTATCTCCCCTTTCCAATTTTAAAACAACTTTCAAAATAATATCCTTATTATGTTTAAACACACTCTCCCTATAACCAAATTTACATTCTTCTTTTCCATAATTCCTGATTCCTAATTCCTGATTCTTCAACCACAGAACCTCCACTCCTTCAACTACATCGTCCATCGCCTTTCCGTAAGCACCCGCGTTTCCCCGCACTGCCCCGCCGACTGTTCCCGGAATTCCAACTGCCCATTCCAAGCCAGACAATCCATTTTTTACCGCAGCCTCCACAGTCTTTGACAATGGCACTCCTGCTTCTGCTACGATAATTGTATCTTGTATTTCGTATCTGGTATTTTGTATTTTGATTACTAAACCATCAAAACCGTTGTCTGAAAACAAAATATTACTTCCGCCGCCAAAAATAAAAATTTTTAAATCTATTTCTTTAGCGGCTTCCACCGCGCGCCTCACATCTTCTGCGCTTTCGGCAACAAAAAAATACCTGGCCGGCCCACCAATTTTAAAAGTGCAATGATTAGCTAATAACTCATTCTCCAATATTTCTTCACCTAATTTTTCTCGCAATTTATTTATCATAAGTAATATTATTCTACCAAAAACCACTCACAATAGCAATGGAATCCCGACGAAAGTCGGGCGGGTCAATCGCCCCCCTTAAGTTAAGGGGGCTGGGGGAGTTATGAACCGATATTCTAAAATCCACGACTCATAACCCTCTTAATCTCCCCTTATCTTAAGGGGAGAAATTAATTTCGCGCTTTTCGTAAAATTTCATAATTTCGTGGGGGTATAAAAAAGAGCCCGATCGAGTTTCTACTAAGAGCAGATTCTCGACCAACGGCCCTATCGATGAAGTTCGCCATTTCGCAGCGTGAGAAGTGGAACTGGCCCAACCGTGTACTTTGGATTACTTTCGTCAAGCGATCCAAGCCACTCCCTACAACACGGACAACACAGTTCATAGATCGGAGCAGCAACTACGTCGCCGCGGTAGCCAGTCACCGGCTGACGTTCGCACTGCTTGATCGGCGTTTTAGTACTGCACCGTTTGCACCGGATGAGTTTATCATAGTCTTGCTTGGTCTCGAGATGCCATCCCTCGATTGTATAGGAATGACCATCAAACTCATGTTGCTCCGAAATCCAGCGCATCGCAACCCTCCATTTTTGACTTCTGCCCGCCAACGCATTATTGCGTCGACAAGCACTTGCCAACACTTTATATTATTGCGATTTAGTAATTTTGTCAATATCAGAGGCAGGTCAACGGGAAGTTAAAATGTCGTGTTTTGTGCAGATAAGTTTTTTACGAACGTTTTTTACCATGGTGAATTTTGTTCGTATTAAGTATTCCCGGAGTGGTCTGATTGCTGGGGTAATATTCGCATGTGCGCATTCGCATTGCCGGAGTGCGAGGAACGGAGCGACGAGTGCGGGGGCGCGCTGTTTGCGTACATAAAAAAAGATCCCACAGAAAGTCGATTTTCGTCGACTTTTGCAGGATCCTTGGCAGCGGTGCGCTGGCTTTTCGCGCAGGGACCGTGGCCTTGGTTTGAGCATTGTGAACGTGGCTTTTCGCACCAGCGTCATGGCCTTAGTAGACGGAGGTTTGGGGGCACCGCTCGCGTGGCTTTTCGCAATCGCGTACTGGCCTCAGCAGACCAAGGTCTGATTGGCATCTGTGCAATAGCTTTTCGCATGCTTGCATTGGCCTTAACTTCTCGCTTTCCTTGCCTGCTCGAAAACCCACATGATCCGGGCGTTCCTTGCGACATCCGGATTCTCGCCGACGAGGAAGAGCCAGGCGTGGTAAAGGTCCGAGAAGAACTTCTTGCCCACGGCCCTCAAAACTCGGCGGTCTCGATGGGCCGGGTTGAGGAAGAGGTGCTGTTTTTTCGTTCCGAGGGTTTTTTTGCAGCAGTAACCGGCGAAAGTCATTTTTTCGCCGACTCCCTTTTCACCGAGATTTACGATATCGGTCTCCTCGCAGCCGCGGATGTAGCACCTCGTCGGATTCGCTTGCCGCGCTTTCTGCTCTTCGCGAAGTTTGATCTCATCGAAGAGAATCGAGTAGGGAGAATTCGGAAAGCGAGTCTTTTGATAGCGGAGTGACATGGGAATCAACTGGACGATGACGACCTTAAGCCGCGGGTCGTAGTTTAGTTTTCCTCCCCGGTTCTTGGCTTGCGCCACGCCGCCCTCCACGCGGAGGCCGGCATTGCCGAAGAGTTTACTCGTCTCCGCAAACCTTCTTGGGTCGCGGATTGAGGCGATCAGGAATCCGGCAAGCCAGGCCCCAATGCCCGGAATGTGCTCCAGGTACTCGGTCCAAATCGGGAAATTTTGGACGAGTTCGGCGATGTTTGCCTCGATTCGCGTAAGGAACCGCTTTGAAGGCGCGAGTTCGCCGATGAGAAGGTTTTCCCAGGTTTGGTCTTCCGGCTTGGGAAAAATTTCCTTCGCGATCTTGTAAAGCGAGCTCTCTTTGAGCGGAAGCACGATCCCGATCCGCCGAGCTCTTGAGCGCAGACGGCCGGTTTGCCTTTGCGTCTCAAGCGCAACATCGATCCTCAAGCGGGTGAGCTCCGAGAGAACCGTCATGGTGCGTGCTTCGGCATCTTCCGGAGCGGGCCTCGTGGTGAGAAACTTGTCGAAGAGCGTCTTGTATTCGTCCGGCGAGTCCGCGGGTTTTCTTGCCGCGGCGAATTTCCGCCAGTCCTCGTCGCAGGGCATGCAAAGGTGAGTCTGGTTTTTCGGCTCGACCTTCCCGCCCCAGTCCTTTTTTTGGATCAGGACTTCGGCGAGGATCTGCGTTGTCTTGCATCTCGGACAGGGTGCGAGGCGCGAGATCAACTCCTTGATGATCACTTGGGTTTCTTCTGGAACAAGGACAGTCGTTTCATTCGTTGCCGTTGCCATCTTTTCCTCCTTATTTTAAAAGGTTTTCGGATAGGTTTATAGGCAATATTAACATTTATTTAAAGAAAAGTCAAGGGGGTGCGTATTTACTGTAAAGAGGATTTAGCTGTTGCCCCCCTTTCGCAAAGGGAGAGATGGAGAGGGATTTTCAAACTTGCCCTCCACTCCAATTTTCTATAAACTTTAAATATTATGAAATATAAAATAGAATCCGAAAATATTATGAAATATAAAATAGAATCCGACGATCCCTTGGCCGAGAAAAAATATTCACCGGTTAAAGGAATTGTCCGAAAATATCCTGACCGGGTGATTTTTTGCCCAACATACGAGTGTCCATCACGCTGCGATTTTTGTTTTAGAAAAAATTTAGTGAATGGAAAAAACGGCACACTTACAAAAAATGACTTAACCGCGGCGATTGGTTACATTAAAAAAAACAAAAAAATCCGTGAAGTAATTTTATCAGGCGGAGAGCCACTAATTTTATCTGACAAAACTTTGTCAAACGTTTTAAAAAAATTGCACGCCATCCCGCATATAAAACTAATTCGCGTTCATACCCGCGCACCAGTTACATTTCCACACCGTATCACAAAAAAATTGGCAGCCACGCTCCGCACCTTTGTACCGCTTTGGGTAGTAATTCACATTAATCACCCAAAAGAAATTACTCCTCAATTTAAAAAAGCCGTCGCAATTTTGCGGATAGCCAATATTCCCCTTCTCTCTCAATCAGTTTTACTTCACGGTATAAACGATGACGTAGAAACTTTAAAAAAATTATTTTACGGGCTCGTAGATCTCGGCATTAAACCATATTACTTACACCAGTGTGATCCAGCGCGCGGCACAAAAAAATATTGGGTTGATATAAAAAAAGGAAAAAAAATAATGCGCCAACTGCGCAAAGAGATTTCAGGAATATGCATTCCGCATTATGTGGTGGACACCCCTCATCGCGGAAAAATTCCACTCATTTAGAAATTTCAAATCAAAAATTACAAATTCCAAATAATTTTCAAAATCCAAATTTTCAAATTTTCAAAACAAGTTTTGGGTTTTGACTATTGTTAATTTATTTGGAATTTGATGCTTGGCGCTTGGAATTTAGCAACATTTCCCCCACTCTCCAAACATCCCCCGCCCCCATCGTTATCACCACATCGCCACCTTTGACTTCTTGCGTCAAAAAATCGGCGGCCTCAGGAATATTTGAAAGATAGATGGCATCTTTGCCTTCTTTTTTAATTGCTTCTACTAAATCTCGTGAATGCACACCACCAAATTTTTCCCGCGCCGAGCCATAAATATCAAGAACGATGATTTTATCCACCGCCCCAAAAGATTTTGCAAAATCAGCAAGCAGCGCTTTTGTCCGCGTAAAAGTATGCGGATGAAAAACACACCAAATCTTTTTTTCGGGCCACCTCTGCCGTGCTGCCTCAAGTGTCACCCGGATTTCAGTTGGATGATGGCCGTAATCGTCAACGATTGTTACACCATTCACTTCGCCTTTTATTTCGAACCTCCTCAGTGTACCGGAAAATTTTTGGAGCGCGTCACGAATTTGATTAATGTTATACCCTAATTTACTGCAAGCGGCAATCACTGCCAGAGCGTTTGCCACATTGTGGTTTCCTAAAAGTTGAATCTGAAACGTTCCATATGATTTATTATCCTCCACTGCTTCAAAAATCATTCCGCCATCTTTTTGTAAAACATTTTTTGCCTGCCAATCCCCCGCCTCCAAACCATAAGAAATAATTTTACATTTTGCCGTTTTCGCAATTTCACGAACATTTTTATTATCAAAACACGATACCAAAAATCCATCCACTGGAATTTTAACCACAAATTTTCGAAAAGCATCAATATAATTTTCCGGCGTTTTGAAAAAATCTGGATGATCATATTCCACGCTTGTCAAAATAATGGCCATTGGCTCAAAATGCAAAAATTTATTTTGATACTCGTCTGCCTCAATAATTATGTATTTTCCGCTTCCAGCGCGGGCATTACCACCTAACTGTGGCACCGCTGAACCAACAATCACGGTTGGATCGGCACCCAACTCTTGCAAAACAAAACCAAGCATGGCTGTTGTCGTTGTTTTTCCATGCGTCCCGCAAACTGCGATACCAAAACCTTCTTTTAAAATTTGTCCTAACGCCTCGGGGTAACTTAAGATCGTGACTCCGCTTTCCCGCGCCGCAGCCAATTCCGGGTTTTCGTCGGTGTAAGCTGTGGAATAAATAACGAGGTCAGGTTTTTCTTTTTCTAAATTTATTGCATTAAATCCTTCATAAAATTTTATTCTGCTTTTTCCCAAAACTTCATCTGTAAAAAATTTTTCATGCGTATCAGAGCCGACGACATCTGCGCCGCGCAATTTAAAAACCTGGGCAATGGCCGTCATACCGACACCCTTTATACCGATAAAATAAATTTTTCGGGATTTGCTTAAATCCATAAATATTGCATAACGCATCAAAGAAGTGACGTGCAACGAGTAACGGGTAGCGCGTAAATTGATTTATCAAAAATTACTGGTTACGCATTACTGGTTACAGGTTACTCCATCTTCGCAATCGTGACAATATTTTTGCCGCGCCAAAACCGCGCTTTCTCCCCGCCAAACGAATAAAAACTTTCTACAATCTGCAACCCGGCTTCTTTGACGAGATGCTTCAATTCCCGTAAAGTAAAAGCATGGACATAGCGCTCTGCCACAATTTCACCGGTCTCGGCGCTTTTCCATGGAATTAGGGCATCCATAAAATCTAGATCGCTCTTTCCGGTGATTTTTTTGAAAATATTTTTTAAAATATAAACCAGATATTTCCCTTCAAAAAGATTCCAATTAGTCATGACCAGAATCCCGTTTTCTTCTAAGATATTTGACACATTTTCTAAAACTTTTTTTCGGAGTTCCCACGATGGGATATGATGTAAGACAGCAATTAAAAAAACTGCGTTATATTTTTTCCCATCCCACCAATCCAAATTTATCGCGTCGCCAATAATAAATTTTCGTTTTTCGTCTTCGCCCCATCTTTTTCTTGCAAACTCAATCAATTCGGGAGAATTATCAACCCCGAGATAATGGATTGACATTCCTTCAAAAATTTCATATAATCTACCGTTACCACAACCAAGATCTAAAACTCTGTCGCCGTTTTTAACATACTTTCTGAACACTTTCATTTCTTCCCAAATCGTCTGTCTTGTCCGCGAAAAATCTGGCGCGATTCGCGAATAATCGGCCTTAACTTTTTCTAAAATTTTTTTTGCGAATTCTGATTTCATAAAAATTTCGCAGGCTAAAGCCTGCGGCTGCTACTGCTGGATTTTGTAACCGCAACCTTATGGAAAAAATTAATCAAAAAATTATAAAAAAACTTATAAAAATTAATCCTAAAACCCGTAAAGAGATTGCCAACATCAAACGGCATATTGCGGGTGGTTTAAAATTACCGCCACCTCTTAATGCCGATCTTCTTAAAGTTTACCAAAAATTATTAAAACAAGGAAAGATTAAAAAAAATCATCAACTCGAACTTCTGCTCAAGAAACGCGAAATTAGGACTCTTTCTGGCGTTGCTCCGATTGCTGTTTTAACAAAGCCACATCCTTGCCCAGGCCGCTGCGCTTATTGTCCGACTGAAAAATCGGTACCAAAATCATATCTTTCAAATGAGCCGGCTGTTATGCGAGCAATTGCTTGTGGTTATGATCCTTATAAACAAGTGCAAGCCAGAATTAAAACATTAGAAGCCAACGGACATCCGACTGACAAACTAGAACTAATTGTGATTGGCGGAACCTGGTCAGCCCTGCCACACCATTATCAAAAATGGTTTATTAAAAGATGTTTTGATGAAGCGAACGGCCAAAAATCATCTTCACTCGATGTGGCACAAAAAAGAAATGAAAAAGCAAAACATAGAATTGTAGGACTTACGCTTGAAACGAGGCCAGACCATATAACGCCAGAAGAAGTTAAACGAATGCGGGAACTTGGTGCTACCCGCGTAGAACTTGGTGTTCAAAGTATCGATGATAAAATCCTAAAGAAAAATTTTCGCGGGCATACCGTTGCTGAAACTATTCGCGCAACAAAATTACTAAAAGATGCTGGATTTAAAGTATGCTATCACCTGATGCCAAATCTTCCGGGGTCTACGCCAGCTAAAGATTTAAAAATGTTTAAAGAAATTTTCACCAACCCCGATTTTCAGCCGGATATGATTAAAATTTATCCGTGCGTTGTCACCCGCGGCTCAAAGATTTACAAATGGTGGAAGCAGGGAAAATATAAGCCATACACAGATAAACAACTCACTGAACTCTTGATCAAAATTAAAAAAATTATTCCACCATATGTCCGCATCAATCGTCTAATCCGCGATATTCCAAGTCCAAGCATTGAGGCAGGAAATAAAATCTCTAACTTGCGAGAAGTGATAGCCAAAGAAATGGCGCGCCGCGGTTTGCGCTGCAGATGTATCAGATGCCGAGAAGTAGGACACCAAATAAAAATTAAAAATGAAAAATTAAAAATTAAAAATTACAATAAAAAATTAAAAATCATTGAAAGAAAATACAAGGCATCAGGTGGAACAGAATATTTTGTTAGTTTTGAATCGCCGGACAAAACAATACTTTATGCTTTCATTCGTCTGCGAATTCCCGATTTAAAAACGCCTGCCATTTTACCGGAGTTGAAAGACGCAGCACTAATCCGCGAACTCCACACTTACGGCCACCTTGTGCCAATTGATAAAAATTCACCTGGAGCCACACAACATCTTGGACTCGGGAAAAAATTAATGGCCGAAGCGGAAAAAATCGCAAAAAAATATGGCATCAAAAAACTCGCCGTCATCTCTGGCATCGGTGTGCGCGAATATTATAAAAAACTTGGTTATCAAAAAGAAGGAACTTACATGATAAAATGGATGTGTTAAGGTTTTCAATCGTTTACTTGTAACATTTTATAAAAATATCAAAAAACACCAATAAAGTTATTAAAAAATTTTTAAGCAACGGCTAAAAAAATTTTGTAAGACTCATTTAAAAATAAATAAAAAAAGCAAGGCAAATTATTTTATAAGCCTTGCAGAAAATGATCGCTGTTTACTCTCCGTCTCCTCCTATTTCATAACCGGCAGACGGCGGTTCGTACGGAATGCCGCACCAAGGGCAGTAAGCAAAATCTTTCGCTCCCCCTCGCCCGCAGTTTTGACACCGCTTGCGGAATCCTCTTTCTCTGGCAAGGTAATCAATTTTAGCGAGGTGATCATAACATTCTGTGTGACAAAAAGGACAAAAAGTTACTTCTTCACTTTGACTATCTTTAACTCCGCCGTCTTTGCGTTCGCTCTTTTTGTAGCCGCATAATTCGCAGATAAGCGTATATTCGTCTACAAATTGATTCCCAGCGCCAATCTCTTCCCAAAAGCAGACAGCGCTTGCGCCGCACTTTGGACAAGTTACCTTGCCTCTGACCATGGCTTCCTCCTTTACTTCTCTTCGTACGGAATGATTTTCTCTTCTTTCCTCCAAACAAGTTTCTTCCAAACAATTTTCCTCACGATTTTCACTAATTTTTGATGAACACCCACAATTTTGACAGTAGAGAAAAAAACGGTTATCTGGTTCTTCTTTGTCATAACCAAATTCTTTGCAAATTTCATCCCAAAAACGAGTTGCTCCTGACCCGCATTTGTGACATTTAGGCTTAAGACGCAAAATCGACGCCTCGCTCCCCATAACTCCCTCCTTTATTACTTTTTAACTTTCTTATTGCTCTTTACTCTTTTAGACTGCTTAACTTTTTTTACCAATGATTTTACATAACCACAATTTTCGCAATAAAACAAGATAGCATTGCAAAATCCATCAAAATAATAAAAAGAACTAGGTGTGCCGCATCTTTGACATGCTGGGAAAAATTTTTCTTTAGTCACTGTTTCTCCTTCTTTGATCAAGGGCATAAATGCCAAAAATAATCTTCTAACTTTTTTTGATTTTTGTCAAGGATTAAAGTAAAATAATAAAACAATTTACCAGTTATCAATTGCCATCAGTAGCCAAATCATAGTCTAAAATTAAGTAATAGTAATTAAGTAATTTTATTTAAATCTATTCCATGACATTTTTATCAAAATTTGATCCAGAAATCGCCAATGCAATTGAAAACGAAATAAACCGCCAGCGGTCTGGTTTAGAAATGATTGCTTCAGAAAATATTGTAAGCCGCGCCGTTCTGGAAGCAATGGGCACGCCGCTGACCAACAAATACGCTGAGGGTTATCCCGGCAAACGCTATTACGGTGGAAACCAATTTATTGATGTCGTAGAAAATCTAGCCATTGAGCGAGCTAAAAAAATCTTTAATGCTGAACACGCCAATGTCCAGCCGCATTCTGGCACGCAAGCAAACATGGCTGCTTATGCAGCGCTTCTTAATCCTGGCGACAAAATTCTTGCTATGAATTTAGCCCACGGCGGTCATTTATCCCACGGCGCGCCAGTAAATTTTTCTGGAAAACTTTATAATGTTGTTTTTTACGGAGTAGAAAAGACGACTGGCCGCATCAACATGGACGAAGTTCGCGCCATCGCCGAAAAAGAAAGACCAAAATTGATTTTAACCGGCGCTTCGGCTTACCCGCGAAAAATTGATTTTTCTGCTTTCCGAAAAATCGCTGATGAAATTGGGGCGTATTTGATGGCTGACATTGCCCACATCGCTGGCTTAGTTGCCGCGAAAATCCATCCTGATCCAGTTCCGGTTTGTGATGTTGTAACAACTACAACTCATAAAACGCTCCGTGGGCCACGCGGAGCCTTGGTCTTATGCAAAATCACTGACCGATTACGACCTAAAGACAAAAAAAATCTAGCCCAAAAAATTGATTCAGCTGTCTTCCCAGGAATTCAGGGCGGACCGCTAGAGCACGTTATCGCTGCCAAGGCCGTGGCATTCTTAGAAGCGCTTCAACCCGACTTTGTTGAATACCAGAAACAAGTTGTGGCTAACGCTAAAATTTTAGCCGATACACTTATGGCCGGCGGCCTTGAATTAGTGTCAGGCGGCACAGACAACCACTTAATCTTAGTTGACCTCACCAACGCTGGTTTGACAGGCAAACAAGTAGAGCGTGCATTAGAAGAAGCGGACATCTATGTCAACAAAAATATGATTCCCTACGACACAAGAAAACCGACTGACCCATCAGGTATTCGCCTTGGCACGCCGGCTTTAACCACCCGCGGAATGAAAGAAGCAGAGATGAGATTGGTCGGCGAAATGATTGTTAAGATTATAAAAAATATTGATAATGAAAATATAAAAAAAGAAGTCCGCGAAAGCGTTCGCGAACTTGTGGCAAAATTCCCGATTTATCCTGGACTCTCGGTGTTCTAATCTAGCCGCTTGCCTGCTCTTTCAATGAGCTCGCCACAGAGAGCGAGCGGTGTAATAATCGCCAGACTAAAACCCATAAATGCAAGGAAACTGCCGTAAAGGACGATTCCTGTTGCTACTTCTAGAGCTATACCGAAACGGTTTCTAAAATCAACCACATGTGATGACAAAAAATTAGCCATCTTTTTCCTCCTTCTAATTTAACCCTACTACTTTGGATATAAAAATCAATCCCTGTTCAAATAATTGACGGGAAAAAACTTGCCTTCCAAACAAGATGAAAATAAAAAATTTCGCGAACGTGTTCGCGAACCTGCGTCAAGGATCATTTTTGTGTTTCAGACATTATAACGCAGCTTGACTTCATCAATGAGCATCTTGCAGACGAAAGGGGCAATCTTAGTCAACATGTAATAGCCTAAAAATGCAACGCTTGCCCCAAGTTCAACGGCCTTTGCGAGTCCTGGCCTAATCTTGCCAAAAAGCATGGTCATCCTCCTATCTCCTAATGTCACATATCTCTACATATTTCTATTGATGTCGTAGGGAAAAGCAGAATTTCCATGATTCGGCTCATGAAAAACTTCGTAAATCGGCCCAAAGACAACAAATAACAAAAAGAAAATCGTCCCGTAAACACCGAGATACACGAAAAATTTAGACCAAGTCTCAATCCAAGCGTGAACCACTGCCATGAGAGGAGTGATGACAAGAAAAATAATCAAGCCGCCAAATAAAGCTGATTTATATTCTTCCCTCGACTGTCTCATTTTCTCCCCGAGTCCCCAAACTGCCTTAATAATCACATAAATCAAAAAAAACGGAACAACAACCAGACTTACCGCTGCGTACATCAAAAAACAAAAAACCAGAAGTGTACCTACCAGAGCCAAAGGTACCCAAGACCACCAAGGATTTTTGGCCTTATTTGTTGCTACAAGAATAAGACACCCAACAAAAATAGTCACTGCTGAAAATAAGAAAACCAAATTTAAAGAACTCATTTTACCCTCCTTTCATAAATTATTTTATCACTAAAAATAAAAAAAATCAATGCCAGCAAAAATTATTAATGGAAAAAAAATCGCTGCGGAAATCCGCGCTGAAACAAAAAAAGAAATTGCCGAACTAGGTATCACACCTGGATTGGCTGTTATTTTAGTTGGCGCTGACCCAGCTTCACACTTGTATGTAAGTTTAAAAGAACGAGCTTGCGCCGAAGTCGGCATTCACTTTGAAAAATATTTATTTTTTGCCACTGAACCAGAAGAAAAAATAATAAAAAAAATCCAGGAATTGAACAATAATCATGATATTCACGGCATTTTGGTCCAATTGCCGTTGCCGTCAAATTTTAATGAAAGTAAAATTGTCGCTACTGTTGACCCCAAAAAAGATGCAGATGGTTTTCACCCAGGTAATATCGAAAAATTGCTACGCGACGAGCCGACCATTGTTCCTCCAGTGATTTCTGGGATTTTAAAATTAATTGAAGCAACCGGCGAAGAAATTATAAATAAAAAAATTGCCGTTCTAGCGAACAGCGAAACTTTTATCAGACCTCTTAAAAAAATTTTAGAAAAAGACAATCAAGTTGTTTATGCTATTACTCCAGAAAAAACTTCATCAGTAACTCGCGATGCAGATGTAATTATTACAGCCCTGGGTCAGCCAAAATTTTTAACCAGTGAAATGATTAAAGATGGCGCACTTATTATTGATGTAGGTACTACGCGATTGGAAGACGGCACGTTAGTTGGTGATGTTGATTTTGAATCCGTTTCGCAAAACGCCGGCTGGGTTACTCCGGTCCCAGGCGGTGTCGGCCCAATGACTGTAGCAATGCTTTTAAAAAATGTAGTAGAACTTGCAAAACAAAAAAGAGATAATGAAGATTAGAAATCCGATTGCAAGCAGTCGGATTTATAATCTTTTGTAAAACCAGAAAAAATAACAAAATGCATTTTCTCCACTTTTTTCACGATCGTGAAAAAAGTGGAGAAAAAAATTAAATCTAAAAACAAAACTTAATCTAGTCCAAATAATCTTTATTCGCAGCGCGCTCTTCATAACAATGCATATTCATTGCCATTGCTAGCGAGACCACTCTAATGAAATGAAATCTCGAAAAATCATTTAACCGCTAAATTTAACCAGTTTAAATATTCTTTATTAATCTTGTTTGCCCTCCACCCAACAATGCACGGCTCTTCGTAGCTGTGCAATTTTTTTATCACTTTTTCTACTGCCTTAAAATGCCGCTCCTGCGTTTTCAAAATTAGTGCCACTTCACGAACTTTTTCCACTTTTCTCTTCCAAACATAAGATCCACGAATCGACCACCAATTTGTGCAACCAACTAAGCGCGCTTTTAGAAGCGCAGACGCGATTTTTTCTGCCTCTTTTTCATTCTCACAAGTTGTATAAATAAATATCATAGAACTGGTCGCCAGTTATCAGTTCACGGTTCACGGATTTTGTTTAACCGATTTTTTTAAACCGTTAAGCATTTTAACTAAAGTGTTTATGTGATCGTAAATA
>JBBIUS010000017.1:0-15461 GCA_037440105.1 Candidatus Falkowiibacteriota bacterium
TGTCAGCTGGAATAATATCTCCGGCTTCAACAACAACTAAATCGCCGGGCACGAGAAGGCGGCTGTCAATTGTTTGTTTTTGATTTTCTCGAATGACCTTTGCTTGCGGTACAATATACTTTTTTAGTAATTTAAGTGATTTTTCTGCGCGGTATTCTTGATAAAAACCTAAGAACGAGTTTATGACCACAAAAATTAAAATGAGAATGCCATTAACATTCTCTCCAAGAAAAAATGACAAAATGGCCGCGGCAAGGAGAAGGTAAATAAAAGGAGATTTAAACTGGCGGGAAAAAATTTGTTGCCATGACAATTCTTTTGCCGTGATTTCATTTGGCCCGTATTTTTCAAGTCTTTTTTTGGCCTTATTTTTGTTTAAGCCAGTTTTTGTTGTTTCAAGTTCAGAAAAAATTTCTTCAGCCGTTTTTGTAGTGAAAAAGGAAAAATTCATTTTTAATTTTGATTATTATTTTTTGAAATTAAAAATTATGACCCTTTGAAGGGCTTTTTACTAAATTTTTCTGTCCAGTTTTGCTAAAAGCACATTTCTGATGTCACATTTCCTTCTAAATCAAAATATTTTGTGCACTTTTTTTCGTCTTGTTTATACATCTCCATCATTTTATAGAATTTTCCTGTTGCTTCGTCCGTTGTCCAGCCAATCGAATAATCTCCTGAATTATCTGTGCAGGTTTTTATCTTTTTTCCTTCTTCAGTGACTTCTTGGCAGCACAAATCAATGGCTTTTCCTCCAAGAGTGTGTTTTTCCACCCCTGTTACTTGATATCTCATCTCACCAATAACTACCCAAGAACCAACATTGCAATTTAATTTTTCTTCTGCTTCATTTAAGGGTCTAGAAGGAGGGATAAATGCTTCTGGTTTTGTTGGCGGCGCTTTTTTGCATCCTGCGCCAATTAATAATAAAGCCCCGATTACAAATAATGTGAAGAAAGCCGCTTTACTCAAAATTTTTGTGTTCATTTTTAACATGATTTCACCTCCTTTCTTTGATAATTAAGACTCAAGTTTTATAGAACTTTTTTAACGCCAAATGATATCAAAGGCCTCCAGTTCTATTTTTTGAAGAGTACCTTTCTTTTATCAGCAATTTTAGCGTTTTTCTGCGCAAGGCGACTTGATAAAGATACTAAAAAATTAAGCATGACGGACGCCTTTTTCTGTGTAGTTCTGTGTGGGACGAACAAGTTTGAATTTCATTTTTTTATTTTTTGAAAATTAAAGAAATAAGAAAAAAGAAACCACTAATCAAAATAATTAGAAGACCAGCTGGCAATTGAGTAAATTTAAAAAGAAGAACGCCAGAAATTGATGAAACAATGCCTAAAACTAAAGTAGAAGATGAGTACTGGAAAAGATTTCGGCTAAAATTTCTGGCTGTAAGAGCGGGGATAACAATTAAAGCAACCGGCAGTAACCCGCCAACAATCTTTACGGTTAGAGCCGTTGTAAAAGCAACGCAGGCTAAATAAAGAAAATTGTATTTTTTTACATTGACTCCCTCAACTTTTGCTAAGTCTTCAGAAATTTCTGACAAAATAATTTTTGGATATATTTTTTTTATTATCAAAAAGATGATGAATGATAAAATAGCCGCGATGAGCGTGTCGCCAAAAGTTATTTTTGTAATGTCTCCAGCAAATGCCTCTTCAATTTCTTCGTGAGAAAAGGGCAAAATTAACATGGCAGCCGCGACATTTACAGCAAACACCAGACCGGTCAAAGCCTCCATAGGGGCCTTTGTTTTTATTTCTAAAAGCCAAATTAAAATAGCGCCTAAAATTACTGTAATTAGGGCGCCCCAAAAGATATTGAAATGGTAGAGCAGCCCTAGTGCTACCCCAGGAAAAGCCAAATGAGCAAAAGCGTCGCCTACAAGGCCCATCCTTTTTGTTACTAGTAGGGAACCTAAATATGCTGCGACGCCGCTGATAAAAACCGCTGAGACCAAACTTAAAATAAATTGACTTATCTCAATGTTTGTGTTCATAAAATTTTATTTCTCTCCCGTACATTGTTTCTAAAGTTTTGGTGGTTAAAATTTCTTTCGGTTTTCCCAAACAGCAAACCCCTCTTTTACTCAAGCATAGAACATTCGTTGAATATTTATAAACAACATTTAAATCATGAGTAACTAAAACTATTGTTAGTTTTTTTTCTTGCCAAAAACGATGCAAAACAGAATAAATTGTTTTTTCGCCAGTGATGTCAATTCCGGTGCTTGGTTCATCTAAAAATAAAATTTTTGGCTCAGAAAACAATACCCAAGCGATGAGTATTCTTTGGAACTGACCAAAAGAGAGGTTACCAATTTTTATTTTTAAAATATCTTTTTCAAGGCCAAAAAGTTTTAAGTAGTTTAAATATTTTTCTTTTGAAATTCTTTCTTTGAGTTTAAAAAATTCAGCGACTGAAAGAGGAAGGTCTTTTACCTTTAGTTGACTTAATCCTTGGGGCAAATAGCCGATTTTTATTTTCTTTTTCCATAAAATTTTGCCTTGGTACGGCAAAAGGCCTAAAAGTGCTTTTAATAGAATTGTTTTCCCAGATCCATTTGGCCCTAGAATTGTTAAAATCTCTCCTTCCCTTAGGTTAAATGACAAATCATTAATAATTTGTTTGTCTTCTAATTCTACATTTAAGTTTTTTACTTCTAAAATTAATTTTTCGTTCATATTTTAATCTAAATATTTGTTATAGAAATTGGATTGAACTTTTTATTTTGAGCCGAAGATTTGATTTAATTTCATGACTTTAGTTCACCCAAAATCGGGGACGAGGGAGTCGAACCCTCCACCTCTCGGTCCTTCATCCCTCACCAACTTTTAATCGGGGATGCGAGATTCGAACTCGCGACCTCACGGTCCCGAACCGTGCGCGCTACCGCTGCGCCAATCCCCGGAAAAGTTGGTGAGGGGCGTGCCGAGCGTTCTACCGATGAACCAGTCCCCGCGGATTTTGGTATAAGATAGACCAAACTAAGTTTTTTATCATTCGTTCAATCTCTGTTATTAATTAAATTATAGATTATAATAGTTTTTCCGTAAACCCCAATACCTGTGCTTTTGTTTGATTTATTAAAAGACACAAGGTAAAATGAATTGGAGAAATATGAACAACAATATTCCAAAACACATTGGCATAATTATGGACGGCAATCGGCGCTGGGCTCGGGAGAGGGGGTTGCCTACATTTGAAGGCCATAGGCGTGGTTATAACAAAATGAAAGAAGTAGGGGAATGGTGTTTAGCCCGTGGCATTAAAATTTTGACAGTTTTTGCTTTTTCTACAGAAAATTGGCAGCGTTCTAAAGAAGAAGTTGATTATTTAATGAATCTTTTGCATTTTGCACTAACCAAAGAATTAAACGAATTTAATAAACGCGGTGTAAAACTTAAAATTATTGGCCGTCGCGAAGGTTTGCCTGAAAAAGTAGCAGAGGCAATAGACGAAGCAGAAAAAGTTACATCCCGAAATACAGCAGGTCTTTTGCAAATTGCCTTAAATTATGGCGGCCGAACAGAATTAGTAGACGCAGTGAAAAAAATTGTCAGCCAGAATGTGCCTCCCGAAAAAATTGACGAGTCAGCGATTGAAAGAAATCTTTATACAGCTGGCGTTCCTGACCCAGATTTAATTATTCGTACTTCTGGAGAGCAACGTCTTTCAGGTTTTCTTCTCTGGCAGAGCGCTTATAGTGAATTATATTTTTGTCAAAAATATTGGCCAGCTTTTAACGAGCAAGATTTGGATGAAGCTCTGCAGTGGTACACTGGTAGGGGAAGAAGATTTGGAAAATAGCAAAATTTTAGGTATTTTGATATAATGGTGTAAGGAATCAAATCCTACAAAAATTGCGATCGCAATTTTTATGGGATCGGGGTTTGAAGTTAATTTTGATTTTTATATGTTTCTCTCATTCGTTGACCAATTTATGCTAGACTTAGATGACGCTTTTGGTATTTTTAGCCCGATGGGTGGTTGGACTAGAGCAGTTTATCCTGAATTTTATAGGCAAAAAATTTTAGACAAATTATACAAAAAATATAAAAACAAAAAACGAGTTACAAAAACTTTGTATTATTTCAAAAAGCAAAATTACATTAATACCAAAGTAGTCGATGGGCAAAGAGTTTTCTATCTTTCCCCGCATGGATATTCTAAAATTTTAAAAATAAAATTAAAATTAAAAAGAAAAAAACTAAAAAAAGATGGAAAATATAGGATTATTATTTTTGATATTCCCGAGAAAGAAAAATTAAAAAGAGAATATTTTCGAAAAGGATTGAAGTGTCTTGGTTTCCAACAACTTCAAAAAAGTGTTTGGGTTTCACCTTATGACGTTTTTAAAGAGTTAAGGTTATTTGCGGAAGATTGTCGTTTAACAGAAAATGTTAAATATATTCTTGCAACGAAAATAGAGTGAAGGCGCCATAAGCAGATCTAAAAAATAGCCAATACCATAAAAATTGCGATCGCAATTTTTATGGGTCAAAATACATTCTCATTTATGGATGATTTGTTTAGCGAAAAATTAAAACTAGACCTTATTGCTAATGCACCACTTGCTGATCGGATGAGGCCAGAAGTTTTGGAAGAGTTTGAAGGACAGGAGGAACTAGTAGGACCGGAGAAGATACTTCGCGTCTTAATTGAAAAAGATGAAGTGCCATCAATGATTTTTTGGGGGCCACCGGGTTCTGGAAAAACGACTTTAGCAAGAATTATTGCTAAAATGACAAAATCAGAATTTGTTCAATTATCAGCGACTTCTGCGGGCTTAGGAGAATTGCGCGCTGTCATTTCTGCCTCTGAGGAACGTCGAAAGTTTCATAATCGAAGAACTATTTTGTTCATTGACGAAATTCACCGCTGGAATAAATCCCAACAGGACGCTCTTTTGCCGTACGTGGAAAACGGAACTATCACTTTAATTGGTGCGACAACTGAAAATCCGTCCTTTGAGGTAAACTCAGCCTTACTTTCAAGGTGTCGTGTTTTTATTCTAAAACAGCTTAGAAAAGAAAATATAAAAAAAATTTTGAAACGTGCTTTAGTGGATAAAGTGCGTGGCTATGGTGATATTGATGTGCAAGTTACAGAAAAAACGCTTGATTATTTATCAAGCCTGGCAAACGGTGATGCCAGGGTTGCATTGAATGTTTTGGAATGCGCGATTAAGGCTAATCAGAAAGAAAGCCAAAAAGTGATACAATTAGATAAAGAGACGATTCGCGAGGCGTTGCAAAAAACGCATCTTTTGTACGATCGGGCTGGGGAGGAGCACTACAATATTATTTCCGCTCTTCATAAATCAATGCGCGGTTCTGACCATGACGCTGCCCTATACTGGCTGGGGAGAATGCTTGAAGCGGGTGAAGACCCGCTTTATATCGCCAGACGTTTAATTCGTTTTGCCTCAGAAGACATTGGCTTGGCTGACCCAAATGCTCTTGTTCAAGCAACGACTGCCTACACTGCCTGCCATTATATTGGCATGCCAGAGTGTAATGTAATTTTAGCTCAGGCTGTAGTTTATTTAGCAAAAGCGCCAAAATCAAACGCGCTTTATCGGGCTTACAGTGAGGTTCAGCGTGACATCAGAGAAATAGAAAACGAACCGGTGCCGCTACATCTTCGAAACGCGCCAACAAAATTGATGAAAGATCTTGGTTATGGCAAGGGCTATAAATATAATCCGGATTACGAGGAGCCGATAGAACAGGATTATTTGCCGAAAAAGTTGAAGGGGAGGAAGTATTTATAATCATGAGCCAGGAATCATGAATTATGGTTTTAAAGTTGCCCATGATTCCTAATTTTTAATTCATAATTCATTAAATATGACTGATGAAAAATGGCTTGATACAATTGCCAAAATTAAGGAAAAATTTGGAATAATTGAGCAGGGCAAAGAAGCTCTGGAAGACGGTCAAACAATAGTGGAAAGAGTAATTTTTGAAGGCCCGTTAGGGAAGATAAAAATTGAAAGAATTGTCAGCCCTCTTGTTATTGGGAAAAAAACAACTGGTTCAAAAAGAATTGGCAGCGCAACTCGCGTGGATTATATTTTTTCTGAAACAGAAAAAGTCCATAAATTGAAAATTTATAAATGGAATGCCGACAAGAACAGTTGGGATGAAATAAAAATTGAGAGAGATATCTTTAAATTATAATTTTTTAAGAAACTGTTTTTAATTTTATGTTTAAGGGTCAAAGGAAAAGAAAAGAAACAAAAAATGCGCGTATATTTTTTTTAAATGTGTGTGTTTTTTTGTTAGGCGCGATTGTTATTGTTCGCCTGTTTGATATTCAAATTTTAAATTATAAATTTTATGCTGCCCTTGCTTCCGGTCAACATGAAATTTATAAAGAACTTTTCCCAGAGAGAGGGAAAATTTTTATTAGGGATAATTTGTCAAATCCTGACAGTTTATATCCCGTCGCGATTAATCAAAGTCTTTTTTTGGTTTATGCTGAGCCAAGGAAAATTAAAGACCCTGAAGAAGCCGCTCGCAAACTTGCGGAAATTTTAGAAATAGAAGAAGAAACTTTAAAAGCAAAACTTGGGAAGAAAGATGATCCATACGAGCCTTTAAAACATAAAATTAGCGAAGAGACGATGCAAAAAATTAAGGATTTGAATCTCGAGGGGATAAATTTTACAACAGAAGTCTTTCGTTATTATCCAGAAAAAAATATAGGCAGTCATATTTTGGGTTTTGTTGGCTTTGATGAAAATAAACAAAGCGGTAGATATGGCATTGAGGGATACTTCGATGAGGAATTGGCCGGCAAAACAGGATATCTTGAATCAGAGAAAGATGTTGCCGGGAGATTGATTCCTATTGCGACAAGAAAAATTAAAAGAGCAGAAGACGGTTCTGATTTAGTTTTAACAATTGATCGGAACATTCAGTTTACTGCTTGTAATAAATTAAATGAAGCGGTTTTAAAGCATGGGGCAGATGGAGGTTCAGTAATCGTTATGGATCCTAAAACTGGAGCTATTTTGGCAATGTGCTCATATCCTGACTTTGATCCGAATGAATATTCAAAAGTAAATGATATAAAGGTATTTAATAACCCTGCTATTTTTAACCAATATGAGCCCGGTTCTATTTTCAAAGTTATAACTATGGCTGCAGCCTTGGATGTTGGCAAAGTGAGCGTAAATACTACTTATAATGATGAAGGCAGCGTTAAAATAGGAGGCTTTACAATCAAAAATTCTGATCTAAAAGCTCACGGCGTCCAGACAATGAGTCAAGTTTTAGACGAGTCATTAAACACAGGGGCAGTTTTTGTTGTAAGGCAAATTGGCAGTGAAGTTTTCCGAAAATATGTCGAAGATTTCGGTTTTGGGGTTTTGACTGGGATTGAATTAGATTCTGAAGTTCCAGGTGATATAAGATCGCTTAGCAAGAAAGGAGAAATTTACAGCGCTACGGCCTCTTTTGGCCAAGGGATCTCTGTCACGCCAATCCAGGTTATTACTGCTTATGCGGCTGTTGCCAATGGCGGCAAACTTGTAAAGCCATACATTGTTGATGAAATAATAAAGAATAATGGTGAAAAACATAAAACTCAACCAAAAATTTTAAAACAAGTTATTTCTACAAGGACAGCCACTCTTTTAGGAGGAATGCTAGTTTCTGTAGTTGAGAATGGACACGGCAAGAAAGCTTCTGTCCCCGGATATTATGTCGCTGGAAAAACAGGGACTGCTCAAGTGCCAAAAAAAGATGGGACTGGTTATGAACCAGATATCACAATTGGTTCTTTTGTTGGTTTTGCGCCAGTTGACGATCCCAAATTTGTTATGCTTGTTAAAATTGATCACCCTCGCACAACAATCTGGGCAGAAGCCACAGCAGCACCGCTATTTGGCGAAATTGCTAAATTTATGCTAAACTATTTAAAAATGCCGCCGAGCAGGTAAACTGGTTAATCGGCAAATTAGAGATTTAGTTTATTCGTAAATTCGTGATAGATTCGCGATTCGTATCCATATGAAAAAAATTGTTCAAAAAATTTTGTATGTCCTGGCTAAATCAACATTAAAGAAATACAAGCCGGATGTAATCGGGATCACAGGGAGCATGGGCAAAACTTCAACTAAAGAAGCCATTTTTGCTGTACTCTCTTCAAAATTTCGAGTGCGCCAGAATTTGAAAAATTATAATAATGAATTAGGCGTTCCTCTTTCAATTTTGGGCAGCGAGTCTGGTTTTAAATCTGTTTTTAAGTGGCTTGGTGTATTTTTCCACGGTTTGAAATTAATTTTATTTCGTAATAGAAATTATCCGCAAATTTTAGTTTTGGAAATGGGGGCTGACCATCCAGGGGATATAAAATATTTAACTGATTTAGCTTCGTGTAAAGTTGGCGTAGTTACAGGCATTGGACCGGCTCATTTAGAATTTTTTGAAAGCATAGATAAAATCATTAAAGAAAAAAGGGTAATTGTAACCCATTTAAAACCCGATGGCTATGCTGTTTTGAATCATGATTGCGAGGAAACTTATAGCATGCGCGAGAAAACGCGCGCTAAAGTTTTAACGTATGGTTTTAGCGACCAAGCTGATGTGAGGGCATTGGAAGATGGTGTAATTGGCGAAGGCGTTTTAATAGAGGGTATTAATTTTAAATTGAGTTACAAAGGCAGCACTGTTCCAATTTTTATTCCTGGTGTTTTGGGCAGCCAGCATATTTACGCAGCGCTTGGAGGAGCAGCCGTTGGTCTGATTTATGGACTGAATTTAGTAGAAATTGCTGAGAGTTTAAAAAAATATAAACCGCCAAAAGGGAGAATGAATTTGGTCCCAGGAATTAAAAACACTTTAATTATTGATGATACTTATAATGCTTCGCCAATTCCTACTGAAAAGTCTTTAGAAGTTTTACAGGCAATCAGGCTGCCTGAGAAAAACCAAAAATTTGTTGCGCTCGGTGATATGTTAGAACTTGGTAGTTTTAGCGAAGAAGGTCATAAAAGGGTTGGGCAAAAAGTGGCTGAATGCAAGATTGATTATTTAATCACAGTAGGAGAAAAGTCTCGGGACATTGCACGAGGGGCTGAAAGAGCGGGCATGGTCCAAGATAGAATTTTTAGTTTCTCTGAACCAGAAGAAGCCGGTCGGTTTATTCAAAACAAAATACAACAAGGCGACGTTGTCCTTGTTAAAGGGTCGCAGGGTATGCGGATGGAAAAAGTTGTGAAAGAACTAATGGCCGAGCCGCTTCGAGCTTGTGAGCTTTTAGTGCGCCAAGATAAGGAATGGGTGTGTAAAAGATAAATAAAATATTTAAAAGTCCGCGAACCGATAGGTTCGCGTTTTTATATCGACAAAATTTTATCTTTGTGATAAATTTAAAAATAGTTTGATTAAGGGGTCCTATCGTCTAGCCTGGTCTAGGACGTCGCGTTCTCAGCGCGAAAACCCGGGTTCAAATCCCGGTAGGACTACCAATACAACCAAAATAAATTAAAAATCAAATTTACAGCAAATTTCGCGAGCTATAGGCGAGCAAGTTTTTACCAGTTTCTATGAGTTTCGGAAATTTGTAAAAACTAATAGAAATTTATAGAAATTAATTTTCTTGTATTTTATAATATGTTGAGTACTATTTGGCACGACTTTTTATATAGCCCACTTTTGAATTTTTTGATTTGGCTCTACAACGACCCGGCATTTGGTAATTTAGGCGTGGCTATTATTTATTTGACACTTATTGTTCGCATTGTTCTTTTACCTTTTACTATTGTTTCTGAACGCAGCAAAATTCTTTACGAAAAACTTGCCCAGAAAATTAAAAAAATTGAACAAGATTTTAAAAATGACCCGATCCAGCAAAACGAGGTTATTCGCCAAACAATGAAAGAATATCGAGTTAGTCCATGGGCAAAAGTAATAGTTTTGGGAGTGCAAGCCTTGATTTTGATTTTGTTATATCAAGTGTTCATTGGAGGAATCAACGGTAAGTTAGGCGACCTTTATTCCTGGGTTGTCCATCCAGATTATATTAACACAAAATTTTTAGGATTTGATTTAGGGGCAAGGAGTTTGTTTTGGAGCGGCTTAGTCGGTGTTGTTCTTTTTTTTGAAATCTATTTCGACCATCGCGGTCGACCTTTGACTAAATCCGATGTCTTGTATCAAATTGTTTTTCCGGGGGGCATCTTTTTAATTCTTTGGTTTCTTCCAATGGCAAAATCAATTTTTATTTTAACCTCTTTACTATTTTCCTATCTAGTGATTTTGTTTAGAGGCAGAATAAAAGTAAAAATAATTGGTCAAAGCCCAATCAGGTTTGAAAGAGTAAAAAAATAAAGTTAGGCCATGAGAAAGTCAAAAATTGCTCTTGACAAGATTTATTGATTATGATTAAAATATTATAAAGAATAAAGAATTTCTTGTTCTTTACTTAAATATAAATATACTTCCCTGGGTGACGGTTTAGTTTTGGTGGTTTTGAACTAAACCAGGACAATAATAAGGATCTTTGTTGTCACCCCAAAGATCCAGGCGGAACCTGTCTCCTTTTTTAAGGAAGGAGAAACTCTTCGCTGTGCCACCAGGCGGAGAGGTAGCAGGGTCAACTCAATTGGCTTGACTTAGGGCATTCTTCTTGTTCCCTCCGAGGAGAATATCTTAATCAAGCCAATTCCGGGCCTAAAGCGCCTGCGGAGTTGTTTCTTATTCAAACAAGCGTCAGAAGAAATTGGTTTTAATGGTTCATTATTATTAATAGATGAATTGTTAAGCCGGCGAGTATTTTGACGCTTTTTATTTTTCAAAATTGCGAATTAATAAAATAATTTGATTATAAATTTGGGGTATAAGGCACAGAACAAATTAATTATTTTAGGGATTTACAACCAAATTTTGGCCAAGCTATAAAATTTTTGAGAACCAGAAGCGGGTTGACAAAAGATAATAATCGATTAATATAGCAATAGGCATTAAAAATAACAATTTTTAAATTTTAAATCTAAATCAATATATGGCTGATTCTTTAGATAAGATAATGTATTCTTTTGTCGTGGAGGACGTCTTAAAGGGTTTTTTTATTACCGTTCCGCCGGGATATGTGGCTTGCGTTTATGATCTAGGCAGGGGAGTGCTTAAAAAAGTTTTACATCCAGGTCTTCATCTTAAAATTCCTTTTTGGCAAAGGGCAAAACTATTTAATACTCAGACATTAGAATACAGTATTAGCAAAGAATTTCGAGCAGAAAATACTCGCGCTTTGGGCGATGTCCCGATTAATGCGGTGACTTTAGATAATAAAAATATTTTAATTGAGAGTGACATACTTTTGCGGTTAGACGTTGAACAAATACCGCATATTTGGCAGAATATCGGCGAAGATTTCATCGATAAAATTATTAGACCGACGATCAGGAGTCGGTTGCGAATGATAGCCTCTTTATATTCAGCCCAGGATATTGTTTCCCTGCAAAGGAACCAAATTGAAATTGCTATAAAAAATGAATTAGACAGGATTTTTTATCCAAGGGGCATTCGCGTTGAAAATGTACTTTTAAGCGAAATTAGCTATCAGCATGGAAAGAGCGGGAGTGCATAAAATTAACCAATTAACAATTGACAATGGACAAACATGGGCTCTTGAGTGGAGTCCGTGTTTTGTTATAATAGAATTAGCACTCTTGACAGATGACTGCTAATGATTGTAAAATGACTTAATATGGATCAAAGACAGAAAAAATTGCTTTTTTCTATTATTGATCAATATATCAAGAAAGCCGCGCCTGTAGCCTCTAAAATTTTGGCTGGGCGAGGTAATTTTAAAGTTAGTTCGGCGACTGTAAGAAATGAGATGGCAGAACTTGAGAAATTAGGTTTTATTCGCCAGCCGCATACTTCAGCTGGTCGCATCCCTACAGAAAAGGGGTATGAATTTTATCTCAGTGTTTTAGATAAAAAAGAAAATAGGTTGACTAGCAGCGAAGAAAAAGAATTATCTTTGGCAATCCGGACAAAAGAATTTCCAGAAAAAATGTTGGCGAAAACTTTAGCTGAGTTATCGGGTGAGGCCGTGATTTTGGCTTTTGGGCCAAAAGACGTTTATTACACAGGACTTTCTAATTTATTTGCCAAACCGGAATTTCGCAATCAGAATTTAATTTACCGAATCGGCGAGGTGGTTGATCATTTGGACGAAATCATTAATGAAATATTTGAAGAAACGGAAGACGAAGTTAAGGTTTTAATCGGTAAAAAAAATCCTTTCAGCGATTTTTGCGGCGCGGTGATGAGTAAATACCGTAAGAAAAATAAAAAAGAAGGGTTAATTGCTGTACTCGGACCGATGAGAATGGATTATGGAAAAATTATTGCCCTCATCCGCGAAGTTAAAAAATTGTTAAATAAAATTTAAGTATGGAAGATCAGCCAAAACAACAAGATAACAAAATATCACAAGAGCAAGTTGATAAAGTCGAAAAATTGAAAGCAGAATTGGAAGCCTGTAAAAAACAAGCAGAAGATTATTTGAATGGCTGGAAGAGAGCAAAGGCAGATTATATTAATTTTAAAAATGAAGTTGACAGAGAAAAAGCAGAACTAGTCGCCTTTGCTAATGTTGGGTTGCTACTCAAGATTTTACCAATTTACGATGGTTTAAAACGGGCGTCTAAAGATATAGATACGACCAATAATAAATGGGCAGAAGGAATTTTAAATATTAAGAAGCAGTTTGAGGATTTATTTAAAAGTTTGGGGATTGAGGAGATAAAAACAGTGGGCGAGAAGTTCAATCCAGAGTTTCACGAAGCGGTTAGCCAAGAGAGGCGCGAGGGAGTGGAAGCGGATACAGTGTTAGAAGAAGTAAGTGGGGGATATATGATGAATGGCAGAGTGATTATGGCGGCGAAGGTTGTTGTTAGTGAGGGATAACGCGAATGGGCTACACCCCACGAATAACGCGAATTAGTGTTATTAGTGGGGCAGTGAAACGAGCCCATTAGTGAAATCCAAAAATGATGTTTACTAAATACTTAGATTGAATTTAATTTAATTAATTAAAAGAAAGGAGGTGAAGAAAATTATGCCTATCATTCGTTGGAGACCCTGGGAGACTTGGGAGCCCTTTGAAGAAATTGATAGATTCTTTGAAGGTTTCCCAACATTGCCAGAAAGAGTTGCTGGTTTTGTGCCCGCTTTGGATATTTATCAGACAAAAGACAGTGTTGTTGTTGAGACACCGTTGGCTGGAGTTGATCCAGAAGATGTTGATATTTCGATTGAGGACAGTGTATTGACTATCAAGGGAAAAACAGAAAGAAAAACAGAAGTTGATGAAAAAGATTTTTACCGCAAAGAAGTTCGTTACGGCAGTTTTTACCGCTCTGTTCATTTGCCAGTGCCAGTAGTCGGCAATAAGGCAAGCGCCAAGTCAGAAGCAGGAATGTTGAAAGTCGTGATCCCTAAAGCGCCGGAAGCAAAAGCCAAGGCGATTAAGGTTAAGGTGGTAAAAGGAAAGAAATAAATAATTTATTTGTGGATAAATTGTTCCACGCTACGCGGCGTGGAACAGGAATTTACAAATAATTATTACTAATCATTAAGCGAATAACAGCGAATCAAAAGCGAATTCGTTTAATATTCGCTTTTAATTCGCTTAGTGATTTGTGAGAATAATATGAAAATTTTAGGAATCGATTTAGGTACAACTAATTCTTGTATGGCCATCATTGAAGGTGGCGAGCCGAAAGTGTTGGAAAATAAAGAGGGGGCGAGAACAACGCCTTCAGTTGTTGCTATTTCAAAGAACGGTGAAAGATTGGTTGGTCAAATTGCCAAGAGGCAGTCGGTCACCAATCCGGAAAACACGCTTTATTCAATTAAACGTTTGATTGGCCGGCGCTTTGATGATCCAGAAGTTCAGCGTGATTTAAAGATTTTGCCTTTTAAAATTAAACAGTCAGGCGTTGGCGTAAAGGTAGTGATGGGAGATAAAGAATATACGCCGCAGGAAATTTCGGCCATGGTTTTACAAAAATTAAAAACTGACGCAGAGGAAAAATTAGGAGAAAAAATTGAAGAAGCAGTCATTACTGTGCCAGCTTATTTTGACGACTCACAGAGGCAAGCAACTAAAGAAGCTGGGGAAATCGCTGGACTCAAGGTGCGTCGGATCATTAATGAGCCAACAGCCGCGGCCTTGGCTTATGGTTTTGATAAGAAGAAGGGTCAGCAAATCGCGGTTTATGACCTTGGCGGCGGAACTTTTGATATTTCCATTTTGGATATTGGTCAGGATACGGTTGAAGTCAAATCAACGAACGGCGATACACATTTAGGTGGTGATGATTTTGACCAGAGAATTATTAAATGGATTTTAGATGAATTCAAAAAAGACCAGGGAATTGATTTGTCGAAAGATCCGTTGGCGCTTCAAAGAATCAAAGAAGCGGCAGAAAAAGCTAAGATAGAATTATCAACTTCAATGGAAACAGAAATTAATCAGCCATTTATAACTTCTGATGCTTCCGGGCCGAAACATTTGGTTATGAAATTGACTCGGGCAAAGTTAGAAGAATTAGTTGGTGATCTGGTAGAAGCGACATTAGAGCCGTGCCGAAGAGCTCTGGCTGATGCAAAAATGGATGTTAAAGATATTGAAGAAGTCATTATGGTTGGTGGAATGACAAGAATGCCTTTGGTGCTCCAGACAGTAGAAAAGTTCTTTGGTAAAAAACCAAATTTATCAGTAAACCCTGATGAAGTTGTGGCAGTTGGTGCGGCAGTTCAGGCAGGCGTGCTTCAAGGCGAAGTGCGCGATATTCTGCTTTTGGACGTGACGCCATTGACTTTGGGTATTGAGACTTTGGGCGCGGTGATGACGCCGTTGATTTCCAGAAACACTACGATTCCAACTTCAAAGTCGCAAATATTTTCAACTGCGGCCGATGGCCAGACATCAGTGGAAATTCATGTTTTGCAGGGTGAGCGGCCAATGGCAGCTGACAATAAGACTTTAGGTCGGTTTATTTTGTCAGGTATTCCGCCGGCTCCGCGCGGCATTCCGCAAATTGAAGTAACTTTTGATATTGATGCCAATGGGATTTTAAATGTTAAGGCAAAAGATAAAGCGACAGGCAAAGAGCAGTCAATCACGATTACTGCTTCAACCGGGTTGTCAAAAGATGAGATTGAGAGAATGAAAAAAGAAGCGGAAATGCACGCGGCAGAAGATCAAAAGAAAAAAGAGTTAATTGATTTGCGCAATACCGCTGAGACGATTATTTATACCACTGAGAAAATGCTGAAAGATGCTGGCGATAAAGTTAAGCCGGAAGATAAGAAAGCCATTGAAGAAAAAGTTGAGGCTTTGAAAAAGGTGAAAGATGGTGACGATAAAGCTGCTATCCAAAAAGCGGCAGATGAACTAGCCCAGACAGCGCAAAAAGT
>JBBIUS010000018.1:0-14939 GCA_037440105.1 Candidatus Falkowiibacteriota bacterium
ATAAACTTGCAGAAAACTTGCAGAAGAAATTCTTCTGCAATTATTATAGCAGAAGAATTTCTTCTGCACAAAATTCTGCACAAATGCGCAAACAAAACAGGGCACCGATGAGGTGCCCTGCTTTTTCTCTATCTCAACGAGCACTAACTTTATTTCACGAGCGTGCCGCCAGTGACAGTCAGATTCTTAACCAGATAGCCATTAATCAAGCCTTCTGTTGGGACAGTAGCTGCCACAGCATTGTCTGACCATCTAAGGTTATCAGCCGCAGCAAGAGTGCCTGAAGTATCAGCCTCAAGGTCTAAGCGGAAGACATCGCCTGTGGTGGTAAAGTCATCCAAGTCGCACTTGACATAAACGGTCTTGGTTTCGCCAGCTGGGACAACGAGGTCGCGGCCAGTTGAGGCGTCTGCATAGAAGTTAAAGGTCAGCTCTGTGGTAATACCAAAATCAGCAGTGATTTCGTCAATCTTGGCGTCATCTGAAGCATCATAAAGTGAGCAAACATCATTACCATCAGAATTACCGCCAGTTTGGTTAACCTTGAATTCTATTTTGCCATCATCAAATGTACCGTCAGCCGCGTTATCGCCACTCCAAGCAGCACTAGCGCCGCTTTCGTCAAAGTAGACATCGCCAGCTGCGTCAGCAGTGATATTCAATCTCAAGACTTCTGTCACGCCAGGCACAAGTGAGCCTGACGGTGAAGAAGCATGCAGAGAGATTGTTGGCTTTGTCTTTCTGACAACCATTTCATTGCCATCAATGTCAGCTGAGCCAACAGAAGTCAAAGTGGTACCAGAATCAGCGCCAACTGCCTCAAAAGCGGTGTCGTAGTCAAATGACATCTTTGGCGTGTCGCCAGAATCTGCGCCACCAGCAATGGTGTTCAAATCCAACTTGACAGTTAAGGTTGCATAGCCATCTTTTGGCACATGCACTGCCAAGTTTTCAAAGTCAGCAACTGTCCCGACTAAAACACCTTGCTTCTCAACTGTCGCGCCGCCTGCATCCTTATAACTCAATTTAACATAGTTAATTGAGTCAGCGTCACCAGCTGCATCAACTTTAATTTCAGCCTTGGTAATGGTGAAGTCCTCAATTGTTGCTGCATACTTCACTTTCAAAACCTCGACTCCGCTGTTTCCTGCCACAACAATGGCTGAAGCAGGCATGGCTGGATCAGCTGCAGCAGACAAAGTACCAACATCGTCAACAGTCAGAGAGACAGTCGGAGCACTGTTGATTGGATAGGTTCCGCCTGGAGTGACTGAGTTGGCATCAGCGTCTTCAGCAACCACATCACCTGCGGCCGCAATAGTGACATAGGCATAATCAACGCCGCCACCAAGATCACCGCAAGTTGATGTAATGTTAGTCTTGACTATCAATTTCTTTGTTTCACCAGCCGGAATTGTCCAATTCAAACCAGTGAAATTAACTGTGCCGTCAGTGCCAGGCGCTTTGGCAGTGCCAACCTGAGTTGCGCCATCCCACAAGGTCACAGAGGATACCATATCATCAAACTCTCCTACTGTGGGGCTTGCCATACCGTTGTCAGTATCACCGTAGCCAGTCAATTTGATTGAGGTTACTTTAATGGCGCTTTGTGAACCAGCTGAGAATGAGATACCAGCTGATTCAATGTTGGTTGCCCTTCTGACAACTGTTGCAGAAGCAGGAGTAGCAGCCAAGCTGACAGTTAAAGCAGCGGCTTTGACTGTCATGGCATTACCCAAGTTTGCGGTATTAGGCACAATGTCAGTGACATATTCGCCAGTATCAACATTCTTAATATAATCAGCGCCAAAGGCTTGCAGTTCAACTTTGAACCAGTGGTCAATAAAATCGGCATCAGTTGTATTTCTTGTATCCATTGTCACAATCAATCTCTTGGTCTCGCCAGCGTTCAAGGTGAAGGCATCAGTAAAGTTAATGGTCTGGGTTGCGGTTTCGCCGCCAGCCACAGCCAATTCCTTTGGACCCATTAAGGTCGCGCCTGTTGCCTGATCTTTGACTTTGATATCAGTCAAGTTGCGGTCAGTGCCTTCATATAACTTGCCTGTGCCATCGCCATAAACTTTGATGTCAAGTTTTCGGATTTCAACATTAGCGCTGGCTGAAGTAATTGACATGTCATAGAAGACAACATCCTGCGCGCCTTTTGAGACATTGGCTGCGACAGGACCGTTGAAAGCAACAGTGATTGCTCCGCCTTTTGTCGTTACTTCAATGTATTCGCCTGCGCCGCCGTCAAAGGCAGTGATGTCAACATTTGCGCCATAACCATAGGTCTTGTCAACAGCTAAAACATCAGAAGCATATTCCATATATGTTCTGATTGTTCTACCACCGCGGCCGCCAACCGTCGCCTTTACAGTAAAGGTCTTGGTCACGCCTGCGGCAATGGTGTATGGCTCTGACATGACAAAAATCATTTTGTCGCCAGTCATTGAAGCGGCCTCAGCAATCTTTTCTGAACCAACCCAGAGTTCTAAATTGGTGATATCAGTGTTTGACACTGAACCAGCCTGCAAAAGAACAATCTGGCTTACGGCCACATCATTAGTGCCAGCCGCAATCTTGAACGAAGAAATCTCAGCTCCAACTTCGCCGACTGTTGGGTCAGCTGGAGTGGTTCCTTTTGTCACAGTCACAGTGCTGACTGCCGCGCTGCCAACTGTAAAGTCAGAGGCGCGAACCGGCCAAGCAGCTGCGCTTGGAGACAAGGTGCCAGCAGTAACTGCTGAAGCATCTTGAATTTCAAAAGCGTGCACGCCGCCAGTTGTTGTCACATCAGCAATGTCAACTTTGACAGTCAAGGTTTTTGGCGTGCCAGCTGCTAGGGCAACTGACAAGCTGTGAAATTCAACCAAGTTTGAAGTTGTGCCAACTGATCGGCCAGAAGTTAATCTGGTTGAGCCATCATAGAGATAGACATTGGCAATATCTGAAGGTGCGCCAACGCCAACTCTGTGAAGGACTAAATCAGTTAAAGTCGCGGCAGATGCGGCATTGAATGTGAATTTTGCCACAACAACGCTGTTTGCCTTTTCAGGCACAGTTTGAGCTGCTGGGCTGTCTGATGCTAAAGCAACAGTCAATCCAGCGCCAACGCCAACCAAACCCTTGTCTTCATTAATTGAAGCAACGGCTTGCTGGGCGGCTAAATCGTAATCAGAAGCTGCGTTTATATTAGAACCAACAGTGTAGTTGGTTGAGAGGACCTCTGGAACAGCCACAATTTTGCTGGTCCAATCAGAACCAAAAATCGCGACTGCCACGGCCTCAGTAGTTACCCAGCGCAGTACGCCGCCTTTTTCAACAGCATAGACCTTTGGGTCCATGACATGCCAAGGCGTATCCATACTGACAAACTGGGCCAACTGTCCTGGCCTTACTGTCACATTGCCTCCCAAAGGAATGGCAACGAGTTCTGCATCAGTAATGGACTGTACGCCAGTCCAGTCAGAATACCAGGACGCATAAGTTCCTGAGTTTGGGAATAAATATCTCTTTCCATCCGCACCGTAGTAATAAACTGCGGTTCCAGTGCCCTTGATTAAATCACCCGAAGTCAAAGCATTGGCAGCGAGTGGCAGAGCCAAAGCGCCAAGGCCAATTGACCAGGCAATAGTTGTAAGGACAACTGTGAAGGTAAAGACCTTTTTCCCTTTCTTGATAAGATCTGTCATAATTTAAATTTCTTGTTGACTCGCGAATCTTAAGCAAATTTATTCGCGAATATTCGCGGATAATTCGTTTAGTGATTCGCGTATTAATTTTATTAATGGCAAAAGCCCCATAAGGGTCGACCTTTCTGCTTTTACCGGTTTATAAATAACTTATGGCTTAGAACTTGGAACTTATTTTATTTTAATTTATTTTATCAGCCGCACTCGTTTCACTCGGTACGTTCACGTGTTTGTGTTGGCGTTCGTGTTACTATTTGTGTTGACATTAATATTTTGATTCTCATTTACATCCGCGTTAACATCAGCGTTTACATCTGTATTTGTGTTTGTGTTAGTATTTGCATCCGCATTCACATTGGTGTTGATATTTACATTAACATTTGTATTCGCGTTAGCATTTTCGTCCGTGTTAACATTGATATTAGCAGTGTTTGTATTAGTATTGACATTATTAATGACATCCTCATTTGCATTTACACCTGTGCCAGCGGCGCCTGTCCCGACTTGAGAAACTGCGGCGGCAGAAGCAGCAATCTGCTCGGCTTGTTTTACTAATTCTTTGCTCTCAATAACTTTATCCAAAACCGCGCCAAGGTCTTTTTGGTCTGATGTTAATAATTCTTTGGCTTGGTCTAAAACTTCTTTAACTTGGTTTGTCGCTTCTTGAATCTGAGCTGTGGTTTGCCGGACCTCTGACGAAACAGGAGGTGCTGGTTCTTCGGTTGGCTCTTCGGTTGGCTCTTCGGAAGAAGCAGGTTCAGATGGAGAAGTATTAGTCAATGCCGCAACTTGTTCTTCAACTTTTATTACTTTATTTTCAACAATTTCAATCTTCTTTTCTAATCTTTTCACGACTTCTTCTTCGGGTGAAATAACCTCCCCCTGAACATGTTTTTTAACAATAACTTCCAAAGCCTTGTCCCCAACTTTCTCTACTGATTCCAAACCTTCATTTACTTGCGCAACCACTACTTCTTTAACTGGCGCTTCAAGATCATTGACAGTTTTTTGCAAGGCCTCTTGATACTCATTCGCTTTCACATCAACAATTTTAGCTACTTCCACCACTTTCTGCGGTTCAATTTTTTTCTCTATTTTTTCAAGGTTTGCTTTGACGCCTTCTATTTCTTCTTTGAATTTACTCACTGCAATATTAATTTTTTTGCTTTTTTCAACCAAAGGCACTGGCTTGTCTTTTATTTTTGCCACTTCATTGATTCTTTTTCCTGCCAACTCAACGTGCTTCTCGGTTTTTTTCTCTTCTTTGAAAGTAAGCGACACCTGAATTTTCTCAGTTGCTAATTTTAACGAATAGAGTGCGTCGCCTGGCAAAGATGATTCAGCAGCGCTGACCGACAAACCGCTTCCTAAAATCAAACCAAAAATTAAAAGGACTGCTAATACAGGTCTAAAAGCAGTCTTCATCATCTGCCATGGAAAGAATACATTAAAAGTTTCAAGTAATGTATTTAAGGTGTTCTTTCTCATTACCCCTAAATCTAAAGTATTCTTTATTTGCATCATTAAAATTTTCCGGTTTGTCTCTTTGAATGCGGCGTCTGGCTCAACTTGGCGCAAAAGTTTGATTTTTTTAATTATGTCATTGGACATAAACGATTAACGGTTGACGATTTTATTTTTCAGTTTTCAATTTTAAATTATTTTCTTCCTGAGTCATGAGTTCGCGAAGCGCTTTTAAGGCTCGGTGCAAAAGCACTCTTACTGCGCCTTTTGATTTCCCCAAAACTTTCGCTGTTTCGCTAACACTCATTTCTTCTATAAATCGGAGAACTATCACTTCTCGGTATTCGTCTTTTAACTGCCTAAGCGCCCTGTTTGTTTCTTCCATCAAAGAAGCGTTTTGAATTTTTTCTTTTAAGTTTTGACCGCGGTCTTCTAAACCTTCAGGAACAACAGAAAAAGTTGATAAATTTTTTTGCGCTCTTTCGCGGTAATAATCTATCACAGCGTTGCGCGCTACCTGATAAAGAAAGGCCTGCAGATTACCAATTGTTTCTGCCCCCATTTCATTAATGTACTGCCAGGTCCGAAGAAAAACTTCAGCTGTGAGATCTTCGGCCTCTTCTTTATTTGAAACCTTAAAAAAAATAAAACGGTATATTTGTGAAACGTACAAATCGTAAATTTTACCAAATGCTTCCGGGTCTTTTTTGATTCGAAGTTCAAACAGAAGAAATTTTTCTTTTAACTTTCTGTTCATAATTAGGACGAGAAATTAAAATTTTGTTACACTCCCAATTATAGAAAATTCCTTTTAAAAAAACAATTTTTAAAAGGAATTTTTAAGATGTTGTCCTTTCTGATTTTTTATATTTATGTTTTAACCTGTTGACGATATTGTATACATTATGTTGAGATTATATTTAAAAATTTATCCACAACCCATGCCCTTTACATTTAAAATAAGATAAGTTACAATTAAATTGTACACAATATCGTAAACATCAAGTAAAGAATATTATAATGTGCCTATTAAATCAAAAATTTAAACCATAATTCATAATTTTAACTATTAATTCTCCAAAATTATGGCCAGTCAAAATCAAACAAAAAATAATGCTCGGGCAAATATTATCCGGGTTTCGGTTTCTGAAGGAGCGCGCCTTCTCGGCATCAATCCTGCCACTATCCGACGTGCTCTAAAAGAAGAAGAGATTCGTTATGTGGTTGTTCGCGGGAGATATAAAATCAGTTTTGAAAGTTTAATTAAGTGGTCGCAGAAAAGACCAATTGTAAAGTACAATTTAGAAAACAAAGGAATTGGTCAATACATAGAAAAATGGAAAATTAAAAATACTTTATATTCGCCAAATCCAAAACTTGGTGAAGAGTAATAAAATTTCTAACTGACTAAAGTCAGGTCTGGATAGAACGGAAAAATTGAAAAACTGAAAAACGAAAGAACTTGACGCCACTTTAGTGGCCATAAAAACTCAAACACAAAAAGACAGTTTTAAAAACTGTCTTTTTGTAAAACTCATTTTTACTACACAGCGTTTTAACGCGGTTTGGACTGACGCCACCAAAGTGGCGGAGAAAAAAAATTATTCACCTGTAATAAAAACATCTGAGGTGAAAGCGGCTATTTCCACTTTCCCATCTTGATCTAAATCAATTGCCGCAACAGCCGCTCCGTTCGTATTTTTTGCGTCAAAAGCAAAAAACTCAGATTTTAATGCAAACTTTTGACTGTCAAAAACTTTAATGTGAGGGCCGCCTGTTGGGCCAGCGCCAGTAATTATCTCTGCCCTGCCGTCGCCGTCAGTATCTCCAGAGGCAACATAAACGCCACCGCGAAATCGAGGGCTATAAGCAAAAAATCCTGGATGAAGCAATTTGCCTCCCCCGCTCCAAATCCTAACATGCGGGCCACCACCAAACCCTGCGCCAGTAATAATTTCTAGCCAGCCGTTCCCGTCTAGGTCTCCTAAAGCAACATTTACGCCGCCTCTAAAATTTTTGCCATAAGCGAAAAACCCTGGATGAATTAACTTTCCTTGATAATTAAAAATTCTGACATGCGGTCCGCCGCCTCGTCCTGTGCCAGTCACAATTTCTTTTTTACCATCGTTGTTCAAATCGCCTATCGCAAAGTTAATACCTTTATTATAATTTTCTCCGTAAGGGAAAAATGAAATAATTTTTTTCCCTTGTTCATTCCAAACCGAGATTTGGCTTTTGCCAGCGGCTACTGTTTCAGACAAACCATCTCCGTCTAAATCTTCAATTATAATATTTTCACCGCTTTGAAATTTATTCTCATAAGAAAAAATTTCAGCTCGAATATTTTGCCCCTTTTCGTTAAAAAAGCGAGCAGAAAAACCGTTAACAAAAGAAGAAATCACAACGCTCTCGGCGCGTCGCAGAAGGATAATGCCGCTTTGCGGTTTTAAAGTAATGCTCTGAACAATTGATCCATTATTGACTTCTCTGTCTTGCCATCCATTAATTTTTTCAAATGTTTCATTAAAATTTACTGTTTTAGAAGAATCAGTCGAATTAACAAGCACAATGCCGTTTTGAAAATCTCGCCACCAAAGACCGTTTTCAATTTTTGTACTTTGTATAAGTAAATTATAAGCTGAATTTAAAGGCTTGCCTAAAAAATTACTGTACTCATCATACCACCAAAGTTGATTATGAGCTTGATCGCCGTAATCAAAACTATAATAACCATCATTCAAAAGAGCGCTCGTCAAACAAAAACGCATCTTTGAATAATCGTCTTGCTTGCCAGTATTCTCTGTATTGCAATTCAAAATGGTAACAGGCGGTTTTTGGCTTTTCTCGTTAATGAAAAAATAATTGCCAAGCGCATCGGGCCAATTTGCTTGATGAAAATGTTCTATAGCAACGCCATTCAAGTTATTAAAGTAGGCCAAGCCGTTCCATCCACCGACTCCATTGCCAACAATTATTTTATCCGGCGAGAGTTCTTTTGTCCGGCGAAAAATTTTAATCATTCCAGCGCGCCATTTTTTATCAAGATCCCCTACTGACTCAGCTCGCCCATCACCGTTCAAATCAATATCGTCGCCTGACGGAAGCCAAGAAATACCCTGCCAAGCATTGTCATAAAAAACACCGTCCCAAAGTCCAGTGCTCAAAATCTTTTGCGCCACAAACTCCGGTAAATAGTCATTCCACTTTTTACCTCCTACAATTGGCGCGTCCTCAGTTATATTTATTAGCCAAGTCCCAGGCCACCACATTAGCCTTCCGCCGTTTTTAGTTTTAAGCCACCAAGAATCAGAAAAACCATCATAAAGCTGGCGGCGCATAGTGCTTGCTTTTAAATGAGAAACACTGGTTGTAAATTCTTGAGCAGTAATATAAGCCAAAATTTTAATCTGCGGATTGTATTCCTTGAGTTTGCGGAGATTGTCTGGCGTGCTAATTTGGGCCTCCATATCAATTACAACCACATCCCACTTTGCCAACTCGCGCGCCTCTTCATCAGATATGTCCCACTTGAAAAAAAGATTTGCCAAACGCGGATACTTTTCTTCAATTTTAACCTGAGGGACAAGAGGCAAGGAAACCCCTTCTTTTTTTTCAAAAATATATCCGCCGACAACAGCTCCGGCGGTTAAACTCAAAAGAACCGCATATTTAAAATACTTATGCTTTAGCCAAAAAAATTTGTCTTTAAATTCCTTTGAATCGTTATTCAATTTTATTTTTTGTTTTTGTTTTGACATATTGCGTTTAGGATCACACTAATGGGCTCACTCTGTTCGCCTCACTAATAGCACTTAATCAATATTCGCGTTATTCGTGGGACGAAACCCATTCGCGTTATCCAAAAGCAACTATTTCTCTATATATCTCCATCAATCTCTCATAGTGTTTGTCTGGTGCATTTCTCTCTAAAACCGTCTCTCTGGCTCGCTGCCCCATCTGTTCGCATAAACTTCTATTACCCCAAAGGCGCTGCATTTTTTCTCGCAAATCTTTAGGATCGCCAGGTTTTGTTAAAAATCCACTTTCATTGTCTTTGATAATTTCTTGAATTCCCCCTAATCGACTACCAATCATTGGTTTCCCTAAAGCACTAGCTTCAAGCAAAGACATAGGATAATTTTCATACCAAATTGATGGCAGAACAACAAACTTTGAACCGCGAATTAGGTCATGCAATTCCTTCCCACTTTTATAACCAATAAATTCAATATTTTTTTGTAATTTGTAATTTGTAATTTGTAATTTTATTTTTTCTCTTTCCGGTCCATCGCCAACAATTTTTAACTTTATTTCAGTACCACCCACTGCCTCCAAAAGCACATCTAATCCTTTTTCCTTCGCCAACCTGCCAAAATAGACAACATAATCACCTGGCATATAATTTGGCTCATATTCTGCCGCTTCCAGAAAATGCGGAATATGGATAATTTTTTCAGTTTTTTGGTTTTTTAGTTTTTCAATTTTTATTATTCGCCACGCCTCTAATTTATCCTTTAAAAATTTAGAAGGCGTAACAAAGCAGTATACACTATTTTCATAAAATTTGCAAGCCCTGTGGAAGTACATTTCTAAACACTCGGCAAAACTTTCTAAATACGAGCTATGAACGCACTTGTGCAGCACGGCATGCCAATATCTATATTTTTTACACCTCTCGCAAACTGCGCCTTCAGTAAAAAGTTTAAAATTAGGACAAATTAACTGATAGTCATGCAAAGTCTGAACAACCGGGATTTTATATTTTTTCAGCACTGAAAAAATAGAAGGTGATAGATGATGAGAAATGTTATGCAAATGCGCCACCGCCGGTCTGGTTTTTAAAATTAATTTCTCCAACTTATTTTTGGCTTCAAAAGAATAAAGCGAATGAGCAAATTTTTTCAAATCACGAATTGCCCCTTCTCTTTTTTCAAAATTAATCTCTTTAACAAAAAATTCGCGGTAAGGCGAATCAAAATTTTGAGGGCAAGACATGCTAAAATGTATTACTTCATGCCCATGTTGCTCTAATAATTTAATTAAATCAAAAAAATAGGCCTCGCTTCCTCCTCGACGATAAAAAAATTTATTTATTTGAAGAATTTTCATTAAGTCGCTAAATTATTAATTATTTATTATTAGTTCTTGGTACAACTTTTCATATTCCCCAACCATTTTTTTAATATCAAACTTCTCTTTTAATGACTCCTTTGCTCGACGTCCCATTCTTTTTGCCTCATCTTCATGAGAAAGAGTCCAAAGCAGAGCTTGCGATAAACCTTTGATATCCTTTGGTTCAATTAAAAGGCCATTCTTTTTATCTTCAATTATTTCTGGAATTCCTCCTACACGAGAAACAACAATCGGTTTTCCGGCAGCAGCTGCTTCAAGGACTGCTAAACCCAATCCTTCCCAAAGTGAAGGTAAAACAAAAATATCAATTTGGCTTAGAATTTCAACAATATTGCTCCTTGTTCCTAAAAAAATAATTCTTTCTTGCAAATCCAAATCTTTAGCTAATTTTTCTAAATTTCCTCTTAAAGAGCCGTCGCCAATCACCCAAAGTGTCCAAGGAATTGCTTTAATTAAATTTAATGCCTTAAATAAAAATTCATGGCCTTTTTGTGTTTCCAAACGCCCTACAATGCCAATTATTGGCGGACTGCTGTATTTTTTTTCTGAGATCGCCAAAAATTTGTTCACTTCGATCCCATTTGGGATAACAATTATTTTTTTCTCGCTAATGCGACCTACGGCAACAGAAAATCTTTTCACGGCTTGCGAAACGGCAATTATTTTTTTAGTAAAAAGACTTAAAATCTTTTTTACTTGCCTTTTCAAATAATTTTCATCAAGATTTGTGTTATGTTCAGTGGAAACGATGATTGGCACACGGGCCAAAATTGCCGCCAGCCGGCCCCAAGTATCCCCTCCAAAAAGATGAGTATGAACGATTTGAGGTCTTTCTTGCTTTAAGTATTTATAAATTTGCCAAATTACTTTAATCCCAATTTTACTTTTCTTCTTAAAAATTTTAACTGGGATGCCTATCTTCTCAAATTCAGAAGCCAATGGACCGCCCTCAACAACGGTTGCCACTTTCACCTCATAACGTTCTTTCTCTAAATGTTTAACCAAATCTAAAAGTAATCTCTCTGCTCCACCAAAATTAAGGCTAGTGATTATATAAATTATTTTAATTTTATTCATGGATATAATCTTAAAAAATTTAAAGTTCTTCTTATTCAGCTAGCCGCGCAGCAGCTTAAAGTTGTGTTTCCAAAAATCAACCGTACCACTGTTAGAGTAACATCAAGTGAAACACATTCTTCTCCCCTTACTTCCCTCTCTCTTCTCTGGGAAGAGGACTAAGGTGAGTGGCTTCTTCTGCCAAACGCGCCGCGGCCAAAGCTATCCCGAGCGGCAGCCACATCTTTGAAACAAAATAAGAAGTATTAAAAAGTTGAAAAACAATACTGCCAAAACTTGAAAGGATTAAAGCTAAAATTATAAATTTCCAAGGAGAAGTAACTTCTAAACTGCGGTAAGTCGCGATTAGCCGCCACATCACATAACCTAAAAGAGAAAAAAAAGTTAAAAATCCAAAAGCGCCTGTTTCAGCTAAAAGTTTTTGAACTACGCCATGCGCTTCTGATGGTTCGCCAAAATCAACAATATACCATTTATCACGAGACACTTGTTCAACAAACGTACCTGCCCCAGTTCCAACCAATGGATGTTCTAAAAATGTTTCGACGGCAATTTTTGTCAAAGCAATACGATTTAAATTAGAACTCCTGACTATTTCGCTAGTCATGAAAAGATACATATAAACTAAAACAGGAAAAACAATCAAAGATAAAACCGTTCCAAATTGAACAATATTTTTTATACTTTTTCTATATTTAATAATAACAAGAAGCCCTAACTCCAACGCCAGAGCAATCCACCCTGTCCTTGAAAAAGTTAAAAGATTAATAATAATCATGAAAAGCAGGCCTAATATCAAAAATTTTTTTATAATAATTTCTTTTGTTTCCCAAATCAAAATTAAGACAATCGGAATAACGCCAATCAATACTTCGGCAATTAAATTATGATTAGTTCCTAAAATCGGAATTCCAAAAATCGAAACAGGTGTCGCCCGTCTAAAAACGCCGGCTGCTTCAACAGTTAAGATTGACCAAAAACCCATCCCGGCAACAAAAAGTCCAACAAAATAAAGAACCCAAAAAACGCGAAAAAGGGTTTTACGCGAATTAATAACATTATAAGGAACAATTACAAACATCAAATAAAAAAAGGTTAACGGCCGAAGAATGTATTTTAAACTGTACCAAAAATTCTCTGCGTTAATAAGTGAAAGGAGCGAAGCAAAGATAAAAAGAGTAAAAAACAAAATACCTGGGAAATTTTCAAAATTTAATTTTGCCCCTCCTTTCACCAATTTTCTTATTAAAGTTAAACCTCCGTAAGGAGGCAAAAAAATTGACCGCGCAACCCAAGCAGCAAAAACAAACATGGCAAGCAAATCTACATAAGGAACATTTATTTCATGTCCTATCCACAGTTGAAGATAAATAAAAGGATAAAATAAAGCAATTAAATAGATTCCAATCTCTATAAATTTTACAAAAAAAAGAAAAACCAAAAGGGCGACCAAAATGCCAACTAAATATTCCCAGGGAACGGCGATTGCTACTAAGGCCAAAATCAAAACTAAAATCAGCGACCAGAACAAGAGACGCTCCTGCTCCTTAGGGTCATGCGCATGTTCTGGAAATAAAATTTGGGCAAGGTGAGACATACCTTAATTTTTAAGTTCTTAAGTTTTTAAGTTCTTAAGTTTCGATTTTACAACCCACCATCCGACTCTAAGCGGATGCCTTTTAATCGCTGTGCGTGCTGTGCAAATCATCCAAACATCTTGTTTAGCCTCTTCCACCCCCTTTCGGGCTGCCGCTGCTTGGGGCGAAGACCAAATCTCAGAAAAATCTTTTTCTTTGATGTTGCCCATAACAAAATTATGAACGACTGAAGGATAAATATTGCCAAAAGGATCCAAAAAGAAAAAATCTATGCCAGCTTTTGAAACTAAGGCCTGTTTACCAGTTTTTGCAAAATCATAAAGACTTTTTGCAAAATAAGCTCGCACCCACCGCTTTGGCTGCCAACTTTGCAATTCTTTCTTTATGACATAATCAAATTGCTCTTTTAAAACTTTTTCTTCTGGAATTTCTTCTATTTGTTTTCCACCGAAAAAAAATTCTGAACTTTGGGCTAGGGCCAAAGTAAATTGGACGCCCAAGTCTCTTGATAAATCATAAACTTTACTTAAATGTTCAACATTTTGTTTTGAAATAGTAAAAGCGATCCGCAAATTTTTCATTCCTAGTTCTTCACGGAGCATTTTCAAAGTTTTGGTTGCTAAATTAAATCCGCCAGGGATACCGCGAATTTTGTCATTCATTTCACCAATTCCGTCAATTGAAACCCCAACACCAACAGTAGGAACATCTTTCAAAATTTCTCTTGTCTTTTCCTTAATTAAATCAGTGAGATAGCCATTTGTAGAAATAATAATCCTTGCCTTAGGGCAAGTTTTGTGTAAAATTTTTACCAAATCAACCAAATCCTGCCGCAGAAATGGTTCGCCGCCGCTCACATTTATGTCGCAAAGCGTTTTTGGCAGTTTTTTATAATATTCTAATTCTAATTCACGCGTTTCTTTCAATTTCCAAATGTCGCACATCGTACAACGAGAATTGCAACGGTAAGTTACTGCTAAAACGCAATCTATTGGGAGATTAATTTTCGGCATATTGTTCAATTTTATATTATAGCATTTTAAAATGAAACAGAAAAATAAAATTAACAAATAAAGTTAACAAAAAACTTAGCAAAAAGAAAAAAGTTGGGCAAATTGTACTATGACATTTTTTGTCAAATTTTTTAGTGCAACAAATTTTTAAATAAAATAAAAAACGGGCGGAACGCATTGTGCTTTTACACACAAAGCGCTCCGCCCAAGAGGTCCCGGAGGAGAGGACCTCATCTCTTTATAGTTAGAGCTTCCTCCTTAGCTAACTTAAGGTCGTCGATAACGGAAGTTGCAGCCACCCAGCCGATTGTCCACATTTTGGAATGAAACTGGAGCACCGCCTTGCGTGGCGCTGTGAGTACCCTGCCGTGTCCCCGGCGGATACGGACCAACGCAGCCCCAGAACGGTGGCGCAAGCTCTGCAACTGAATTGTACTCGATGTACATACCCGGCTCAAGAGACACGCTGAAGCAAAGTGAGCTTACATTGTACGCCTCAGCCAAGATAGTCCATGGTCCTGTGCAATTCAGACGCCCATCCAGACCATCGTTTGGCCCTGTAGAAATTGTCCAGCCAACACATCCTTCAAGTGCCACTCTTGGAGCGATTGAACCCGCATCCCAACAATGTGTGTAGAGACTCGGCCCGCTGCAACCATCGTCTGCTGTCCCATCGCAGTCGTCATCGAGACCATTACCGCAGATCTCGGGTTTTTCGCCTGGTATACAACTGCTGCTGCCATTCTCGCATTCCTCATCTATGTAGCCATTACAATTGTTGTCCAGACCATCACCACAGATCTCGGATGGGACAGGACCGCAGGTGCCGCAGGCGTTCAAAAGCCCTTCGTCTACTCGGCCGTCGCAGTTGTTGTCCAGTCCGTCGCAGATTTCTGGAGGTACCGGACCACAAGTCCCGCAGGCATTGAGTAGACCTTCGTCTACTTGACCATCGCAGT